>DASUTF010000392.1:0-22276 GCA_036374695.1 Pyrinomonadaceae bacterium
TGCGGCGGCGCGCAACGTGGTGATGACCGACCAGTTGCCACCGACAATTCAATACGTTCCGAGTTCGCTGAGACTCAACGACAATCTGGTTTCGGACGCCATCGACGCTGACGAAGGCTCAGTCGTAAACAACACCGTCCAGATGCGGCTGCCACGAGTGAATCCGGGGGAAGCCTTTCGCATTACCTTCAGTGCGCGTTTGGCGAACGCAGTCACGGCCGGCGTCGGCGTGGTGAACAACGCGGGCTTTACGGCAGACAATGCACCGCCCGTGCGGACAACCGATGCCGTGGTTGTCGCAGATCCTTTGGGGTTGGTGTTTGCAGCCCGAGGCGGCAGCTCAGCGCCCATCGCAGGCGCGCGCGTCGAGTTGTTTACCAATGCAGACGGCACCAACCTGGTGACGTTGCCGCCGAACAGCGGCTTTGTGCCGAATGCCGCCAACGCGAATCCGTTTGCTACCGACTCAGCCGGGCACTTCAGCTTCAAGTTGTCATCGGAATCGATAGTCGCTGAAACAACTTACTTCATGAGGATTTCCGCGCCCGGATTCCTGACGCGAATGATTCGACTGAACTTGCGGCCGACACACAGCGGTTTGTTCGCATTGACTCAGCACGCTGTTGACGGCCAGGAACTGGCGGACTCAGCGTTTGTCCTCGTGCGCAACGACATCAGCATCGAAGACCTTGCCGCGCTCGTGATGAACATCCCGATGTTCGAAGCCAGAGGGCTGCAAGTAATCAAGTCAGCCGATCGCGCGCGCGTCGAAATCGGCGACATCGTGACTTATCGAGTCGAAGTTCATAACCCGACCGCAACCACGCTCGGCAATGTCACCGTCGAAGATCGCCTGCCTGAGTCTTTCCATTACGCGGAAGGCTCAGCTTTGCTTGCCACGGGAGCGTCTCCACAGCAAGCGATCGAGCCGCAGGTGAATGGCTCGACCCTCTTGTTCACGATTGGTAATTTGCCGGCCGGTTCGACCGCGAAGCTGCTCTACCGCGTGCGCATCGGCGCGAATGCCGGCGAAGGAGATCGCGAAAACGTGGCGGTGGCGTCGGGTTCGTTCCCCTCCGGTGAACGCACGACCAGTGCTCAGGCGCGTGCCACCGTCTTTGTTGCCGCGGGTGTGTTTTCCGCACGTCAAGTGTTGCTCGGCCGCGTGTTTGTCGACACGAACCAGAACGGCCAGTTTGATGACGGCGATCGGCCGTCGCCGGGCGTTCGCCTTTATCTGAACAATGGGCAATCAGTAATCACCGACTCGGAAGGCTTGTACAATTTTCCGGCTTTGAACGACGGCTCGATCGTCATTTCACTCGATCCCGTCAGCCTGCCTTCGCATTACGCACTCTCTGATGGTGGTCGATATTCGGGCCAGAGCTGGACGCGACTGCTGCGCACGCCGATTGGCGGCGGCGGTTTGCTGCGACAGAACTTCGCGTTGATTGATACTGGCGCGTCCAAGTCAGAACCACCTGCGTCAGCGGGTGGGTCAGCGTCCGCGTTGGTTGATATTGGCGCGCCCAAGTCAGAACCGCCTGCGTCAGCGGGCGGGCCCGCGCAAGTGTCAGTACCCGGAGCGGTAGCGACGGGATCGGATACTCAACCAGCGAAGTCAGCACTCACTTCGTCCATTAACGGCGGCTCAGACAAGTCCCAGCCAACCACCCCGGGCACCTACGAGTTCGCTTCGACCGAAGACCTCGAGCCGGTGCCGGCTGGTACTGTGCGCGTCGTTTCTCCGAAGCCGAATAGCGTGGTCATGGCGCCGGCGCTGGAGGTCGAAGCCGAAGTTGAAATTAACTCGACGGTGAAAGTCGAGATCAATGGCCAGGAAGTTTCCGACAAGAACATCGGCAAGCGTCGCGTGGATCATAAGAACAAGATCGCGGGCTTCACTTTCGTCGGCCTCAACGTGCGTCCCGGACCGAACAAGCTTCAGGTGACTGCGATTGCGGCAAATGGTTCCGCCGGACAGCCGCAGGAAATTGTTGTGCTGGGTCGCGGCCCGGCGCGTCGTCTGGAAATCACGGCTGAGAAAACTGAGATTCAAGCGGGCGGTGCGGATTCTACGATTGTGCGCGTCCGCGGGTTTGACCAGTGGGGCAATCCGGCGTTTGATGGCGACGTCGGTGTGGAAACTTCGCTTGGCGAATTAGTGCGAAACCTCGAGGCCGCAAACGATAAAGACGCGACAACCTCGCTCGAGAAAAACAAGTCACGCGCTCCATTGATTCTGAAGTTCCGGGGCGGCGTGGCTACCGTGAAGCTTATTAGCGCCGGCGCCCCGGGCGACGCTCGGCTACGCGCCAACACCGGGCTGGTAGAAGCTGAAGCCCGGGTGCGCATCACCGCTGAAGTCCGTCCGCGCATGCTCGTCGGGATGGCCGAGATGAGTTTCGGCAAAGGCATCCCGGAAGTTGGCTTGCGCCGCGAGGAAGGAAACTTCCGTAGCCGCCTCAGCTTCTTCTACAGCGGCAAACTCTTCGGCGACAACATGCTGACGCTCTCGTACGATTCGCAGCGTCCGATTAATCGCACAGCCGGCCGTGATCGTTTGTTCCAACTCGATCCGAATGACCGCGTGTATCCACTATTCGGCGATTCATCGACGCGCTTTGAAGCCGCGCAAACTAATTCGAAGCTCTACGCGCGCATCGATCGCAAACGGTCGTATCTGATGTTCGGCGATTTCGAAGCCGACATGAACGCGCCACTGATGGGTTACGGCCGGAAGCTGACCGGAGTGAAGCTTCATCTCGAGAATTCCGGCGGCGACGGCATAACTTTGACCGGCGCGCGCCCCGACACTGCGTTCGCGCGCGATGTGTTCGCGGCGGGCAGCCTCGGCATCCTGCAACTTTCGAGTGGTGAGATTCTGCCGGGTTCCGAGAATGTCATGTTCGAGACTCGCGACCGGCGCAATCCCGAAGTCGTCATCTCGCGCGAGACGCTGACGCGGGGCATTGATTACAATCTCGATCCGGTGACGGGTCAGCTCTTCTTCCTCCGCTACATTTCGACGTTCGATCAACTGCTAAACCTGAAGCAGATCGTCGTCACTTACGAGCACCGCGCGAACTCATTGAACAGCGCCGTTTACACCTTGCGCGCGCACAAGAACTTCAAATCGATCGGATTGAAGCTGGGTCTGTCGGCGGTAATGCAGACACAAGCTAACGAGGGAAATTTCTTCCTTGCCGGATTCGACGCGGAAAAGAAACTGCCGGGCAAAGGGACGTTGCAGATGGCCTGGGCAATGAGCAACGGCGAAGTGGTGGGCACCGGAAACGTCTTCAACTCGGACGAATCAACGCACAACGGCAATGCTTATCAGGTCGCGCTGCAGCAACCGCTGCCGTTCGCGAGTGCTGTTGTACGCGGCCGCTTCCTCAGCGCGTCGGCCGGATTCTTCAATCCGTTCGGCGGCACAGTCACGCCCGGCTCACGTCGCGGGGAAGTGAACTTGGAAATGAAACCGCTGAAAAACTCGCTCTTACGGCTTGGATTTACCAGCGAAAACAACAAGACTGAAAACGTTGACAATCGCCGCGTGACGTTTTCTGCAGCCTGGGAGCAATTGTTGCACGAGCGCGTGCGTCTGCAATTCGGCTTTGACCATCGCGCATTTTCGGACGACCTGAACAACCGCAAGATCGACTCGAACCTGGTGACGGCGGGCGCGGAAGTGAAGGTAACTGACAAGCTGCAACTGACGGTGAAGCGCGAACAAAACCTCGGTGAAGCCGATCCGAGCTATCCGAACCAGACGACGCTGGGGGCGACGTACCAGATGAGCTCGTTAACCAGGCTGTTCTTCACGCAGCGACTTGCTTCGGGAACCATCACGCCGATTGGCGACTACACGAACACCGGGTTCGCTTTCACCTCGGCCCGCCGCGAGACGGCCTTCGGCGTCGAAACGCGGTTCGGCAAATACACTTCGTTGACGGGGCGGTATCAATTGGAGAATGGCATCAGCGGCACCGACAGTTTCGCGGTGATCGGATTGCAAAATCGTCTGCCGCTGACCAAAGAGTTCTCTCTCGAGCTCGGTTTCGAGCGCGGCTTCCATCTGACCGGCCCGCAGAGCAGCTTCAGCAGCGCGACGCTGGGTTTTGGCTGGCAACCGAACGAAGACTTTCGCGCCAACGCGCGGTACGAATTTCGAAATCGCAACGGCAACGGTCAATTGTTTGCCGCGGGCGCGGCCGGCCGTGTGCAAGAAGGCGTTACTGCGCTCGCACGTGTGCAATGGTCACGCGGCGCGTTTGGCCAGAGCGACAACTCGGCCTTTGATGCCACCGCAGCCCTGGCGCTTCGTCCCATCGATTCGGATCGACGCGGTTTGCTGTTCACCTACACGCATCGATCTTTAAAGCAGTTGTCGGTTAATAATGGCGAGCCGACGCGTGATCGAATCGACTCACTTTCGACTGACGTTTACGAGCAACTGACAAAGCGTCTCGAACTGTACGGCCGGTTCTCGCTACGCTTCACCGGAAACGGCCAGGCAGAGCTTCCGTTCGTCTCGAACCTTTCGTATCTGGCACAGGCGCGCGTGCAGTATCTGCTCACGTCGCGATTGGATTGGGCGTTTGAAACTCGCGCGCTGTTCCAACCGTCTTCCCACACAAGGCGCTCGACCTACGCCACCGAAATAGGCTTCTGGGCCACTCCTGATTTGCGATTGGGCGGCGGCTACAACTTCACCGCCGTCAGCGAACCCGAAGGCGCGCGCGTATTGCCCACGAGGCGTGGCTTCTACTTCACGATCAGCACGAAACTTTTTAATCTCTTCAATTTATTCGGAACCTCCAAACACGGGTTGGCGGGTAGCGGCGACGCCTCTCCGGCGCGGTCTGAGAAGAACTAACGCCACACGATTACCGTCAAATGCCAGCACCAGCAGCATCGGGATTCTTAAGCAACCCTGTCAGCCTATTTGCTGTCCGGGCTTTGGCGCTTGTTTTGTTTTTTGGAGTCTGGTCTGCGAGTGCCGCGTACGCCGGTATAACCGTTCAACCAACGACGTGGAATGTCATTGGACTGGACAGCAACAACGTAAATACGGGTCCCGCCGCATATCCCGTGGGGGTGCGCGTTTGCAATACCGGCGGCGCGCCAGTGACTAATGTTACGGGCAATTTCGTTTGGGATAGTTCCAATATCTATATCAATCTCAGCGGAGCGAGCACCATTAATGTAAAAACGCTGGCGGCAGGCGCTTGTACCGACATCTATTTCACGGTGGCGATCACTCGCACCAGCGCCGCTTATAACGCGACGCGCAGATACCACATCACGGTTACCGGCGACGGAGTTTCTTCCGTGACCACGCCGACGCCGCGGGAAATCTATGTGGAAAGGATCATTTCGCAGAACCGAAATTCAGTAAATTCGATCAGCGGGCCGACCACCGTTTACGTCGGCCAGACTTATCAGTACACGGTCAGCGCGAGCACTGCGACCGGTGGATACGAGCAGCTTCAGGCCTTTCTTGAGCTGCCAAACATAATCTTCCAGGTCCAATCAATTGCCACGACCTATACTTCCCCGAGCGGCGGTACCAATAACAAGTTTTACGCTGATGCTTGTGGTTGGGACAATAACCCGCTCAGTTCCAACTATCGTAGTTGCATTGGCCCTGACCAGTACCCGGGAGGAAAAGCAGGCGGCGACGTAGTAACCGTTTACACGGTCAGGGTCCTATCGACGGGCACGACGACAGCAGGAACCGCGATTGTCGATTTCTCCGGCAGCAGTTATCACTACAACAGCGATTACGGAGACACGGTTATCTCGATCACCGCGCTGCCCCCACCGCTCACCTTGACCAAGATTGCCAATCCGACGAACCCGACCGCCGGATCGACAGTTACTTACACACTGCGGGCTACAAATAGCGGGTCGGCCAGTTACACGCTCACAGATTTCGTTGATACGCCTCCCACCAGCCCGGCTGCGCCAACTTACGTTTCGGGTTCTTCAACTTTCAATGGCGCGTCGATTTCCAATCCGGTGGCGGCGGGTTCAACCCGGACATGGACCGGCAGTTTTGTGGTGCCGGGGGGAACAACCCGGGATCTCACCTATCAGATGGTGATGCCCAGCACGCCCGGCACTTACAACAATTCAGCGATCGCACACGTCAACGAATTTCAGATTGATACGACCCAAAGCACCGCGGACAACGCCCCCGCGACTGCAGCGGTAACCATTGCGCCCCCTGACATGAGAATAGCGAAGAGCCACAGCGGCAACTTCACGCAGGGACAAACCGGTGCGACTTACTCGATTACCGCGACCAATTCCGGTTCTGCTCCGACCAGCGCCGCAGTTTCAGTGACCGATACTCTGCCCGCCGGACTCACCGCCACGGCCATTAGCGGCACGGGCTGGACTTGCGTGTTGGGCACGTTGACCTGTACTCGCAGTGACGCGCTCGCTGCCGGAGCCAGCTATCCGGTGATCACGCTGACGGTCAACGTCGCTAACAACGCCGCTTCCAGTGTGACCAATTCAGTGTCAGTTTCGGGGGGAGGAGAAACCAACACCTCGAACAACACGGCTACGGACGCTACGACCATTACGCAATTGCCCGACATGACGATTGCAAAAAGTCACACGGGCAATTTCGCACAAGGCCAGACGGGTGCGACCTATACCATTACGGCCACTAACTCGGGCTTTGCAGCCACCAGCGGAACCGTGACGGTTACCGATACGTTGCCGGCCGGTCTGACTGCGACTGCGATCAGCGGCACCGGATGGACGTGTGTTTTAGCCACGCTCACTTGCACGCGTAGCAACGCCCTGGCCGCAGGCTCAAGCTATCCGGTCATCACAGTGACGGTAAATGTGGCCAACAATGCGCCTACAAGCGTTACTAACTCAGTCGCCGTGTCCGGAGGCGGCGAGAGCAATACCACAAATAACAGCGCGACCGACGCCACCACGATCAGTCAGATGCCGGACTTAACCATCGCCAAGAGCCATACCGGCAACTTCACTCAGGGACAAGTCGGAGCCACTTATTCAATCACTGTCACCAATTCAGGTTTTGCGGCGACAACAGCGGCCGTTTCAGTGACCGACACTTTGCCGGCCGCGCTGACGGCGACGGCCATAGCAGGGACAGGCTGGAGCTGCGTGCTCGGCACTCTCACGTGTACGCGCAACGACGCGTTGGCGGTCGGGTCGAGTTATCCGGTAATTACGCTAACGGTGAATGTCTCGCAAAGTGCTCCCGCAAGCGTCACCAACTCAGTCGCCGTTTCCGGCGGCGGCCAAACCAACACAGCGAACGACACCGCCACTGACCCCACGACCATAAATGCGGGCGTTCCGAATATCACCCTGGTTAAGAGCGTCGATCCCACGGGCACGCAGATTCCCGGCACCGATCTCACTTACACGGTGGTCTACACAAATTCAGGCACCGCGCCCGCTCAGAATTTCATCATCATCGATCCGAACCCCGCGAACGTGGATCCGCTCGAGCGAATGTTTCACAATGTCGATTTCAAAGTCGGTTCGATGACCAGCGCTCCCGGCACCAGCGGGCTCGTGGCCACCTTCGAGTATTCGAATGACGGAGGCACGACCTGGACCTACACGCCCGTGAGTGGCGGAGGCGGCGCGCCGGCCGGTTACGATCGTAATGTGACGAATATTCGCTGGAGCTTCGCCGGAAATCTCAGCCAGACATTGCCGAACAATACCGGCAGCGTCGGTTTCACTGCGCGCATTCGATAAACAGTCAGTCCGTGGGCACTTTTGGAAGTGCCGGCATCCGTGTGTGCGACGCCCACCAGGGATTCTATAAATCGCTTTGCAAATCTATTGACACGCTACTCCAACTCTGATATCTAGCAGTCGTTTACATGAACTAAGGGTCCCCCGATCCTCAAAAGGTCAAAGACCCAACGCCGTAGTCACAGTTCAGCATTCGATTGAGCCTGGACGTGAGGATGAACCCGACTTCGTCCGACAGGTTCTGCGTGTACCGCCCGTCTAACCAAAAGGAGTGACCGATGAAAAAAGGATCGATTGCCCTGGGATGTGTCTTCCTCCTAACGTTTGCATTTGTTCTCTGGCAAATGCCCAAGTCTGTGGATTCTGAATCCGCGGCGTTTGCTCAGCGGAATCCAGCGGCGCTGTTTGCTTTCCGCGACAGCGCTGATACGCCCCCCGCAAATTGGACCGGCCCGAAATTCAAACTCAGCCACAATTATCCAAAGGTGCGTCCGAAGTGTGATGCACCCTGGCTGAAACGTCAGGTCGATTTCAATAATCCAAATCCAAAGTGGGAAGACTGGAAGGACTATGTCCAGGACATCATCGATTACGTCGCAGAAGGACAGGACCCGAATCTGCCGGACAACGTTGGCTGGAAGAGTGAGGTCAACGGCCAAACACGCTGGTTCCATATTCCGTGGATGGCCTATGACCCGCACTCCGGAAGAGAGTTCGTCCATGGCTTGACCAATGAACTCTCTACCGCTCTTTCGACCTTCAGGAACGATGACGATATTGAACGCGCCAGCGGCAACATGAAAATGGAGGGGGCAAAGAAGGTCAACGGCGAGGATCCACTTTTCGAGACGTGGTCCGTGGGCATGTACAACCAGTGCGGTGCTTGGTCAATTGGACAGGCTTTTCCAGCATCCGGAGCGCCAGCTACTTATCGGGATTCCCGATCGGGGCGCCTACTCGCCAGAGGCCTCCCGTTTCCTGAGGGGACGGTGGTCATGAAGCTTTTGAATACGACGGCGAGCGCCGAAATGGGCGTTAAGTATATGAAGGGATCCACCAATTGGCAGGCGAACGGTCATAAGAAATTTGTGCCGGTGCCGACCAAATCATCGGACTATGCGACTTACGATCGGGCCATCACGACGGTCCATCTGGTGCAGGTTGACCTGGCGGTCATTGACCCGCGTTCGCCCACGCGTTGGGTTTACAGCACGTTGGCCTATGACGGCAATCAGCCGGGCCCAACCGTTTGGAGCCGCTTGATTCCGCTTGGCGTGCAATGGGGCAGTGACCCGCAAACTTTCCCGGCGGTGCCGAAGGGCCAAAGCAAACCACCATGGCAAACGGTGCTGGCGCCGACTACTCTGCCCGAACATTACGGTTGTAACAAGCGCTTCGCAGGCGTTGTTGATAACCCGTCCTCCAGCTGTGTTTCGTGTCACATGGGCGCTTACGCGGCGGCTCCGGGAGAAATTATCCAGCAGGGAAAGAACGTTCCGCTGATCTTCGTTCCCACTTCGATTTGCCAAAACTACAGTGCGGATAGTCAGGCCTATTTCTCGAACTACAAATATCCAATGCCTTACCCCGGTTCGACTGGAGTAATCAGGGCGGCCATTCCGCTGGATTCGTCATTACAGCTACAAGTGGCATATGCCGAGTATGCGCAATTCGTAAACGGACACCAGTAAACGGCAGCACCATGTGGCAGCGAGGCTGGCTGGCGATTCTTGAGGACGGAGTGGAAACTGCGCCAGCCACCGCCACTTTGCAATTCAGTTCTTCTCTGAAGCTGAGAACGGTTGTGGAGAATCAGACATGAGCCCAATCAACAGGCGCGAGTGGATTCAATTAATGGCCGCCTCCGGCATCACGATGGTGGCGGGCAAAGCCTTCGGACAGCGTCAGCAAGCAGCGCCGTTCCATCAGCTTGAAGCGAAGTGGATCACCAGGACTCTGAACGGCAAGAGGGTGATGCTGCGCAGTTACAACGGTCAGGTTCCCGGTCCACTGCTCACCGCCAGGCCCGGCGAGACGGTGAACATCCGGTTGAAGAATTCGCTGTTTGCTCCCCACAACGCCCCGGCCAGGGGAGCGATTCCTCCCGGCGTGTCAACGAAATGGAACGGCGACCATAACGTGCCGCACGATTTTGAAGTGACGAACCTGCACACCCACGGCTTTGACACGATACCGCATCTGTTCACTCCGCTCGGAACTTCCGATCCGGCGTCGTCGATGATTGCCATTCGGCCCGGAGAATCTTTCGATTACTCGTTCCCGCTCCCGGAAGATCATCCGCCGGGCTTCTATTGGTACCACCCCCACCATCATGGCTCGACCGCGGTGCAAGCGGTTACCGGCATGGCCGGAGGCGTGATTATTAAGGGCGATATTGACGAAGTGCCGGAAATTAAAGCGGCCAGAGATATTCCCCTCGTCATTAACGACATCGGCCTGTTTCCGCACGAAACAAGGCCGGGTCTTTGGCTTTACAAGCCCACCCAGAATGCCATCTGGCAAACTTTCGGCGGCGGTGTGACGATTTACGATCCCGCGACTAAACAGAATGTAGCGACCAAACTTAAAGGCGGTTTTACTACCGGCGATTATCCGCTCAGATATTACCTTCTGAACGGCCAGCCGTTTTATGAGGAGACGCATAACGCCAATCTTCCCACTGAGCCGCTGGGCGCGCAGCTGCCCTATCAAAAGATCACTCTGGCGCCCGGGGAAGTGGTGCGCTTCCGCATGCTCAATGCCTGCTCAGACAATTTCATGCCGCTCTGGGTCGAAGGGCACGATGTACACATGATCGCGCTGGACGGGGTCAACTTCACGGCGCCGCGGACGATTCCCGAAACCACCGGCGCCTGTCCACCGCCGCAGTTTTCCCTTGCCCCGTCGAATCGCGCGGAGTTTCTCATCAAGGGTTCAACCACGCCGGGTACTTACCGGATCATGGAACTCGGACAGACTGAGCAATTTCTCGTCAGTGATCCCAAGGTGATCGCGGTGATCGAAATTTCCCAGAACACGCCGAACAAGAACATGAAGTTGCCGACCAAGCTGCCCACACCCACTCGGTACTATCCGTTGATTAAGCCGAACGAGATCAAGCGCAAGCGCACGGTGGTCTTCAACGCCAACTTCCCCGCGCAGAAGAACGTGTATGTCGGTTTGGATTTCCAGATCAACGACCAGCTCTACGACGAGCACGTTGTGCCGGCCGACGATCGCGTTAAGCTGGACACTGCGGAAGAGTGGACGCTACAGGTGCCGGACCACGATCACGGCGGTACGGAGGGACATCCCTTCCACATCCACGTCGATCATTTTGAGGTTATCAGCGTGGGTAACGCGAAGTTGCCGCCCGGAACCATTCAGGACACGATCTGGATTCCCAAGAACACTTCAGTCGTCATCCGCCTGAAGTTCCTGGGGTTCAAAGGCAAGTCGGTTTACCACTGTCACATCCTGCCGCACGAGGATACCGGCATGATGCAGAATTTTCTGATTGAATGACGACGAAACGATGGAAGAACCTCGCCGGTTCCGCCCGTTCACTTACTGAATTACAAACACATCATCGTTTAGCGGCTGGTTTATCTTCGCTTCCTTCACTTTGTAGTCAGCGAAGAATGCGCCCATCGCCGTCCCGAGACGCTGCGTGAAGTTGAATGGGATCAGGATACCCTCAATCTCTTTGAACTTTGAATTCTCAGTCCCGAACGTGTAGCCGATGTACGGGCTGACGTACTTGATCACACGCGCGTTGACGGGATCGATATAAAAGTCGGTGGTGTTGCCTTCGGGGTCCACGATGCGAAAGCCACGCAGCTTCTTTTCATTAGGCAAAGCAGAGACGGTGTAACCTGCCTGATCGTATTTCGTCAGGACGAACAGACCGAACTTGTCCGCGGGCGGTGTCTGAACACCGGGCATCGAGCTGTAGGATTGCTGCCCGTCGAAGATCTGTTTGAACTTGATCACCGGCGATTCAACATCGAGGCGCATTTTTGACCCGGCGGTAACCAGTGAAAACTTGCCGGGTTGAGGGAACGAGCTGTTCGGCGAGTAGAGACTAACATCGCCGTAGATCCAAATATTTTTCACGTTCTTGAATTTGTCTCCACCCTGCGCGGCGAGCGCTGCGCGCGCCAGTTCAACCGGAGTGCTGTTAGCGTTGATTGCCGGCGGCGCCGGAATCGCCGCACTCGCACTTGATGCTGAATTGCCGCTAGCGGCTGGGGCTGTGCCGGTGTTGGCCGTTTGCCCGAATGCAGTAGCTGTCGAAAAGGCTAGCAAGAGCAGGCTTAACGTGAGTTTTTTCATTGTAACTCTCCCGAGAATGGCGAGATGACTCTCGTCAGGCGTTTGGCATCGGGCAAAAAGAATCCCGAAGCCTTTGATGAAACTCAAGACTCCGGGATTTATTACGCCCACGCCGGGCGTCAGGTTCAGAAATTAAAGCGCAGGTTTAGAAAGATGCGCCGGTTGCCTGCGCCGGTGCTGCCACCGCCGCCGCCGCCGAAGCCGCCGAAGCTGCCGGCGAGTCCCAGCGACTGTCCAAAGTTCGTTGAAGTTAAATTGCCCTCAGGCCGTCCCAAATTCACCTTATTGAACAGGTTCTGGAAATTAATCGAGACATTCAGCGAGTATCGACCCGCGCCGCCACTCGGGCCTCCCATCATTATGCCGCCACCCGGAGGGCCGCCGCCGCGGTGGCCACCACCGCCGCCGGGAATCGATGGACCGCTGCGACCGCCACCACGCTGGCCGCCGCCACCTCCCGTGCGTGGGGCTGACTCGCCGCCGAAGCTGAACGTCTTGCCGACGCGAAGGTTAACGGAAAGCGAGCCGGGGCTTTGTCCGTAATTGCGCGGAATGAAATCGTTGCTGGTGCTTGAATAATCAAAGCTCGTACAGCGCTCGGGCCGCGTGGTGCAGTAGGCATTCAACTGCGCGAAGGTTGGTCGCTCGTTGGCCGCACGGTCGCGATTTAAGTCCTGACCGGTCGTGATATTGAACGGCGGGCCGGTGTTCGCGATAACGAACGGATTAAAGGTCAGCCCCCACCACGGCGAAGTGATAGTCCCGAAAATCGTGAAGCGATGCCGCACATCACCCGTGGTGCGACCGTGTTCGATCGACAAATCGTAGGAATTCATCGGCAGGCCGGTGCCACCGAATCCATCAAAGTCACCGCTGGCTTTGGCCAAACTGTAGTTGCCCGAAAGTGAAAGCCGCGGATTAAGCCGGCTGTTGAAGCCGACAAACATTTGGCTCATCCGGAAGTTGCCGCTCGACTCGTACTGATAGATGTCGCCGGCTCCGGCGATGGGCCGAGTCGTGAAGGCCGGCGGCAGCGGTGCATTGATATCACGCAGGCGGATGCCGTGAGTCATACGCATCGTGTACGCGCCGACAAACATGGTGATGTTCTTTGGCAACTGACGTTCGACTTGCAAGCCCATCAGATAAAGGTTCGGCGCTTGAAGATTCGAATCGACCCGGTAAACGGTCTGCTGTGTTTGCGGAATCAAGGCCAGTTCAGCAGGGTTGAGCACCGCCGGAAAGCGATTGAGAAGTCCGAACTCGGGATTTGCAGCCTGTTCAGCAAGTGTTGGCGGTCGCGGTTGTGAACAGGTAGTTGGGGTTGGGCAATCGCGAATGATCAACTCAGGAACTGTGAACTGAAGCTGGTTCGACCCGTTGAAGCGATTCGCCTGGAGCGTCTGACCTTCACTAAAGCGGTTGTAGAAGATGCCGAGGCCGCCGCGAATAACCATCTTCGGCGGACGCGTTGCATTAGCACCGCCGCCCGGCGACCAGGCAAAACCAAGGCGCGGCGCAAAATTAAATCTGCTGTTGGCGTTTGTTTGGTATTCGTAGCGAAGGCCGTAGCTCAAAGTAAAGTTTGGACGGATGCGCCAATCATCCTGCGCGTACACTCCCAAATCCGTCTGCGAAACCGACGCTCCGGGATTACCGGTATTGATGCCGAACTGCGAAGCGCCGCCGCCAAGCATGCGTATACAGCGCGCCCTTACCAGGGGATCCGTGTAGTCGCCGGGGCCGCAATACGTTTCTTGCGCGCCCGTGAGGGGTTGCGAAGAGAACAACGAAGTGCGTCGATAACGTTCAATGCTGCTTAGCAGCACGTTCGTGCCCGCGATCGGGTTGTTGCCGGCATCAAGCTGCGGCCCGAAACCGCCGTTAAACGCCCACGAACCGCCGAAATTATTCGGGCTGATGTCTTCGATCCTGGTGTTGCGGACGCGGCCACCGAATTTGATGGTGTGCATACCCATCTGCATCTGCGTGAAGTTGTTCAACTCCCAGCCGGTGCGTTGGTTGGTCGCATGACCAACCGTCGAGCAGCCGATGGCGTTGTCGATACAGCCGCTAAATGCGCCGCTGACATTCAAAGTCGGAATTGTGTTGTTGCCGAGCGACTCGTTGCGATTGCGCGAGAACTGAAAACGCGTCTCGTTAATCGTGGTCGCGTTTATGACGGCGGTTTCCGTTAGCTGCACGTTCTGGTTGGTGGAAACAGAGTCATAGGCGCGCTCAGGCAATGAAAAGTTACCCACGCCGTTGTTCTCGGTGCGGTTGCGGTTGAAGTTGTAACGGCCGATCAAAGTGTTGCGCGAGTTAATCGCGTATTCAATACGCGTGCCGACACCGGTACGCCGGCGCGGTGAAAGAAAACCGATACCGAACTGCGTAATATTGAAGTTCGAATCGAGAATAGTGGCGCGCACCAGCTCGTTGTCGTCGGTTTCATCGCGATTAATGTCGAAAAAGAAAGACATCTTATTCGCGATTAACGGGCCGCTCACATTGCCGCCAAAATGGCGAAGTTGAAACGGCGCACGCTTGTTTGAGCTGACCGCGAACGGATTCCGCGAGTTCAAGCTCTCGTCGGTAAAGTTGAAATATGCGCCGCCGCGGAATTTGTCAGTGCCGGGGCGGGTTAGAATATCGATTCGACCTGAAGGCTGATCGTTCTCCGCCGCGAAGGGATTCTGGTTTATGCGAATCTCGCGAATGGATTCTTTGGGCGGCATGTTCGCGCCCGAAAAACCGTCGATGAAAATCTGGCCACCACCCGGACCGATCGAAGGACCCGCCAGCGCCTGCAGGGCGGCCGCGAGTTCGTCCGGATCGTCGGGCAGCGCCTCGAGATCTTTGCCGCTGATCACTTGCTGATTCGCGTTGCTCGCCGCGTCGGTGCTCACCGGCGTGTTTGCCTCGACACTGACTTCGCTTTCGATCTCTGCCACTTTCAGCGTGATTGTGACTGGATCGCGCCGCGCTGCCGTAACGTCAACCTCGACAGCTTCGGACGCCGAGAAGCCGCCCGCTTCCGCGCGAATCATGTATTTGCCCGGCGTCAGGCCGGTGAATACAAAACCGCCATCGGCGCCCGACGTGGCCGTTTTCGGCGTGCCGCCGGAAGCGTCAGTAAGCGTAACAGTGGCGCCAACAATAACGGCGCCAACTTCGTCGTTCACCGAACCGCGCAAAGTCGCGCGAGTCTGTGCGGCGACAGTCGCGCAAATCGCGACCGTAAGAAGAAATGCAGATAAGTAAGTTATTAGTTTTCTAGTCATCATTAAATTCTCTTTCAAAACTGCGAGCGCAGCGTGGTCAAAAGCGAAGGGGCGCTCACTAAATTCGTGTAACGTTACCCGAAAAAAATCACGGACCACCGCCGCCGAACATGCCGCCAAAGTTTCCTTGCAGGTCGACGTTCTGAGGTCGCGGCTGCGCGCCCCCGGCCGCCTGCCGTTGCGCGAGCATCTGCAGCAGTGGCTCAACTCCGGTGACCATCGAAACTGCCGTCAGGCGGTCTTGATCCGTGCCGGGCAGTGTGGACATGATGATCATGTCGCCGACTTTGATCTCGGTGATGGCAATCGTCGGCAGGCGGTCGATCAGATCGGCCATGTTCGGTCCTCCTCCGCCGCCTGGCGGGCCGCCCGGGCCTCCACCACCAGGACGTTGTCCCGCACCCTGCCCTTGAGGCTGTCCCTGCGGTGGCGCGCCGGCTCCCGATGGCCCTCCTGCCGGGCCTCCGGGGCCACCACCCATCATTCCGGTGAAGCGACGCACGACAGTGTCAGGCTTGAGCACGACTGTCATCGGTTTCTTCGTTTGCAGATCGTTAATCGTGATCGTGTTCGCGGCCGCGTCGACGGCGGAAACAGTTCCGCCGGCGATCTTGAATGTTCCGAACACCACTTCCTCAGGCGTCACACGCAAACCGTCGGGGCTCTTGTTGCCGAGCGCGCGTAATTGATCGCCGACTTTCACTTCTGCAAAACTGCTCGGCTTCGCGTCGCTGTACTTGGGAATCGAATCCGGTGGATAACGCAGAACTTTTGTCTTGTCCGTGAACGGAATGACAACCGACTGGGGCCCACCCATCAACGCGCGGTTCGTAATCGTGACTTCCTTTGTCGCCGGGTTCGTGGAAGCGACAATGCCGCTGACGCCGCGCCGCCGCCATTCCATGCGTTCCTTTTCCTGCTTCTTCGCAATGTCGGATTGGCTGACGACCACAATCTGTTGCGCCGGAACCGATTTCCGATCAGCCGCGACAAAACCGCGTACGTAGACGCCGTCGCCCACCGTAATTTCAGTCAGCGAAGTCTTGATGGCTTTCGTGCGATCGGTTTCGCCGGGAGGCATGCGGTCGAACGTCGTCTTTTCGCTGGTGTTAACCAGGACTACGGAACCCGCGTCGGTCTTAACGGTCAAGGTGCCCGCGGCCGCGTTAATTTCGGTGACTTTGCCCAAAACGCTCGTCGTTTTGACGGACGGATCGCTGGGTTGCTGGGGTGATATTGAATTAGCTTGCGCGGTCGCAAACGCAAAGACAACAAAAAGCCCAATGAATGAAAGTGTTCTTGTCACGATGTTTCGAGTGCCCCCTGTGGAAGTAACTTATCTACGCCGCAAAAGTGCCCTTAGTTGCACAAATATCGAGGGAAAACTTAATTGCCAGCCTGGGAAAGACGCTCACGAATCCTGTTCATTAACAGGGTCTCCTGACCAGGTCTTACCGTTTCTCTCCCGCTTTGAGCTCGGCGTCCTGCTGAGCCGCGAGCGCGTCAAACTTCTTCTGCTGTTCAACGTTCAGCAGCGCGCGAATCTTCGTCCGGGCCCGCAACCGCGGCTCTTCGAAACGCGGCCGCAGTTCCTCGCGCAGCGCGCGATAATCGTTACGCGTCTGATCCAAAATTGTGCGCACGTCACTGGCTTGCTGCTCGGTGAGATTCAGTTCCTGCCGCATCTTCTCGAACCGTTGTTCATGCTTGCCGCGATCGCGTCCGTTGCGTCCCGCGCTCGCGCGCGAACGATACAGGCCGGTCAACGCCGCGCCCGTGACTGACCCGAGCAGGAACACGGCAACCAGCACCAACCAAATCTTCAATGTCGTTCGACCTGTCAACGTCATTACTTCTTCTCCCGATTGCTGCGCTCTACGACAATCGTCAGAACGTCATCGCGCGACAAACTGTTTTGGTTGAGGACTGCCTGCTCGATTCCGGGGTTAGTCGTATCCGAGAGCGCCTCTTCGTAAATGCCAAAGCCGACCGGCGTCGTGTTTGATTCCGCCGTCCAGATCGTCAGGCCGCCCGCGAGCATCGCAATCAACGCCATAGCCGGTATCGCCCGCCAGGCAATCAGCGGCAAGGATTGCCAGCCGGTCGATTCTTCACGCCGCCCTGCGGCAATCCGGGCGCGAATGCGTGCGAACAGAAATGGAGCAGTCGAGGCTGCTTCAATTTCCTGGTCGTCCGCCGCCGCGGCGCGCAAAACCAGCTCGCCGAGGCGGTCAAGTTGCTCATCGTTCTGGGGATTCTTTCCAAACATGGTGCCTAATCTCCGCTTTTCCGGGCGTTTAGCTCCACAAACCAAAGACGAAGAAGCCGCCCCTGGGGTTACACGCAGTTGTCATTCTGGCCCTCAAAGGCGGCCAACCTACACAAACTTCTTCATAATCCGTCGCAAGTGCGCCCGGGCGCGATGCGCGCGCACCTTCACTTTCGAGATCGACCAGTTGGTCATCTCGGAAATCTCAGCCACCGAAAACCCCTCGACGTCGAGCAGGGTCAGGACAAGGCGGTCTTCGGCACTCAAGCGCGTCAGCAGCTTCAAAGCCAGATCGCGGGAAACCAGCGCGCCTTCAATGTCGCTACGCGCGGAGCGAAGCTGGGTGGAGAAATCGTGCGTCTCGGTTTCGGTGAGGTCGCCCAGCGACTGTTCTGAGCGGCGACGCTGACGCCG
This sequence comes from Pyrinomonadaceae bacterium, assembly GCA_036374695.1. GTDB lineage: Bacteria > Acidobacteriota > Blastocatellia > Pyrinomonadales > Pyrinomonadaceae > UBA11740. Next base: position 18,067 of record DASUTF010000392.1, read on the forward strand.
TAATTGATCGTAACAGGCGTTGACCGCGATCTGTGCGAGCCAGGCTTTAAATGATGCTTCGTGAGTTCCGTGATAGGTGTGCAGCGCGAAGTAAAGTTTCGTGAAGGTGTCCTGAATTATCTCTTCGATCTGCTCGCGTTGTGCAAAGAAGCGGCCCGCGATGCGCCCAACCTGGCGGCGATGACGATTGAAGAGCGTTTCGAATGCGGCTTCGTCGCCGGCGCCGGCTGCCATCACTAGCGCGTCATCGGTAGGTTCGTCCGCAAGATGCATAGCAGCGTCAAGTTGAGTACCGGACCCGGTCGCTACCGCTCCCGGTTCTGACAAGCGACCAGCACGGCATCTGTCGGTGTTCGGCAGGATGCGCAATCGTCGCTTCGTCGGGGGCAGTCGGTGGCGATCAAACCTTTGCCGACTCAGCGTTCTTCCAACTGAGGCGATAACGCGCCGTCAACGCCAGGCCCAGACTGGTAACCAGCAAACCAGCGACGACAAGCGGCCACACATACGGCAGCGAGGCCATGACCACCCAAAACGTAACGCCGAGCAGCAGCGTGACGGATTCAGACTTGAGTTTAGGAAAAAATCGGCGCTGTAACCAACGGCCCGTGGCTGCCGAAATAACCGAGCGGCCGAAGAGCGTGGCCACGATCACCAGCAGAAACGCCAGTAGCGCGACGATGGCGCTTACCACTGAGGGCAAAATCAGTAAACAGAGAAACACGCCGACCGTTATGGCGATCGAACCAACCAGCCCGATGATGGCGACCCGCAAACTGGTCAGTTGCAGACGCGCTACCGCGCGGCTGACGGTGCTCGGCATCGCCGCGGTCAACGCCAGGGCAATCACGAACCAAAAGAGAATTGCCAGCAGCCTTATACCGAAGAAGACGGCTGAGAACTGTGGGTGCAATAAGCTAAACGGCTCGCGCATCAGTCGTTTGAGTTGCTCCTCGTAGCCGGCGTACATGATCGTCACGGATTTCGGATCGCGGCCCTGCTCGGATTTGTCGTGATGGTAAACGCCGCCGATGACAATCACGTCGCCGCCGATGCGCGAGCCGGTTCGCTGCACGACTGAGCCGCCGATCGACGCAACGTCGCCTTCGACGGCGCCTTCGACTATCACATCGCCGCCGAACGCGATCGCGCCTTCCTTCACCGTGCCGGTAATGCGAATCGATTGTCCCATGCCGAAGACAGTTCCATTGTTGACGCCTTCGATGACCCGAGCATTTGGATCAGTCGGAGACACAGCCGGTGTTTGTCCATTGGCGAAGGTGAAGAGCGCCAATATTGCGCTGATGACAAGGAAATGAGGCCACAATCGCCGGCCGAGCGTTTGCCATTTCTCATTCGCTGTCAGGCCGCCGGGGACAGAAGTCCGCGCACCCGTCATGAATGGCAAATGGAAAATGAGAGATGGAAAATGGAAAATAAATTGAAAAGTCATCGAATGGACGTTGACGGTCTCCTATTCGATGGTTTGGGTGCGGTGATAACTGGCGATTAACCGAGGCAGCAGGAAAATTGAGCCAATGAAAACGAAAGCGATCGCCACGCCAAAACCGTACGGGCCGGCCACGGCGGCCCGGCCAATCATGCGACCGACGATCGCGAAGCCCTCCGCGGCTTCCAGCACCGCCTGCGAGAGAACTTCAAGCGAGCGCGCGACAATGCGAAAAGAATTGCGCGCCGGTTGAAACACTAATGCCCCGGATGCGGCGCCCAGCAGCGCGAAAGCGGTGACCGCGAGCAGCGCGCACAATTGCAGCGCTCGCCGGCGCTCGGATTTTTCACGCAGCCCGCGCAGATTGTGTTCAGCATGCGTGGCCACAACGCGGGTGAAGTTTTCCGGCAGCTGAATGTGTGACGAACTGCTGAAAGCTGCTTCCAGGGTGCATAGAAGCTGGCGCTGACTACGCAGTTCACCGGCGCATTCCGAACACCCGGTCAGGTGTGCTTCGAAATGTTCGAGCGCGACGCCGCTCAACTCGCCGTCAAGATAGGCGGCGATTTCTTCACGCGGGCAGTTAGTTCCGTAAGAAGCCATGTTTAAATTAGCCACGCATGAACAGATATACTCAGATATGAATGCGTAATCGGTGCCGATCTGAGTTTATCTGTGGCCATTTCTCCGCGTCTCTCTGTGCCTCCGTGGCGAGATCCTAAGCGTTCGTGATTCCCCTCTGCACCAATAGATCGCGCATCGCTTCCCGCGCGCGAAACAGCCGATTCTTCACCGTGCCCAATGGCAGACCCGTAACTTCGGCGATCTCGTCATAGCTCAGATCATTTGAATGGCGCAGCACGATTAATTCGCGGTACGACGCGGGCAGCATCCGGACCACGGTTTCAATTTCCGAGCAGCGCTCGTTACGTTCGCTCTCTTGTTCCGGCGTCAGTCGTCGGCTGTCGATTGTAATTGCCGGCCGGTCGTCTTCGCTGGATCCGATTGTTGTCTCGCGCGAGGCGCCGCGCCGCAGATGATCGATCGCGGCGTTGTGGGCAATCTTGTAAATCCAGGTCGAGAACTTGAACTCAGAGCGATAGCGCGACAACGAACCGTAAACCTTGATGAAGACTTCCTGCGTCAAATCCAGTGCCGCGTCGTAATCGCCGACCATGCGATACACGTAAGCCGCAATCGGCCGCTGATAGCGGCGCACCAGTTCCTCAAACCCGGACTCGCGGCCGGCGAGTGCGCTCAACACAAGCTCACGGTCGGCCAACACGTTCCAGTTCGCCACTGCTGTCGGATTACTCATTTTGCAATTGCTTCGGGTTTACGTTCCGAGGAAAGCTAAAGTTTCAAAGTCATATGTCCTATCGGTCCCATAAGTCCCATACGTCACATGGGCGCATAAGACACAAAGGACGCCTGGCAACCCTACCACGCCAGGCGCGCCAGCCCCGCCGGCGCGGCGACAGTGTCGAAAGGCAAATCCCCCGGTACTGACAATCCCACATCGGCCGCGCTTAAGGGGTGAAGTTTCACGCCCAGTGTCTCTTCGGCGATTTCCGCCACCCGCTGCTTGTCGAGACGGTCACCCATCACCAGGAGCCGGCTTACTGAAGTCCCGTCGCCGTTGGATCCCGACCGGTCGCGATAGAAAAGCAGTATGCGATGCAGTTCGTCGTCGCATTCCTCTGTTTCGCAGAACACGCTGCGCAACGTCAGCGGGCGGTTGTTTCGCATTAGCACCGCCGTAAAGCCTTCATCGTGCGCACTGAGCAGTAGGCCGTCACCTTCGGAGGTGCCGCCCCGCAGCCACTGCTCTTCGCCCACATGACGCGGCAGGACCAGTCCCATCTGCCAACCGAGCGTGGCAAACACCGATTCGTATTCCGCCAGCACAGACTGGCGGACTCCGGTGACCAGGTAGCGTGCCTGCTTCTGGTTGTTGGCAGGCAATACTTCGCGGCCGAGACGCAGCTCAGAAAGCGGGGCGCCAAAGGCGCGTTCGATTTTCCATTCCAGAACTTCTTCAATTTCGCGGCGTGATCCGCCGGCAGCTTCAATTGTCAGAATTGCGGAGCGAGTCGTAGCTTCGGGCAAGGTGACTGACCATTTTCGTTGGCGCAACAAACCGGCGCTGGTCACAAGGTCCGACAAAGATTCGATTAGCGCTTCCGGTTCAGCGATGTTGCTTTCATCGAAGCTGGCTTTGATTAGGTTCGCCGGCAGATTCACCGTCGCAGCGCGTTTGATGACGAAAGCGCCGCGCGCGCGGTCAAGCTGCACTACTGATGCCGCACTGCTTTCAATGCCGACGGCTGCCGAGGGAAATCGGGGTTGGAGGAGTTTGTCCAGCATTTGTCGGTTGTCGGTTGTCCGTTCAGTGGGACAGACTTTAGTCTGTGATTTCGACTCTTGCATTCACAGACTGAAGTCTGTGCCACTATCCGTCACCATTCGCTGTACGGCGTACCCTCGGTCGAAACTTCGGGAGACGCGCTGTGGATGTCTCTGATCCCGCTTCCGCCTTCGCTCGAATAAGGGTCTTCGCCTACTTCGATATTCCAATCTTTTTGATCGGTGATCGGGTCGGTTGGAATCTCACGCATGTAGCCGGCGCTGACGAGGTCGTCAAGCGACTGCGGCAGCTTTCCCTTGTCGGCGGCATACTGGTCGATCAGCGAGCGCATGCGGTAAAGATCGTCGCGCAGAACGGTTTCGCGCGCGTGCATAATCGTCTTGTGATACTGA
>DASUTF010000393.1:0-8333 GCA_036374695.1 Pyrinomonadaceae bacterium
CTAACTTTGCTGAGTTTGTGACGGCGATGGAATGGTCGCTTACCAAAGGCGGAGAACAAACCGGAACGTTAACCCCGGACAAAGACTTTGACGAAGGACGCGCGGTTAAGCAGTACGAACTTCAGATTCGTGATACGAAGAGTGTTGTTCGCTTCATGGAAGCCGGCGACTCACTGTACGCGCAGTTCGTAATCGGCGCTGACAAGACGGATCCGGACGCACGACGATTTCTGGATTCACTTGAAGTTGGAAAAACCAATAACGATGACGAGCCGAACGTAACCAACGTCATTGCGACTTCAGAAGGTGGAAATGCGAGTCAGGATCTACCGCCCGAGCCCTGGCCCGGACGAGCTGCCCCAATCACGGGCGGCGTCCTCAATGGCAAGGCCGGATCTTTGGGCCGGCCTGAATATCCGACCGCCGCTCGCGCGAATTACGATCAAGGTCAGGTGCGCGTCCAAATCCTGATTGACGAGTTTGGAAAAGTGATCAGCGCAGTCGCTCTCAGCGGGCCGCCGACTCTTCGTGAGGCTGCGGTCAAAGCGGCGTTGAAATCGCGCTTCACTCCAACACGCCTCATGGGCCAGCCCGTGAAAGTGACCGGCGTTATCATCTACAATTTTGTCGCGCAGTAAAACTATGAAGATCTTTCATCTTCTCGCCGTTTGGGCCTGTCTGATTTGCCTCGTCAGCGCCCAACAAATCGCCGATCCAAATTTCAACACCAGGGTTGAACGTCCGGCGTACAAGAAGAAGGGGCCTAAGGTTCTCTTTGACGAGGCGCACAATAATTTCCACACCGCCGGCGGACGCTATAAGCCCTTCGCCGATCTGATCACGAGTGACGGCTATCAGGTGACGCCGAACAAACAGAAGTTTTCCGCGGCCACGCTGAAGGGTTTTGACATCCTCATAATCGCCAATGCCATGGGCGCTCCGCAGATGAATACGCCTGAGGCATCAAATCCGGCTTTCACTGCTGAAGAATGCGATGCCGTCCGCGATTGGGTAAAGAAAGGCGGCGCGTTGCTTTTAGTTGCCGACCATGCGCCGGTGGGTGGCGCAAATCAGATACTCGGCGAAGAATTCGGCATTGACATGAGCAAGCAGTACACCGCGGATGAGCAGAACTACGAGAAAGAAACCCAGAACCCGGGTTTTATCGTGTACACGCGCGAGAGTGGACGCCTGGCTGATCACGCGATTACGCGCGGACGCCGCTGGGAAGAACGTGTGCACAAAGTCATCGCGTTTACCGGACAGTCGCTTAAGGGACCCGCGTCCAGTTTTGCTTTCATGAGACTGGCCGACACAGCGCAAGACCTGATGCCGGGCCGCGATACTAAACCTATATCGGCAGCGGGCCGAGCTCAGGGCATCGCGATGAAGTTCGGTAAGGGCCGCGCCGTTTTTCTTGGAGAGGCGGCGATGCTTTCGGCCCAACTTGCCGGGCCGAACAAAGCGAAGTTCGGCATGAACCGCCCTGGAATTGATAACCGGCAACTGGCATTGAACATCGTGCACTGGCTGTCTGGCAAATTAAAGTAGTCGTCTTCAATTCCCAACCAATTACGTATTATCCGGCCTGGTGTCCTAATTTCAGTTTTTACTCTGCGTGATCTCTGCGACCCTCGGCGTCTCTGCGGTGAAACGCTTCAATAACCGCCGAGAGGCAGAGAGCGGGCGCAGAAAGCTTCCACATAAGGCATTACCTCGATCACGCTCGCTTGACCCGTCATCCTGAGCGGCCTACGATAAAGCCATCCCCTAAAAACTGATCGCGTTCGTTCGTTGAGGTGAAGTAATGGCTGACGAAACATCGAACCAGTGTCTGCATGGCCCGTGCGACTGTGCGCCGGAAGAGGGGAGTAAGTACTGCAGCGAATACTGTAAAGAAGCTGACAAATCGCATGTCATGGAAATCGGATGCGGCTGCGAACACGCTCCCTGTCACCTGTAATCCCGCCGCGGTATCAGAGCGAAGCCGCTGTGCTTTGGGTCGAACTGTGCCTCGGCGTTCGTCTTACAACAAAATCGCAACCAAACTGCGCCGTCGCTGACGGCAACCGCCCCTAGAATCCTCTGCATCAACGCAGCGAGAGACTTCTTGCGGCCAACGCGCGTTCCCGACCGATTGGCCCATACAACAACGGCGCTGCGCCACATTCATCGGAGGGTAAACATGAAAAGGCTTCTTTTGATAGTTCTCACTTTGGCAGTTTCAACAACGGTCGCGGTCGCGCAAAAGACGAAGACCAGCGGCAATGCCTCGGCCGGTAATGAAACGTCTGTCTCAAAGCAAGGGCGGGAAGTAAACCTGGCGTCCAACACTGCTTTGGCTGCGCAATTGGAAAACTCGTTGGACGCGCGGCGCGCCAAGGTAGGCGATACAGTCGTCCTTAAGACCACCCAGGCGTTGAAGCAGAACGGCGAAGTTATCGTGCCGAAGGGCGCAAAATTGATCGGTCGGGTTACCGAAGTGCAGCAGCGCACGAAAGAAAACGGTGAGTCGCGCATCGGCGTCGCATTCGATCGTTTACAGAAAGGCGCACTCGACATGCCCATCACCGCGTCAATCGTATCGATAACGCAAGCTCGTTCACAGACACGCGCGTTGGATTCATCGGTCGAATCTCAAACGATGTCGTCATCCAGCACCAGCACGACCACGCGATCCTCGGGCGGCGGCGGATTGCTCGGCGGGGTCGGGAACACAGTTGGCGGAGCTGTTAACACGACCACTTCGACTGTTGGCAACGTAGCGGGCACGACCACCAGCGCAGTCGGCAGCACCGTTGGGGCAACAACCAACACGGCCGGTAATCTGACCGGTTCGCTCAAGGGTTTACAAATCACACAATCGACCGGCGCTTCTGCGGAAGGCGGCTCGACGCTCAGTCTCAACACCGGCAATCTGCGTCTGGAGAGCGGTACGACGTTTAATCTACTCGTCAGCAGCTCAACCAACGCGGGAACGCGGCAGTAGGTTCCTCAGCGGCTCTCTTGCTACCGGCGGCGGCGCGACTGACAGCGTCGCCGCTTGTCTTTTCGGGAAAGTGGCACGGGCGTCCCGCCCGTGAGTGACGCGCAAGATGCGCGTGCCACATTGCGTGCCACATTGCGTTGACACGGCGAACGCGCTTTGTTAGCGTGACTCCGCCGAGATTCACCAGGCCATGCCGGCGTTTTCAATGAAGGCGCCGGCCTTCGTTATGCCGACTAAGATCGCGCGATTTAAGGCCCGCATTGCCACTCTTATCGTTTTGCTGGTGCTGTGCCTGGCAACCCAGTCTGCCTGCAACCTGTTCGGCAGGTTTGCGAAGAAATCCGTCGAAGTTGAAAGACTTCTGACACCACTGGCTGAAGCTGACGCACCGCAGCTCATCGCCATGGTCAACAGCCTGGTCGCCGTCCGCTCGATTCGCGCGAAAGTTGACATTCAATTCGAGGACACTTCATTCGCCACGGCGGGTATCGCTGAAAAATATCGCACCGCTGACGGACAGATCATTGTGCAGCGTCCCGGCAAGGTTTACCTGATTGTTCAGGCGCCGTTTGTCGCTTCCGACATCGCGCAGATGACCTCAGACGGCGAGCGCTTCCGCATCGGGATTTTCCAGGGGGACGCTAAATACAAGAAATTCTTCCGGGGTACGAACGCGGCGGTTTACTCGAAACTGGACGGCAACGGCGATCCGTCAGTGAAGGGTAAACCAAACCAGGAAGCGCAGACCGTGAAGGCGCTGTCGAACCTGCGGCCGCAGCATCTGACCGACGCGGTTCTGATTCGGCCCATCGAGACGCAAACCGCGGGATTGCTGTATGCCCGCAGCGAGTTCTTTCAATCAGAGAAGGACCCGGCCAGCAAGAAGCGTGTAGTGCGCGGCTACTATTTCCTGGACGAGCTGCAAACTTTAGGGGATGGCTCGGCGCGGCTGCTCCGAAGATTCTGGTTTAATCGCGTCGGCGGCGTTCATTTTTCGCGTCTGCAGACCTTCGACGACCGCGGCGCGCTGATCACCGACGTCAGCTACTCAGAGTTCAAACCCGTCGGCGAACGGGGCGTTACCCTGCCGACCAAAATCAGCCTCACTCGCCCCCAGGATCATTACCAGCTCAGTCTTACCTACCAATCTCCTGAATCCGTTGTGCTGGATCGCGAATTCCCGCCCGATGTGTTCGTGCTGGAAAACAAGACCAATCTGCCCGAAGTCGATCTTGACGCGCCAAAGAAGCCTTAAAGCAAGCGCAAATCCAGTAGTTCATTATTAATGCGTGCGGCCGGTTGCGGAGCACTAGCCCGACCGTCAGGGAGGGCTGTTGAGATTTGAGATCTCAGATTTGAGATCTCATAAGTCGCCCTCCCTCATGGTTGGGCTAATGCCGCCCGCCGGGAGACTCGCGCTAATTTCCACAGAATTGCCCACGACCCGGGGGAACGACAGGTTAGGCGAACGCCTGCGCTTAGGTTAATATTTTGCGTTTGTAAGCAGTATGAAAGTCTTCGACGGTCTGGTCACCTCAAACATTCGGCAGCGGCCCATGCGTTCTGCGATCAGCATCATCGGCGTGGCGCTGGGCGTGGCGCTGGTGATGCTGTTCACCGGACTGACGCGTGGCATGTCGAATGATTTGCAGAGGCGATCGAGCAACGTTCGTGGCGAGATCATATTTACGCGCAAGGGGTCGATGCACGTTACTGCGTCAAGCACAAATCTGAGCACGAAATATGTCGAGCGGCTTCTGCAAATTGAAGGAGTTGAGACGGCCACACCGGTTATTCGGCACATTTATCCGAGCGGAACGCTGGGTTTCGATCAGATCGAAGGCGTTGAGTGGAATGAATTTGCGCGGATGAATGATCTGCGGATAATCGACGGTCGCGCGCCGCAGGGAAATTACGAGGTGGTGATTGATCAGACGAAGGCCGCGCGGAACCATCCGGTCGGAAGCAGTTTGAAAATCTTTGGCGAAAAGCTGTACACGGTGGTGGGGATTTACGCGCCGGAGTCGGGCGCGCGCCAAAAGTTGGCGCTTGCATCGCTTCAGGAAACGCTCGAGGCCCCGGAAAAGTGCACCTACATCCTGATCAAGACGAAACAGACGGCGGATCCCGTGGCGGTGGCGCGAAAAATCGATCAGGAACTACCGGGCAACAACGTGCAATTCACGAAGGACGTGTTTGCCAGTGTCGAAAGTTCGATACCGAGTTTGGGAGTTTTTCTGCGAATTCTCGTCGCGCTGGCGGCGGTCGTGAGTGCGCTGGTGGTAATGCTGGCCATGCACACCACGATCACTGAACGCACTCGTGAGATTGGCATCTTGAAAGCCATGGGCGCTTCGCGCGCTTACATCGTGGGCGAGATCGAACGGGAAGCTCTTTTGATCAGCGCGCTCGGAATGGTTCTCGGTTTTGGAATCGCGTTCGGAGCGGGATTCCTGATTCACAAATCAACCGGCCTGCTGTTTGAATACGGATGGAACTGGGCGCTGGTGGCCGCGGCCATTGGCTTAGTAGGTGGCGCGATCGGCGCGCTATATCCGGCCGTGCGCGCGGCGAATCTTGATCCGGTGCAGGCGTTGGCATACGAATAGAATGGTATCCGCCGCAGCAACAGGAAAGAAAGTGGCGATTCTTAAAGCCGAAAAACTCGAGAAGACTTATCGCATCGGTAAAGTCGACGTGCCGGCCCTGCGCGGTGTGTCGTTTGAGGTCCAGGCCGGAGAGTTCGTCGCCGTGATGGGACCTTCGGGATGCGGTAAGTCAACGATGCTGCACTTGCTGGGCGGCTTGCTGACTCCGACGAAGGGCCGAATCATCATCGATGGCGAAGACCTTACGGCCGCTTCAGATGCAAAACGAACCGACATTCGTCGGCGCAAGATCGGTTTCGTATTTCAGCGGTTTAATCTGTTTCCGACGCTGACTGCTGACGGTAACCTGCGACTGGCAGAGCGGATACACGGCAATGGCGCGGGCGATCCCGAGCGACGACGCGAGATTCTGGGGATGCTGCGGCTGGAGGACAAGATGCATCACAAGCCGCTGGAACTGTCGGGCGGTGAACAACAACGCGTCGCGCTGGCCCGAGCGGTCATAACCCAGCCCGCGATCGTTCTGGCGGACGAGCCGACCGGCAACCTGGATTCTGAAAACTCAGCCATCGTGCTGAACATGTTTCAGGAACTCAATCGGCGCTTCAACCAGACGATCATCATGATCACCCACAACCCGGAAGCCGCCGCTGCTTGCGGCCGAGTTATCCAAATGCGCGACGGCCACATAGTCGCGGCTTAGTCTCTCTCCTGGATAACTTTTGCTGCAGCTCGGAGTCGCGTTCAGCTGAGTTTTCGCCCACAGCGGAGGGGAACCGTGTTTGCACTCGACAACCGCGGCTGGTTCGGATAGATTCCGCGCTGTTGGACTGTCTATGGGTTTCTTGTCGAATACAGCCAGGAAGATTGTGTTTTGGAACTATCCGCGCACGTCATGGCAGTGGGATGTGTTGTGTGTGTTAATCCTGGTTTTCATCTTTCTGACGCCTAAATCATGGTTTCAAAACACCGAATTTCGGCCGCAAAGGACGTTGTTTATCTCGGCCGAACTTGTTGGCGCACAAGCGGATAGGGGTACTATCGAGCGGCGCGCAAGGGAGCTGGCGGGGCGGCCCGAAGGCCAGGTCAAGGCGCCTCGTGAGCTCCGCGACAGCACCGGAAAGTTGATCGGATATGAGGTTGACATTCGCTGACCATAATCTATAATTTCGGGGCATCATTAGCCGGGCTAGCGCATCCAGAATGGCTTGTTCGGCATCTTAACCCGGGGCCCGTATGGGCCTTCAAGTTTTAGTAAGGAAAGTGTTTTGCTGAGGAAAGCTAATATGAAAAAGTTCGTTCCCCTTATTTTATCGGTCGCCTTCCTGGTCTCGGCTGTGGCTTTTTTCCCCGCCGCGCCTGCCCACGGACAAACCGCGGGCCTGGTGAGCTCTATTTTCAGTCGGCTCGACAAGAATAAGCGCAGCTTGAAGTCGATGCGCGCCAACATTCAGATGGAGAAGTACAACTCGCAGCTGCGCGACAAGGATACCTACTCTGGCCTGGTGCTCTACATTCCCGGGGCGTCCGGCACCAGCAGCGCGCTCGTCCGGCTTGAGTGGCAGCGTCCGAAACACGAGATACTGGCGGTTGCCAACGGCAACTACACGCTATACCAGCCGCGACTGAACCAGGCCTATGTTGGAAAAACTGGAAGAATGAAGACAGAACGGGACAGCGACGTGCTGGCGCTGATGAACATGTCGGCCGCGCAGCTGCGCACCAAGTTCGGCGAATTCCAGGACGTGCGAGAAGAGACGCTTTGGGGCGGCGTTTGGACACAGCACTTCAGAGCGATACCAACTGGATCGGCCAGCTATAAATACATCGAAGTGTGGGTCGATAAGGATGGCATGCCGGTGCAGACCAAGATGGTTGAAAAGAATGACGACGCGACCACTGTCCGTTTGAGCAATGTCGAACGCAACCCGTCGCTGCCGATGGATCAGTTCAAGCTGAACCTTGGCTCGGGCGTCAAAATCATCAAGGGATAACTACGGTTACAGCTTCAATAAAGAAGGGCTTTGGGAAACCGAAGCCCTTCGCGTTTATAGCGCGAGCATTGGCACCCAGGGTTCCGCCTGATTGCCAGGTTTGCACGCGCGCAAGTTAACAACTTGCGCAACAAAAGCACTCGGCATATTCTTCGACAACAGACTGGAGCGCAAGCGTCTCGCTTGCTATCGCGCCGAGATTTATGAAACGTGCAAGCGGGACGCTTGCGCTCCAGTCGCTACCGCTCCGGGTACAGACAAGCAAGATGCGTAAGAGCACATTCCTAAAGTTAAAAGTTCGCGAAGCCGCATTCATCAGCAAGGCGCTGCTCTCGACGAACCACGTGGTGCTGGCGCACATCATTCCGATGCGCCGTTGCAATCTCGCCTGCGGCTACTGCAATGAATACGACCAAACGTCGAAGCCGGTGCCGCTCGACGTGATGAAGCGGCGATTGGATAAGCTGGCGGAACTCGGCACCTCGGTCATCACCGTCTCAGGCGGCGAGCCGATGATGCATCCTCAACTCGACGACATCATTCGGCATATACGTTCGCACGGCATCATCGCGGGGCTGATTTCGAACGGTTATTACTTCACCCCGGATCGCATTAAGCGTCTGAATGCGGCGGGTCTGGAATACCTGCAAATCAGTATCGACAACGTGGATCCGGACGAAGTTTCGCGCAAGAGCCTGCGCGTGCTGGACAAGAAGCTCCGTTACCTGGCAGAGCACGCCG
>DASUTF010000394.1:0-4103 GCA_036374695.1 Pyrinomonadaceae bacterium
ACGTCGGTCCGTTAAGTCGAGGCGCGTACTGAATGGCGTTATACAATCCGGACCGGTGGATACGAAAGTAGATGTTCTCATGATTAGAGAACGACTCACGACGGAACAGGATGCCGACGAAGTTCGCTTTATCCATCGGAGCCATATCGAATTCAATAGTGCCATCCGTAAAATCAATGCCGGATCGCATCACCTGGGTTCCGTTTTTCAACCATAAAGACTCGCGCCCAAGAAATTCTGCAACTTTCGTATCCTGCAAACGACCTGGTTGATCGTCGACGTACCATTCGTTGTTCAGTCCCTCAATCGCGACACGGCCCAATCTCTCTTGCGCTACCGCCACGCAAGATGAAAAACAAACCACGAGCAGTGGAATTAACGTTCGCCAAAGTCGCCAAATGCTCCAGAAGTCGGTGTGTGCCAGGTTCATTCCTCTCATTAACCTCCTTTTTCGTCACCAGTGAACCTAGCTCAAGTATTTAATTTAGTATTGAACGTTCTTGCGGTTTTCACGTAATCACCGGGCGTGATCTTGGTCAGCCTTTTAAAGTGCCTGATGAAATGGCTTTGATCGGCAAAGCCGGTCGTCGAGGCTACGCTCGCCGGTGAGAGGCCATTTCTTAAGAGCTTCTTCGCGTTGGCGATCCGAACCTGTATCTGGAAGGCGTGGGGCGGCATGCCGATCTGGCGTGTAAACGCGTGATTCAAATGGAACGGACTGACGTCAGCGTATCGTGCCAATTCTTTCAGGCGAATATTGCGGGCATGATTGTCGAAGATGTATTCACGGACTTTTTTTACGGCAACTTGTTCGATACGTCTGGCCGTCAGCTCGAAAGGATCTTGCGCATGGCGTCCGACGAGCTTGTTAAGAAGCGCAAGCATTATCGTTTCCGTCTGCAGATGGGTTTCGTCATTAGCCAATGCGGCGTAAAGACTCTTGTAGTCGGCGCAAATATCTTGGTCCAAGATCATCGGATCGGGAAAAAACGGCAGGCATTGCTTCCGATCTGTCAGCTTAAGAAGCAATCTTCTAATCAACTCGGGATGAACATAGATCGAGTGGAATGAGCAGCCCACGTCGGTTTGATTTGAATGAACTTCGCCCGGATGGACGATGAAAAGGCTTTCGCGCGGCGTTGCATGGGCCGCTCCCCGATAAAAGAGCTCACCTCCGCCTGCCTGGATAAAGCAGAACTGATACTCTTCATGCCAGTGACGGGGATATGGTTCGGCAACACTAATCCCGCTGCGCATCTCGATACCGCTGAAATCGGCGGGTCTCCAAACGGTTATGTGTTCCCGCTTCGCGCTCACGTTAGGGGTTCAGCTCAGTTTGGTCTTGTGCATGGAATCTTGGCCGGGGGAATTGTGTCACAAGGCGCCATGCCACTTCTCAGGATGGGCTTCGGCCTCGCTGTCTTCGAAATAACGATATTGCGCCGAGAGCGTCTCTTCCGGATCGGTCTTGACGGGCGCGCCGTCCAGTTGCTCGTACAGCGGCGGAGGAATCTCAGCAAACTCGGACATCGGGCCATAGACCTCATCAACCCCATCTCTGAAAACGTCGCCGATCAAAAGGTTGATAATGCTCACCCGGTGTTCAGGGTATTTCCGCAGGAACTGCGCGAAGCTGAAACCCTCGTTGTAGAACGCGTAAACCAGCTTGCGCATCGATTCGATGCCTCGATCGAGCTTTGACTGAAACTGCCCCAGACGCTCGGCCGAGAAGTCATTGTGACGGAATGCGTCATGAATCGCGTCAGCGGCCAGCTCGGCCATCTTGAGGGCCAGCAGAACGCCGGAAGAATAGATGGGATCGAGAAAACCGTACGCGTCACCGATAATGATGAATCCATCGCCCGCGTTCTTCTTCGAGCGATATGAGTAGTCAAGGATTGAATAAATCTTATCGACGCGTTCTCCCTGGGCCACGCGCCGGCGGCAGCTTTCGGTCTTCTGAACTTCCTCTTCAAAGATCTTCGCCAGATCCTGACCGCGCCCTTTGAGCAAATATTCAGGGTTGGCGACGATGCCGACGCTGGTGATGTCATCTTCGAGCGGAATGTACCAGAACCAGCCCTCGCTGCCTTTTGGTGTGCGTAGCACGAGCGTGGCGCCGCCGTTAAGGTCCTTTTCCCGATGCGCGCCTTTGTAATAGGAGTACAGGACGGCCTTCTTGAGCTTCGGATCGCGCACGCGCCAGCGAAACTTGTTCGACAGCATCGCGCTCTGGCCGGTCGCATCGACTATGACTTTGGCGAAAAACCTTTGGCGCAGCCCGTCAGCCATTTCCACTTCAACCCCAGTGGCCTTGTCGAGCTCAAAGAGCACCTGTTTGACGGCGACTCCCTGATGAACGTCGGCACCCTGCTCAGCCGCGTGTTCGAACAACATCTTGTCGAAGACTGCGCGTGTGACTTGCCAGGTGACTGCGCTCTCGTTGTGCACCGCTTCAAAGAAATAAAAGGGGTGTGATTCTTTCCCGGCCTGGTTGGCAAACTGCACGCTGTATTTCTGCGTGAACGCGCTCGACTTAAGCTTTTCCAAAAAGCCCATGCGCTGAAAGGTCCAGTAGGTGTCAGTCATCAAGGACTCGCCGATGTGATGACGGGGAAACTTTTCCTTTTCAAAGAGCACCACCTTGCAGCCTTCCCGCGCGAGAATGCTGGCGACCGTGCTACCGGCGGGCCCACCGCCAATTACGATTACGTCGTAGTTATTTGTCATCATTTCCATTCAACAAGCCACAGAGAACAAAATCAGCCACGGATAGACGCAGATACACGCTGATTTAAATGCCCTATATGAGTCGATCTGTGTTTATCCGTAGCCATTTCTCCGCGTCCCTGTGCCTTCGTGGCTAAAACTTATGCGTAACGAACAGCCTGCAATTCAGGTTCAAAAAACTCTGGAAGCAACTCGTCAATCTCCAAAATGCCCTGTCGCGTGAGCTGGATGAGTCCGTTGTTGCGCTCGAGCAATTTATTATCGGCCATACGCTGGTAAACCGGACGGAACTCGTCCCAGACGTCGACGCCGAACTTCCCGAGGAAGTATCCGGTTTTTATGCGGCCGGTTTTCAGTTGGAGAACCATCTCGCGGATTAAACGCTGCTTTGGCGTGAGCGTCACCGCGCGCAACAGCGGCAAGCGATCGGTTTCCAGGACGCGAACGTATTCTTCAAAGTTGTGCACATTCTGAAAGTTCACGCCGCCGAAATGTGAAAAGGACGAAACCCCCAGACCGATCATGTCGCCACCGTGCCAAAGCGCACTGGTGTACACGAAGCGGCCGGGCTTGCGAGTATTGGCAACAGTCGTCGCGCTGACGACCATGTAACCGTCCTTCTCGAATTCTTCGAATGCGTAATTCAGCCAGCGACGCTTGGTGGGCCAGTCCGCGATCGGCGAGGCTGCTCCATGTTTGAGTATCTCCTGCGAGATGATCGTGTTATACGGAAGCTCCATCTGATAGATGGTTACGGAACCGGCATCCAACTCGATTGCTCGCCTTACCGTGTCCCGCCATTTCTCTTCCGTTTCCCCGACCATGCCGGCGATCAGATCGATGTTGATGTGATCAAAGCCCACCTGATTGGCCCACTCGTAGGCGCGATAGATTTCCGGTGAAAGATGCGCCCGTCCGTTCGCCGCGAGCACGGCATCGTCGAAATGTTCGATGCCCAGGCTCAGACGAGTCACGCCGATTTCTTTCAACGTTTCCAGCTTCGATTTCGTCAGGGTGCCGGGCTCGCATTCGAAAGTAACTTCTTCGGCGTTGGCCCAACTGATGTGCCGGTTCAGGCCATCGATCAGATAGTGAAGTTGCTTTTCACTCATGTACGACGGTGTCCCGCCGCCGAAGTAGGCAAATTTCAATTGCCGGTCCTGGAAGGCATGCGTGCGGCTGTAGAGTTCGTTTTCCTTAATCAGAGCGTTGATGTAAACCTCAATCTCTGAAGCATTCTTGTCGGTATAGACCTTGTAATAGCAGAATTTGCACCGCTTGCGGCAAAACGGAATATGAAGGTACAGGCCGAGCGGATCGTTCACGCGTGGCGGTTGGTCGAGGGCCGCGAGCGCATCGCCGACGAATTCCGG
>DASUTF010000395.1:0-6604 GCA_036374695.1 Pyrinomonadaceae bacterium
TAAATCGAGCCCGGCGTCTTTGAATTGCCGCTCAGTCGTGTCCTTCGGATCTTTCCATTCCCATGTGTGCACCAAACCGGACAGCCGGCCGAGCGTCTCATCATCGAACCCGAGCACCTTGCCGACTTCGCGCGCCGCCGAGCGCCCGCGATAAGTGATCACGTTCGCGGTCATCGCCGCGCCCCGTGGCCCGTAGCGCTGGTAAACGTATTGAATCGCGCGCTCACGTTGGTCGCCGCTCGGCAGATCCAGATCGATGTCCGGCCACTCGCCACGCTCTTCCGAAAGGAATCGTTCGAACAGAAGTTCCATGCCGACCGGATCGACGGCCGTGATTCCAAGCGAGTAGCAAACCGCGCTGTTCGCGGCCGACCCGCGGCCCTGAACGAGAATTCCCTGGCGCTTGCAGAACTCAACGATGTCCCAAACGATCAGGAAATAACCTTCGAGCTTCAGCTTCTCTATTAGTTTTAATTCGTGCTCGATCTGTTTTTGTGCGCGTGTGAATTCGCCGTTTCGGCCGTAGCGCAAGTGTGCGCCTTCATAAGTCCGCTGGCGCAGAAATGAAGTCATCGTCTCGTCCGGCGGCACTGGATACTTCGGAAATTCGTAGCCGAGATCCTTCAACGTGAATTCCAAACGTGACGATAGCTCCACAGTGTTCGCAATTGCTTCCGGCAAATCCGCAAACAACCCGGCCATTTCTTTGGGCGATTTCACGAACCGTTCTGAATTAATCGAAAGCAGCCGCCCGGCCGTTTCCAGCCGCACGTGATTGCGAATGCAGGTGAAGACGTCGGCCACTTGCCTTTGTGCGCGCGTCGCGTAACCGATGCCATTCGTCGCCAACAATGACAGTTTCAGCTGGCGCGCAATTTCAATCACCGCATGGTTCCGCGCTTCTTCGGCGCGGTTGAAGTGGCGTTGCAGCTCGGCATAGACATTTTCACGACCGAAGATCTCAATTAACCTCTCTGTTACTTTTGTTTCTTCTCTGGGTCCTCTGTGGTTGATATCGAGCGCCAGCGGCCCATCCTCCGCGCCCGTCAAGCAAATCAATCCATCCGCATACGCTGCCAACTCGTCGAGGGTGACCGCGCATTCACCCGGCTTTGCATGCTTCGGCACACGCATCTTCATCAAGGTGATCAGGCGACAGAGATTTTGATAGCCGGTGCGATTGCGAATCAGGAGCGGGAGCACGAAAGTCTGTGCGACTTGGTTTTCTGCCTTCTGCTTTCTGCCTTCTGTCTTCTGCCTTCTGATGTCTGACGTCTGACTTCTGACCGTTAGCTCCGCCCCAATGTGCGCTTTAATCCCAACCTTCCGCGCCGCCAAATGAAATCGCGCCGCCCCGTAAACGCCATCGTTATCCAGAAGCGCCATTGCCGGCATGTTCAATTCAGCACAGGCAGCGATTAATTCTTCAGGCGTCGCAGCGCCACTAAGAAAACTGAACGCCGACCGCGCGTGCAGCTCAACATAACGAGTGGGCAGTGGGCGGTGGGCGGTGGGCGGCATTTGTGATTCTTTGTTTATATGTTTGTGCATGAATGGTCCCCTCACTGCTCACTGCTAGTCATAAATTCCGGCCACAAACCATTGCTCGTTCACTAAGTCTCGATAGACGCGACACAGGATCTCGCTTTCAGGTGAAGCCGGATCGATTACGGCCAAGTCCCATTCATCTCTGGCCCAAACGTCCTGGCGCCACCACTCTCCCGATGAGCGCCAGGGGCCGGCGGCGCAGACCACCACCCCTCGAACTTTTCCGGCTGATCGTTCGCTGCACGCCCTGAGGCGCGTCGGCTTTCCAAATTCTGTTTGCACCTCCGCACGCCACGCCGGCCGAAACATTCTGAAGCCCATCACCGGGAGCGCGGGCATCCTTGCCCGCCTGAGCGCGAAGCGCGAATTCTTTTTCTCAGCCAGCCGAAATTTGTTCATGCGAAATGCATCAGGCCGATGCGTATTCAAAACCTCAGGCGACCCA
This sequence comes from Pyrinomonadaceae bacterium, assembly GCA_036374695.1. Lineage (GTDB taxonomy): Bacteria > Acidobacteriota > Blastocatellia > Pyrinomonadales > Pyrinomonadaceae > UBA11740. Next base: position 1,994 of record DASUTF010000395.1, read on the forward strand.
ACCTTGTCGAGGCCAACCAGTTTTGCCAGTCGCGCTAACGTGATTTCCAGTTTTTCCGGTTCAGGCGCCAGCGGAATAAACAACCCGGTTTGCGCCGCGCGCGGTTTTACCGGTTCAGCAATGATTGTGACCAGGACGACGGGCGCTTGCGGCGGTCGAGCTTCAATATCAAACAGCAACAGCCGCAGGAGTGTCTTTGGATTCCGCATCGGCACGGGCAGAGTGATCGTGTGCTGATGTCGAGTCGCGTCTTGTAGCTTTAATTCGATCTTGAGTTCATTCGCCGCGAGCGCATACTCATGCAGATTTTCGCAAAGCTGATTCAGTAGACGCGAGAGAATGAAAGACAGCGGTTCCAATTCACAGACGGCATGTTCTAATTCGAGAGACTGCTCGAAACCGATTGGTGGCCGCACCAAATTCAGGCGACGATCCGTTTTCCCTTGCGCCAGCTTTTGCAGCTGCACGCCATCCTGTCCCAAGCGTTCGGCAATTCCCGACAAAGGCAGGCGCCCCAAATCGCCAAACGTGCGAATCCCCCACAGCGCGAATGTTTCCTCGATTTCCTCCGCGCGTCGCGGGTCAATTTGGGCGAGAGAACAATCAAGCCGCTTGATAGAAAGAGCCTGCAGTCGCAAATCCTCTTCATTAACTGGGATCACAGTTATCCCTTTAAACGATCGGGCTGCATGAATAGCCGCATCCGGATTGGCTGCGACGGCAACCTGGATCTTGAGATTCAATTGTTCCCCACGTCGGATAATTTCATCGGCAACATTTCGCGCCGAACCCAGGTCGGCCGGCGACGCGCCCGGACTTTCTGTCTCACCAAATAACAAGTCCTGCCCCGAGATATCCAACACCACCGTGTCGTCACTTGTTTGTTCAACCAGGGGCGAAAAACTAAACGCCAGGTCGGTAAGCACCGATGGCTTGACGATATTTTCAGGCGATTTAGTGACAGTTCGGCTGTAAATACAGGCAAACATTCCTTACACTCCCGTCGGATTAGTGAAATGGATTTTACGTAAACCGAATATTACCGAAAATCTACGAATATTCGCAAGGCCGGACAACGCTTTTATCCCTAAGTGTTAAAGAACCATAGATGACTGCCATCGAAACCTCAGGCACCCAACGCATCGCAATCGAAGGTTATTCCATCAGCGCCCTAAGACTGGTTGCGCTTTGTTTCGTCCTTTCCGGTGCGACGGGTTTGATTTATGAAGTTCTTTGGGCGCGCATGCTCGGCCTGGTGTTTGGCGCAACCACGGTTGCGATTAGCACTGTCCTGGCTGCGTTCATGGGCGGCTTGGCCATCGGCAGTGCGCTAGCTGGACGCATCGGCGCCAAAATCGCACGCCCAATTCGCGCTTACGGCATATTGGAAATTGGAATCGCGATTTACGCGCTCGCGGTTCCTTTCGTCTTCGCTCTGGTTGACGACCTGTATTTTGTTCTTTGGAATAAGTTCAGTCCGAGCTTCTATGTGTTTAGCCTGCTTCGGTTCTTTCTTTCCGGCCTGCTGCTGCTCATTCCCACAACGTTGATGGGCGCTACCCTGCCCGTACTTTCGGCAGCACTGCTTCGCTCGCAAAAAACAACGACGACGTCCATCACAAAGCTTTACACGCGAAACCTCGTCGGTGCGATTTGCGGCACTATCGCCGCCGGATTTTTTCTGTTGCCGGCACTAGGCGTGCACAAAACCATCTACGTCGCCTCAGTCATCAATATCTGCATCGGCCTCGCGGCCATAATTGCAGAGTGGAGATTCGGAAGGACGTTAACCGGGCCCGGCGGACAACGCGCAATCAACAAGTCAATTCGATCAGACGAAGCGATTAAGATCGATCAGCCTAAGTTCTGGCTCTTCTGTGCCTTTGTTTCCGGTTTTGTGACTTTCAGCACGCAGGTGGCGTGGACTCGTGTACTCACAATGATAGTAGGTTCCAGTACCTACGCGTTCAGCATCACCATTGCGCTATTTTTGCTGAGTCTCTCGCTGGGCGCTTACGTCATTGCGCGGCTTCCACTCAGCACAAACCCGCGCCGGGCGCTGATGAGGTTTGAGTTAGTCACGGCGCTTAGCCTGGTGCTCAGTATTTTCGTCATCAATAAAATGCCCGGACTGCTCATAGCAATCGGTCTGAAACTCGACATCGACACCTGGCTTGGTCTGCTCGCTTTGCAGCTCGCGCTCATTACGCTGCTCATACCGCTGCCGGCGTTTCTCATGGGCGCGACCATGCCGCTGGTTCTGCGTTGGGCCGATGGCCACGGCCGGAGATCAGTACAACTGGTCGGCTGGAGCTACGCCGCCAATACGGTGGGTGCGATTGCCGGCGCTCTAATCGCTGGGTTTGTGCTGATCCCAAAAATGAGCACCCGTTTCACCATCGTATTTGCGGCGGCGCTCTGTCTAATGGTTGCGGGTATGGCTTACGAGCCGAGGGACAACTCGCGCGATCGCGACTTGAGAAAAGCGCTGGGCGCAGGCGCAACTGTCGTCTTAATCCTCCTGGCTTTTCTCGTCTCTCCGCGCATGAATCTGGCGTATCTCTCAGTGGGCGCGTATGACAGTCTTGTGCGCGTGCTCGCAAAATCGCGCGGCGCCACGGCCGATGCTGCCAGCGAACGAAAGGAACAGGGCGAGCACAAGTTGTTGTTTTATGAGGAAGGCCCTACCGCCACGGTGTCAGTGCGCAAGGATTGGGATGTGATCTCGATGTCCATTAACGGCCGCACCAACGCCTCGGACAAAGAAGACATGCCAACTCAGGTCATGTTAGGTCAGTTGCCGTTACTTCTGTCACCCCGGCCGAGAAAAGCTTTGGTGGTCGGGTTTGCATCCGGCATCAGTGTGGGTTCGATGCTGCAATCGCCAATCGAGTCGGTTGAATGCGTGGAACTGGAACCCACGACGGTGGACGCTTCACGGTTTTTTGAGCATGTAAACAATCGTCCGCTTAATGATCCGCGGATGCGTCTGATTATTGATGACGCGCGCAGTTACCTGCGGGTCACATCGAATCGCTATGACATGATCGTCAGCGAACCGAGCCACCCCTGGGTTCCCGGAGTCGCAAACTTATTTACGAAAGAATTCTTTACGTTGGGCCGGGAGAGACTTAACGAGGACGGGCTTTTCGTTCAGTGGGTGCAGATTTACCAGCTTTCGACCGACAGTTTGCGATCAGTGTTGGCGACTTTCCAACATGTATTTCCCTACGTCCTGGTCTTCAGGGTCGAGGGTGTGAACAAGGGAAAAGACCTGCTGCTGGTGGGCAGTAAGCAGCCGAGCACGCTGGATCGAGTGTCACTCGGATTTAGCGACCCACGCATCTCCGCCGAACTGGCTCGCGTAAATATCAGAAGCGAAGCCGATGTAAGAGCGTGGTTTGTGTGCGACGAATCCCGATTGGCACCGGCTGTCTCGGGCGCGATTATCAATACTGACGATAACATGCACATCGAAATGACGGCCCCCAAAGATGCCTTTCGACCGTTGTTGCAATCAAATGCAGCCTGGGTTGAGTCGCTCGTCGCCAGGTGACGGGTTAACAAGAAATGTGAAGTTGCGGTGCGAAGTTAACTGTATTTGGCTGCGCGACGGGTTTCACGCGATTTACTCGCACGCGGAATCCGTGAATGAACTGTGCGTGGCTCAAAGATGAAACGTCAAACCCTCGCGAATGGCGAGCTGAAACCAGTGAAAGGCCGCGCATGATTTTTCTTTTGTCGTCATATATTTGCCCGTTATCTACAAATGCCACAGTTTTCCGCCACTCAGTCACTTCGCTCCTCAACTCCAACACAACCGCAGCAGACGAACGTACACACGCGACCGAAGTAAATACAATCAGGGCTGTGGGAGTATTTTCAATCACGCGCCGAAATCTAAACCACCAGGACGAAACGATCCGGCGCACGGCTTGCGCCGGCACATCGCACAAATTGAGGACGACAAAACCAAACCCTCCCGCATGAGTTACCAGATCCGCAGCTTTAAATGCGCGCTCAAGGTTATTTTGACAACGGACCCAAAGCAGCCGCTTGAAATCGACGCCGGCCTTTGCCGCGGATAAAAGATCGAATGTGTCGTTGCAATCAATCAAAGCGCAGGTTTCTTCGCGCGCAGTTGCTGCCGCAAGCGCCGAAAGCAACAGGCTGGTCCGGCCAGACGACGGCGCCCCGTGAATCTCTGTGATTGCTCCCCGCGGGAATCCACCTAAGGCGTTGTCGATTTCGCCAACATCGGTCGGCAGTGTCTCTGACAGCACTCGCTCGTGACGTTCAAAAACATCTCCGAAACGATCGTGCAGCGCCGACTCAATTTCTTTCCTGGTAACCGCGACTTTCATGTTTGCACCGACTGTAACTGCGTCGCAAAATAGACTTTCATGGCCCGGGACAAATCCGAAACCTCAGCTGCAGACTTTTTTCCGGAGCGGAAGAGCTTGAAAGCTTTCCGCGAAGCCGCGGCTGACTGCAAAGGCTGCGACCTTTGGGAACGCGGCACGCAAACTGTTTTCGGCGAGGGCGCGCGCCACGCCGAAGTCATGTTCATCGGCGAACAACCTGGAAACGAGGAAGACCTCACCGGCCACC
>DASUTF010000396.1:0-3077 GCA_036374695.1 Pyrinomonadaceae bacterium
CTTCCTTGCGCTTAATACGCTTACGATCATAAGCGACTGCTTAAAGAGCATAAAGCAAGTGCTTACAGAGGAAATCCTTTGGGAAAAGGTTTCGCTTAACGATCCGGCGACTATGCAACTGTTTGGCGAAGGCCGCACGGACGCGATTTTCCAGTTTGAATCCGGTGGAATGGCAGAGCTCTGCCGCAAGCTTAAGCCCAAGAACATCGAGGACCTTTCCGCCCTTAACGCGCTCTACCGGCCGGGTCCAATCGACGGTGGCATGGTGGACGACTTCATCCAGAGGCACCACGGCAAAAAGAGCGTGCGCTACATCGTGCCTGAGATGAAGGAGATTCTGGACACCACCCACGGAGTCATCGTCTATCAGGAGCAGGCGATGCGTTTGGCCCAGAAGCTGGCCGGCTACACGATGGCCGAAGCCGACAGCCTGCGCAAAGCGATGGGCAAGAAGAACCGCGAAGAGATGGCTGAGCAGGAGCAGAAATTCATCCTCGGCGCAGTGGCACGGGGTATCAAGCAGGACAAGGCGCAGCAGATTTTTTCGTTGATGCGGCAGTTTGCCGACTACGGTTTTCCGAAGGCGCACAGTGTGGCGTACGCATACCTGGCATTTCAGACGGCCTATTTGAAAGCGCACTATCCGGAACACTTCTATGCCGCCGTGCTTTCTAACGAAATCGAAGACACAGCGAAGGTTTTTAAGTACACGAAAGACATGCGAGGGCAGGGAATTGACCTGCTCCCGCCGGACGTTAACGAGAGTGATGTCGGATTCACGCCACTGAAGGGCGCCATTCGTTATGGGCTCGCCGCGATTAAGGGAATTGGCTTCGCAAGTGTCAGCGCGATCATCAGAGCGCGACAGAGCGGTCCGTTCCAGTCGATGACTGATTTTGCCGAACGCCTTCAGGAAGGATGCGTCAACAAGCGTGTGCTGGAGGGGTTAGTTTGCAGCGGCGCGTTTGATTCCGTGAAGGGCGACACACCTACAAATCTTTGGCGCGCCGCCTTGTGCGGACAAATCGACAGCTCGCTGGCCGGCGCCGCGCGCGTGAAAAAAGCCAAGGCTCTCGGGCAAGATGATTTGTTTGGTGCGACGCCCGAGCCAACATCGGCGGCGACAGTGATCCGTCCTGACGTCAAGCCTTGGACACTCGCTGAGATGTTGGCGGCGGAAAAGAAGGCCCTGGGCTTTTACATTACGGCGCATCCGCTGGATGATTACAGTGAGACGATTTCAAAGTTGGGCGCGGCGGCCTCAAATGAATTGGCAACAAACGAGACCGGCATGCGGGCCCGGGTCGCGGGACTGATCAAAGACTTGCAGTTGCGCACGACCAAAAAGGGCGATCGATTCGCTTTGTTTCAGCTCGAAGATCATGCCGGAACTGTAAAATGTGTCGCCTGGCCTGAACCATTTCGCAGGCATGGCAACAAGCTGCGGGCCGAAGCGGTTGTCCTGATATCCGGTCGCGTTGAGAACAATGACGACACAACGACACTGATCGTCGATAAGGTGGATGAACTCGATCAGGCAATTCAGCAGAAAGCGACCGAGGTTATAATTCGTCTGCCGGTCCAGGATGAACCGACGAAGATGTGTGAATCGGTCAAAGCAGTTTTAGAGAGCGCTCGCGGTGAGTGCGATGTTTTCCTCGAGGTGCTATCCAACGGCTCGCGGGTGCGCATGCGCGCTCATCCATCCCTGCGAGTCCAGGGCAGCACGCAGCTCGAAGATGCTCTGCGCGCGCTCGGGTGCGAAGTTCATTGGGAAGGTCACACTTCGCCAGTGCGCGCCGCCGCTGCGACATCGGTTGGGAATTAAGAATAGGGACATTGCTTTAAAAGTCGGCGAAGCCGACGAATGATAGTAGCCCACCGATTCATCGGTTGGGTTGAAACCGATCCATGGGTTTAGTTCGTGAAACGGACGGTTGATTCTTAAACGCCGTCTTGGCTGTGGTTCTCAGCCGTCCGTTTCACGGACTGCCATGATGTGACCGTCCGCTCCCAGCGCTGAAGCGCTGGGCTATTTTCGTCTCGTCCGCTTCGCGGACGACAATACTTCCAGAAAGAAAAGCGAACGTGGACACAGAGAAAAAAGAAAATCCAGCCACAGCCTTCGAGCGGGTGCAGCTTGCCCGCCATCCTGATCGGCCTTACACGCTCGACTTCATCGAGCGGCTGTTCGAAGACTTTGTGGAGATCCATGGTGACCGGCGCTATGCAGACGACCCGGCGATCGTCTGTGGGTTTGCCCGCTTTCATGGAATGCCGATCGCAGCGATCGGGCATCAGAAAGGGCGGGACACAAAACAGCGGCAAATAAGAAACTTTGGGATGCCAAAGCCCGAAGGGTATCGCAAGGCCCTGCGTGCCATGAAGCTCGCGGAAAAATTTGATCGACCCATCTTCTGCTTCATCGACACACCGGGCGCCTACCCCGGCATCGACGCGGAAGAGCGTGGACAGGCTGAGGCGATCGCTTACAACCTCCGCGAGATGGCCAAGATGAACGTGCCGATCATTGTGACTGTTATCGGTGAAGGCGGATCCGGAGGCGCTTTGGCGATCGGTGTCGGCGATCAGGTGCTGATGCTCGAAAACGCGATCTACTCAGTGATTTCGCCGGAAGGGTGCGCTGCAATTCTCTGGAAAGATTCGTCGCAAGCCGCCCGTGCGGCAGAAGAACTGAAGCTGACGGCGCAGGATCTTAAGGCGGCGGGCCTGGTTGATGAAGTGATTGCCGAACCGAAGGAAGGCGCTCACAAGTCTTACGACGAAACGGCGAAGCTGCTCGATGCCGTCCTCTGTTCGCGACTGGCTGAATCCGTTAGCTCACACCCGAACGACCGGCTCACACGCCGCTACGCGAAGCTCAGAGAGATGGGTAAGTGGGGAATTGCTGAGGCCTTGACTAGCTGAGCCTGCACAAGCCTTTTAAGTCTGTACCGCGGGAACGCCCGCTTTTAAGTCTTCGAGTTCCAGGACCGAAGAGGCGGGCAACGCCCGCCTCTAAACCATCAAGCCTGTACCGCGTGGGGCAACGCCCGCCGCTAAACTTCAAGACAAGG
>DASUTF010000397.1:0-2157 GCA_036374695.1 Pyrinomonadaceae bacterium
GCCGCGGATGATCTCGAAGTTGAATTAAAGACGAATCCGAATATGCCGGCAGACGCACGCCAGGTGCTGGAAGCGAAGATTGATGAGTACCGCAAGACCGCCGAGCGCTATGACGATGAGCCCGACAAAGCCGATCCCGGCAATCCGTTGAAGGGCGAAGGGCGAAAACAGCTAATGGCTCGCGCGCGTGATTTCGAAAGACAACGTGAGATCGCGCAAAAGAAAGATCCGAACTTCGATTTCGCAGAAGCGCTCTTCCAAATTGCGATCGTGCTGGCGTCCGTTTCCATCCTCGCCACCTCGCGTCGCATCCTGCAGCTGGCGGTCGTCGTCGGGTTCGCGGCCGCGCTTTTAATGATTAATGGCTACTTCCTGATTCTGCCAAACCTGCTGTAGAACCGATGCGAGCCGTCGTCCAGCGAGTCACGCGCGCGAAAGTTACCGTTGATGGCGAGGTCGTCGGCGAGATCGGAAACGGTCTCGTCGTTCTCGTCGGGATCGCGCGCGACGACACGAAAGTCGAAGCGGCATATTTGGTCGATAAAATCGCTTCGCTTCGCATCTTTGACGATCAAGAGGGCAAGATGAACTTATCGGTCAAAGATGTTGGCGGCGCGTTGTTGATAATTTCGCAATTCACTCTGTACGGCGATGTGCGTTGCGGTTTGCGCCCGTCGTGGATTGATGCAGCGCCGCCCGAAGTCGCCGAGCCGCTCTACGATTTCTTTGTGCGCCAGGCGCGCACAACGGTGGACGATGTGGCGACGGGAAAGTTTCAGGCTATGATGCAGGTTGAATTAGTGAACGACGGGCCCGTGACGATCTTGTTGGATAGTAAGAAATTGTTTTGATTTTGCGTTACTTCGCGCCTTTGCGTCTTGGCGTGAGGATGAGTTGCTCGCAGGCTAGCGCGGTGCACCACCGTTAGGTTCACGCAAAGCCGCAAAGTTCGCAAAGTCGCAAAGGCGCGCAAAGTTAAGGAGAACGAATTGTGAATAGAGCGAGAGTTGTTCCATCCCTCATTGTCTTCCTACTTTTGGCCTTCACCGCTTGCAATTCATCAAAGCCAAACACCAACGGTGTGAATTCGAACGCGAATGCGGGCGCCGCTTCGAATGTTAAGTCGGCAAAACCCGAGCCCGATTCACAAGTCGCGGTAATCGAGACTGCCGACTATGGCCGCATCGTGATTGAGCTTTATCCGAACATCGCGCCGCAGCACGTCGAGCGATTCAAGAGACTTATCATCGAAAAGTTCTACGACGGAACGGCGATCCATCGAATCGATCCGGAACTGGGAATTATCCAGGGCGGAGATCCGCTCACGAAGACAGGCAATGCGGCGATGTGGGGCACCGGTAATTCGCCTTATCCAAACGTAAAAGCTGAGTTCAGCGACATTCCTTACGAACGCGGGACGCTCGGCGCGGCGCGCACCAGCGATATCAACGGCGCGAATTGCCAGTGGTTCATCACCCTGAAGAAACAGCCGGCGTTCGACAAGCAATACACGGTCTTCGGAAAAGTTGTGGACGGGATTAAGAACGCGGAAATCATTATGGGCGCGCCCACAGTGGAGGGAAGTCCGCGCCCGGCAGACAAGATTGTGATTACAAGTGTGACCTTGCAGCCGCGGGTAAATTCTCCCGCGACCCCTTCGCCTTAGGAGCTCCCGGCTACATCTTCGGAAACAACACCGGCAACGCAGCTTCCGAGGTAAACACGCAGCGCGCGTTGTGACCGCACAGCGGAACCACGACCACCTGGTGCGGCGCGTTGTACTTTGCTTTCACATAGGCCGCGTACGCCTGGCCGCGCGCCAGTCGCGTCGGCCCCTGGGCCATCGCCGGACAAGATGAATCGAACCCGGCGAGCGGCAGAACATCCAGTTCACCTAACAAATAAGTCATCGGCCGCGCGGCCATCTGCATCTTCAGCTGATCGTCGGGAATTTTCGAGGCGTAGCCCGTTCGGTTCTTAAACCCGTACGGCCAATTGTCATACGTCGTGCAGTTGCGCCCCTCGCCGAATGGCCGCAGCTCACTGTTTGCTCCCACAGGCCGCTCCGGATCGAGATATGAATAGCTAGACGGATTTGAAACGACATAGGTGATCGGAACGCCTGCGGAATCGTGAATCTGATTTGCCATGCCGTAG
>DASUTF010000398.1:0-2698 GCA_036374695.1 Pyrinomonadaceae bacterium
TGAAGGATCGCTCGGCGGGCGGCTGGCGCAGCGGCTTGCAGCGCTCAGAGAAGTGATGGCGGCGGGGGCACGTTTAACTTCATCGTGCTTGCCGACCTACTACTCAGCACCTGCTGTGCCACGAGCCGCGGCTCAGAGCCAAGAGCCAAGGGCAAAGGGTGATGGGTAATGAGTGATCAGCAAACGAAAAAACGGCAAGAGTCATCGCTACTCTTGCCGCCTTGCTCTTACCGCTTGCTCTTAGCCGCTAAGGTCTTCCCATCGTCACGGCGCGCTGCAGCGCGATCACTTCTGGATTATTAGGATCGAGAGTCATGGCGCTCGATGCGTACTTGCGTGCTTCGCCGAGGTCTCCGCGCTCAAGAAAAATTCGGCCGAGCAGAATGTGCGCATCGATCGCTTTCGCGGACGGATCCCAGAAGATCGCCGTCTTCAGGGCCGCAATGGCGGCTTCCTGATCGCCACGCCGTTGATTGATCCGGCCGCTCAGCAGAAACGCTTCAGCATTCGTCGGTTCAATGACGAGCAGCTTTCGAATCTCGACCATTGCTTCATCGTCTCTACCCTGCTGATACAGCTCGCGAATCTTGTTCAGAGCTTCTTCCGTGTTATTGACTCTGGCTTCCTCAATAAGTTTTATCCGCGTCAGGTTTGAAAGATCGACCTGGTTCAGCACGTCGCGCGAACGGGGCGAGATGTTTGGAACGGTTTGCGACTTTTGCCATTCGGTTTGCCACTTCGCATAGCTCGCTTGCATTTTTAGGCGCGCAAGATTGTCCGCCGCGTTAGCCGGCTCAATTCGGCCTGCCCGTTCCTGGGTTTTTGCCAGCAGGAAATAAGCCTCCCCATCTTGCTGATTGGCGGCAACAACTTTCTCAAGTTTCTCGGCGGCCTCAGCGTATTTCTCAGAGAGAAACAAAGCATAACCGTAGTTGAAGAGAACGGTTACGTCGTCGGGTGATGAATCGGCGGCGCGCGAAAGCAGAGTAATCGCTTGCAACAACAGCCGCGTCTTCTCTTCAGGTTTCTTTTCGGCTTTGGCGGTGGCGATCGAAACAGCGGCGGCATTGTTATAGACGGCCACCAGGGGCATGACCTTCTCGTCAGCCAAAGGAACCAGAATTTCCAGGGCCTTCTTGTCCTCGCCGAGTTTCCAATATGCGAGCCCGGCGTAGAATTGGGCTTCGCCATAATGAGGCTCTCTCTTCTGCACCATCGTGAGGTACTCAGCAGCCTCCTTCAGTTGACCCTGACTGAGATAGAACTCGCCGAGCGCGAATGCCGCTTGCGAATAAACGGCGCCGCCATTCTCTTTCTCGAACAGCTTCATCGCGTTTTTCAAATAGATGGCGCGCGTCGGATCCTTGGCCGCGGTCAGAAGACCTTTCATGTAGGCTTCGAATGCCTGAGGCGGAACGCGAGTCGCTTCCTGGATCAACTGATTGCGTGAAAAAGAGAGGGCCTTGTCGCGCTGGGACAGAATCTGATAGGCGAGTTCGCCATTCATCTTTTGCAGGTCAGTCACCGTGCCGCCAAAGTCGTAAACGCGCGGCGCCCATGCGCCGTCGAACACATCACCGGCCATGCGACCTTCGTTGATCCGGACGACACGCGCTTCCCCCGCAATCGTCGCCAGCGCCTTTGCCGTTTCAGGCTTATCCGGCGAGGCCGGAGGCACCGTCACGTTGAAATTGCCGATAACGATGATCGTAGCTCTTAGCTCGCGGGCGATTTTGATCGCCGTGGCCCGCGACGGCAGCACGGTCAGCGGCAGATGCAGGCGTTGATACGCCACGGCACGCTCGTCACCCGTGATCACCACCAGTCCGGGTTTCGTCAACAGGGTCGAAAGCGAATCAGCGAAGCTCTCGCCGATCCAGTTAAACTCGGGATGATTGGAGCGGTTCTCGAACGGCAACACGACGACGGTTTCCGTCGAGCCTGATTGGCCGAAAGTGGCGGGAGCAGTCGCCGCCGAAACAACCAGCGAAACAACAACAGTCGAGAAAATAGCGAATAATCGTCTAAACATTAGTAAAAACCTTCAGAAAACGGTCGGGAAAAATTCGATGCGGCTATCTTAGCAGCGGTTGTGCGGTCGGCGCATCCTGAGGGGCGCTATTGCGGCGTGGCCTCAATCACTACTAATTGATTGTCGACAGCCACCACGCCCCGGATTGCGCGCAAGGTGCGCTCGACCCGCTGTTTTATTTCGGCCGATGGAACTGACCCGATGATGGTCACCCGCCCGCCTTCGACGATGGTGCTGACGTCGAGGTTTGCCAGCGCCGGATCAGATCGAGAAGCTCGCTCAATCTCTGCCTGGATAGTTGCGTCATCGACGGTCGCGACCGCGATTTCGCCGGCCGGTTCGGGCGATTCGGAGGGTCGCGTTGACGTCGCTGTTGGCGTTGGTGACGGCGTCGGTGATTGCGCGGCGAGCGGCCCGGAAGGCACGGTCTGTTGAGCGTCGAAGCTCGAATCCATCGGATCGTACGGCCGGCTGGTGAGATAAAGGGCCAGAAACGTGGCCAGCGCCGCCGCGCCGATGACGCTAAGTGCGATGACTCCCTCGCGCGATCCAGTTCGGCGAGCCGGTCGCGGCGAACTTCGGGATTGCCGGGAAGTGGAAATGACGACCCGCTTTCTGTCTTGCCGTTGCATGAGCTGCTACACGTAACCTACCAATTGGGGTTGC
>DASUTF010000399.1:0-3923 GCA_036374695.1 Pyrinomonadaceae bacterium
AATTGGCTATGGCGGCTAATCATCTGCCAAGCCTGGCGGCAGACCGTGAGACGATTGTTGTTTAGCAGCGTAAGTTCCGGCCCGTTCATAAAATGAACCGAGGTGAATCTTATCTAATCCTGGGTGGCGGCGGGATGATTGGTGTGCAGGTCGTGCACGAGATTGCCCGTGAGTTGCACCCCCGCGCGGTGGTCATTTGCTCGCGCGAACTGACCGAAGTCGAGGACATCATCGAGCACTGCCGCAGCGAGTTTCCCGGCGTTGCGTTCGTCGGTTTTGGCGGTGACGTGTTTCTCCGTGCTGAGTGGAACACCGACGATGAGCATCGCCGGCTCACCAGATCGCAGTTGATGGAGTCCGTCGAATCGCGCGCCGCGATGTTTGACGATGTGTTCCACGACTTCGAAGTGGCTTACTCGCGCTCACAACTCGCGCAGCTCATTCTCGAACACAAACCAGACGTTGTCGTCGACAGCATCAACACAGCGACGGCGATTAGTTATCAGGATGTTTACACGGCCTCTGAAATAGCCAAAGGCAGTTTCGACGCATTGAAAAACATCATCGACGGGCGCGAGCCAATTGATCCGGCGGAGTCCGCGCGCCTGAGCGCGCTTGCGGGCAGAGATTTGGAAGCGCTCTTAATCTCGCAGTCCATTCCGCAGCTTATTCGCCACGTCCTCATCATGCAGCGCGCGATGACTGAAGCGGGAACTCGGCTCTACCTTAAGATCGGCACGACGGGCACGGGCGGCATGGGGCTCAACATTCCTTACACCCATTCTGAAGACAAGCCGTCAGCGCGACTAATGACAAAGACGGCGCTCGCTTTTGCCCACACCGGATTGATGTTCCTGATGGCCCGCACACCCGCAGGCCCGATCGTCAAGGAACTAAAACCGGCCGCGATGGTCGGCTATAGCAATATCAGTCGCCGGATCATATGCGAGCGCGCCAAACAGGGTGGCCCACTGCATCTGTTCGCCAGCCGCCGCGCGCCGCTGGGCGAGACCCTTGTGTTACGCGAGAGTGAGGATGCCTACGAACGCCTGGCGCCGATGCGCATGGTCGTGGTGGACACGGGCGAGAATGGACTTTTCACCAGGGGAGAGTTCGAAACCATTACCCACATGGGCCAAATGGAATTCATCACCCCCGAAGAGATCGCGCGTCAGGCGGTGCTCGAGATCAAAGGGAGCAACACCGGTTACGACGTCATCGCCGCCGTCGACAGCACCGTGATGAACCCAACATACCGAGCCGGCAACCTGAGACATCTGGCGCTGGAACGGGCCGACGATCTGGAACGCGAGTTCGCGAGTGAGGGCGACTCGCCTTCAGTGGCGCTTGGTTGGTTGGGACCACCTGAGATCGGAAAACTCCTCTGGGAAGCTCATCTCTTGAAAACGCGCTTTGGCACTTTGAGAAATGTTCTGGCCCAGACCCCTGAGGCACTGGCGTCGGAAATTTTCTCGTTGCTGGAGCGCGACTCTAATCTTCGCCACACAATCAACTCGGTCGGTTTGCCCATCCTCACACCCGATGCACAGGCGTTGATCCGCGGACCCTACATCCGCATCCCCGAAATTCCCGGAGCGAACAGCGTCAAGCTAACCGCGGAAGGCGTGGACAAGTGGGCCACGAAGGGCTGGGTTGATCTGCGCCCGCAGAACTTCGAGCGCTGGCGCGAACGCTTCTCGATCATGTCACGCCGGCCCGAGCGGCTGGACGAGCAGGGTTCCGCCGGCGTCAAGCGCGAGGCTTACCCTTACCATGACATACGCGTCGGCGCGGTGGCAGCCTGGATATTCAATAACGAGATTCTCGGTTACCGGATCAAGTGAGTCAGGTAGATCCCGCAGTGAGGGTGGAAGCGGTGGAAGCCACTTAGCGGTTGGCAATCACGATGCCGACATTAATCTCAGGTTCAAGGTCTTCACTTCACAGAAGATGTCGAAGAGACGCAGACCTCGATCGGCGGTCCTGAACGTCGGGATACCCGCACCTTTGAGTCGGGCGGCCATCGGGTCATAAAGTATTCCTGCATCGACGACGGCTACCCAGGGCTTTGCGATTTTGTCATTGAGACGCAACAGCCGCTGCACGACCGAGTCTTCACGATCAATATCTTCATGATGGCGCTCGTCGTGCGCCAGCGTGTTCAAGGCGGGCGTCATCGGGACGCAGCCCACAATTCCTACGTCAACACTTTCGTCTTCCATTACTGCCAGCACGGCCTCCTCGTAGGCAGCGTCGTCCGCCATCGGTGTCAGGTCGAATGGGTTATGAGCGTCAACGATCTGGTCAATGCGGCAGCGCTCTAAGATTGCTCGCAGGCGTTGTGTGGTTCGTTCGCTGAACGTTGGTAGGGTGAAATTGCGAAGGTTGTCGGCGAACGCGACGCACTCGAAGCCGGCGTTGGAGATTGCGCCAAGGCGCCGGCCCGCAACCTTCTTGCCCAACAAGAACGTGAAGAGCCGCGTCAGGTCTTCGAAGTCGGCGAGGCTTTCGGCTACAACCACACCGGCGTGCCTGGCCAGCGCGCGCGTGACCCGATAGTCTCCTGCGATAGAAGCAGTGTGGCTTGCAGACGCCTTTGCGCCCGCGGGTGTGCGGCCGGCGCGGTAGAGCACAACCGTCTTACCACGAGCAGAGATCTCTTCAGCGGCCTTCAGGAACTTGACACCGTCCCGCGGCGCAAAACCTTCCACGTAGACAGCGAACACTGCAACCTCCGCGTCAACTTTCAGATAGTCCAGGTAATCGCCCACGGTCAAGTCCATCTGATTTCCCAGCGTGATGTTGTACTTCGGATTTATGCCCGCGAGTCTATCCGCCTTAGCAAGGCCAAAGGCGCCACTCTGCGAGATCAGCGCCACGGGAGACGGAGGCATTGTTGAGACCGGCTTATGAGAGGTAGATAGCTTATGTTGCGGGATGAACATTGTGTCATAGCGTCCCGGGCGCGAACGTATGCCAAGACAGTTGCCCCCGTTGATCAGCGGTCCGCGCCAGTCGGTCTTACGCGCGGCGGCGAGCGCTGCGTGCATTTGCGACGCGAGCAACTCGCTCCCACTTTTTTCCTCGAGCCCGCCGGGAATTACCACGATGCTCTCAGCTTTGCGCGTCTCGATGACTTGCGCGATGGTTTCCGGCACCTGACCTGCCGCCACACTGACAACTAAGAGGTCAACTCGCTCGGGCAGAGATGCTATGTCAGCGTAACAACGGCAACCTTCCAGACTCTCCGTTCCCGGCTTAACGATGTAGAGGCGGGTGCGGTCAAACCCTTCGCGCAGCAGATTGTTGACAATCACGTGGCCGGGATTGAGTTTTTCCGAAACGCCGATAACGGCGGCTGAACGCGGCTCAAGCAGGTATTTGATCTTCTCAACGGGACGAAGGGCGCCGGAGACTTCCGGAGCGCGAGCGAGTTTGACAAGGACATCGAGCGCAACCAAATCACCGTCGGCAATGACCAGCGGATTGATTTCAAACTCGCTGATTAGGTGTCCGAACTCGCGCCCGAGCCAAAGTAGTCTATTCGTCGCGGCGGTGATCTGGTCCAGAGGTAGACGTGGCTTCTGACCTCTGGGCGGGTTGGTGATAAGCCGGATGATTGCTGTTTCACAAAGTGCCGGCCCAACCGCTTCGGACCTGGTGAGCTCCGGCGAGAGGATTGCCACATCGCGGCCCGGCTTGAAATTCGCAGCCAGGAACTCTGTGTAGATGCCGCCTGCGCCTACGGTGACGATGGGACCAAAGTCGTCCGTGCGGCGCAGACCTAGCAGGAGTTCTCCTCCGAGCGCGGCGTCGTAAGTGACGAACTGGTTGACAGTGAAACCTGCCAGATTGTTTCCACGCAGTCGGGCGGCCATCGCTTCAATCGTTGAAGCAATCGCTTCGCGCTCGTTTGCGACGGT
>DASUTF010000400.1:0-14657 GCA_036374695.1 Pyrinomonadaceae bacterium
GCAACGAAAGTCCGCCTGGAAGCAATCGACAAGGACGGACGGGCACGCGTGCTCGAAATTTCTACGAAGACCGAGAAGCGAAAACAGAAAACCTTGATGATGGAGGAAGGCGCGCCGTCTCTAACACCTCCGCTCTTTTACGAAGTAGACAACGAACTGATTATTGTCAAAATGCGAGAGTTCGATCTGAATGACAAGCAAGTAGATGAAATGATGAAGATGATCGCGCGTCATAAGGGGGTGATTCTTGATTTGCGCGGGAACGGCGGCGGTAGTGAAAAGGTGTTGAAGAAGCTGGTTGGAGGGTTTTTCGACCGTGACCTGAAAATCGCTGAGGTCAAGAGCCGCAAAAAATCAGAGTCTGTGATGGCGAAAACTCGTGGTAGCAATGCGTTCGGAGGACGGCTCGTGGTGCTTGTGGACAGCAGATCGGCTTCCGCTTCTGAGATCTTTGCCCGTCTGGTTCAATTGGAGAAACGAGGGAATGTGATGGGTGACAAAACTGCCGGCGCGGTTATGCGCGGCGGTCACTTCCAATACGGACTTGGTTATCGAGGTGTACTTTGGGATGGTTTGCTGCCACAGGCATTCTATGGCGTGTCGATAACGATCTCCGATGTAGTTATGTCGGACGGCAAAAGCCTTGAGCGGGTTGGCGTTACGCCAGAAGAAGTCATTCTACCGACGGGTGCGGATTTGGCGGCGCAACGCGATCCCGTGCTTGCGCAAGCGGCGTCGATGCTCGGAAAAACGCTAGATGCTGCGAAAGCGGGAAAGTTGTTTCCTCACTTGGACAGTGAACCTGACGAAAAGAAGAAGGCAGATAAGACTGGCAACTAAGCAGCCGCATGTCGCCAGGAACGAATCAGGTCAATCCGTAAACCTGTGCTTCTCGCGATAGCGGTGCAGGAGTTCCTCGAGAAAGCCCTCGTAGGTGAAGGTCGGCAGATCGTATTGCGGGCGCAGCTTGAAAAGAATCGGCATCGAGACTCGCCAGGCCATCCACTGTCGCGGATAGTCCTTCAAGTCCCAACGGCGGCGCAGAAAACTCTCAACCACCTGAATTTCAGCTTCAGTCAGCAAATTTACGTCGGCGGTGAAGGGCACCGGTTTCCAGGCGCGCCGCAGCGCCTGATCCGAAACAGGCGAAGCGAACACTTCGGTGAAGGCCGGTGCTTCCGCTTCGCGTTCACGGACGACCACCGTGCCCGCGACCAGATCGCCGACGCGCTGATCGCGCTCAGTCACAAACACCGAGACCAGTCCTACCGAATAAAACGGCGGCGTCGGCAGCATGTCGAAGTTGCGCAAAAGGTTTCTGACTGCCGATTCGAAGAACCCAATCGGCCGGCCGTCTTCGCGAATCACGCGCAGCTTCAGCCAACGCTTGCCCGGCGTTTGGCCGCGCCAAATCCATTCGAAGACGGCAAAGTACCCGGAGATCAAAAGAAAGGCGAAGATGATCAGCAGCGCCTTTACCCAACTGGGCGCACTCGTTACGCGATCGCCGAAATCAGAAAAGCCCGCGACGATCATGAAGACGATCACCATCGCAAACAGCGCCACCATTTGAATCGTGTGGTCGATGGCGCAGGCGATAAAACGATTGCCGATCGACGCCAGCGCAAAGTGAAGGGGCACGCGCTCAGGCGTTTCAATGACGAGTGTTTCATCTGTGGTGACGACCGCGGACATGTTTACGAATTAGCCGCCTGACTGAAATGGTTGTGCGCCAGCACCTGCGCCACTGCTTCCGGATAGAGTTGGTGCTCCTGCTCGAGTATCCGCGCTGACAATATTTCGACCGTGTCGCCTTTCAGCACGGGCACTGAGCGTTGCGCGATGATCGGCCCACCGTCCAGGGTCTCATCGACAAAGTGCACCGTGCAGCCGCTGACATCGACGCCTTTATCGAGCGCCTGTTTCTGCGGTTCGAGGCCGGGAAAAGCGGGCAAGAGACTCGGATGAATGTTAAGAATCCGCCCGCGAAACCCCTCGATAAATTCGTTGGACAGGATGCGCATGTAACCCGCGAGACAGATCAGATCGATGTTTCGGTCACGCAAGGCAGCCATGATTTCGCGATCATGTTCCTCGCGTGAACGGCCGCGACGTTCGACCACGACGGTTTCGATCCCTTTCTCCTGTGCCTTCACCAGACCTGCCGCGTTAGGTTTATCGCTAATCACGACGCCGACCTCAGTTTTGGGAATCGTGCCGGATTGCGCGGCATCAATCAGCGCGACCATGTTGGAACCGCGGCCTGAGATCAGGATGCCGAGTCTGAAAGTCTTGGCTGCTTCACGCATGATTGCCCAGGCGGGGCAGCAGCCCCGTTCTGATACCTGGCTATTCGAAAATCTGTGCCAGGTGATGCTTCAAATGATCGACGTAGTCCTTCATCAAATATTCGAGCGTGACCGGCTCTGATTTGGGGACGGTCTTGAAAGCGATCTCCGGCAGCGTGTGCAGCGTGCACCGCGTGTTCAGCTTCGCCGGGTCGGCGTGCGACATCACATGATGCAGGTGCAGATTGTAAGCACGCCAAAGTTCGACAAGCTGCGTCCACGACTCGTCCTGATAGTGATTCGTCCGCACCCAGCCGTCCTGATCGTAACCCGGGAACACCAGGTCATCTTTCAACTGGCCCAGCACGAAGCGCGCGTGATTGTTCGCGGCCGAGTCAACTAAGTGACCGATGATTTGCTTTGACGACCAGTGATCTGCGGAGCGTGGCTTCGCCGCCTGCGCTTCGTCAATCGTTCGCAAACGATCCGAGGCAGAATCAACAGTCTTGCGAAAGTCTCTAAGCCAATCCTGCATTGTCTCTCCTCTTTATCTGAGAACCTTTATATGAGAACCACGCGCTGGTCACCGTGCACGATGCGACCGATTTCATAGCACGCTTCACCGATTGATTCGATGTGACTTTTTATTCCGGCGGCCTCTGAAGGGTCGCAGACGACGACCATGCCGATGCCCATGTTGAAGGTGCGGAACATCTCGGGCTCGTCAATGTTGCCGAGGCGCTGAAGCAGCTTGTACACCGGAAGCACCGGCCAGGAACCGCGTTGAATCTCGGCGTTGGTGGCCTCAGGAAGAATCCTCGGTATGTTTTCCAACAAGCCGCCGCCGGTAATGTGCGCCAGTCCTTTAATAGTGCCGCGATCGAGCAAACCTTCGAGGGCGCGCAGGTAACTCACGTGCCGGCGCAGAAGCACTTCGCCTGCCGTGCCTTCAACTTCGTCGAGGTGGGTTTCGACGGTGTAGCCGGCGTCCTGGAAAAAGAGTTTGCGGGCCAGCGAATAACCGTTCGTGTGTAAGCCGGCTGAAGGCAAACCGAGTATGACGTCGCCCGCGGCGATCGTTCGCCCGTCGATAATGTGCTCGCGATCGACCACGCCGACGATGAACCCGGCCACGTCGTATTCGCCTTCCGCGTAGAAACCCGGCATCTCCGCGGTTTCACCGCCCAACAGCACGCAGCCGTTTTCGCGACAGCCGTTGGCGATGCCTTCAACGACGCTGGCGATGACATCAGGCGAGAGTTTTCCCGTCGCAATGTAATCGAGAAAGAAAAGTGGCCGGGCGCCTTGCACCAGAATGTCGTTGACACAATGATTCACCAGGTCGCGACCGACGGTGTTGTGGACGCCGGTTTCAAACGCAACCTTCAGCTTCGTACCGACACCGTCCGCCGAAGCGACCAATACCGGCTGACGCATTCCGGGGAAGGCACCGTCAAACATGCCTCCGAAGCTGCCAATGTCGGACAGCGTGCGCGAATTAAAAGTCCGCCGCGCGAGTTCCTTGATCTTTTCGGTGGCACGATTGGCGGCGTCAATATCGACGCCGGCGTCAGCATATGTGGCGGGCTTTGTCATCACTGTTAAAGTCGATTGCTTAATGTAGTTCGTCGAATGGAACGACGTACTTAGAAACGTGCGCTAGTTTACCCGCGACGTAGAGTCGCTCGATGCCATCATTGAGAGTGAACTCTGGATCGGCAAACAGTATTTCGACGCCAACGATTTGCCCGTTGATATCCAAATCAATATTGGCATCCCAATTGATGCTGTGTTTAATGATTGGTTCTTGAGTAAAGACGATGTCAAGGCGATGCTTGGAAGAGTCATAACTGACCTGTGAATGCATCAGCGCATAACCCAGCCTGTCTCTGAACGCGAACTCGTTCGACTCACTTAGTCGCATCGCGACAATCTGACTGTCCCAATCCAGATCGACCTTTAATTCTTGGTAGGCGACGGTTTCCGCCACGCCGCCAATCGTGAGCGACGTGAAGTAAATATAGCTTGCGTTTGCTACGTCGTCGTAGGTTATTTCCATTCTGAGCGCAGCGATTCAATCCCATTTACGCTTAACTATTTACTTACCCTTCTTCGGAGTCCTCGGTTTAGGCGGCGGACCGAAATCGCCGTACGCGATGAATCCGGATCGCGACGAATCATCCTTCGACCCTTCGCGTCCAGTCCAGACATCTTCGGTCGCTTCCTTCGCGGGCTTGATCTCATACAGCTTGCTGGAATCGAGTCTGCCTTTAGTCGTGATCGTTATCTCGCCTTGCAGATCGGTCCGATAAACTTTCGCGTTCGCTCCCTTTAAAATGTCGAGCACGCTTTGCGACGGGTGGCCGTAACGGTTCCACGCGCCGGTCGAGATGATTGCCGCCTCTGGCTTCACACGCTTCACGAAACCTTCCGAAGTCGCGTACTTCGATCCGTGATGCGCGATTTTGACCAACTTGGCGGTGAGATCCGAATCTCGGCTGAGGAGCCGCATTTCAGTTTGCTCTTCGGCGTCGCCCATCAAGAGCATTGAGAAGTCGCCGTAGTCAAGACGCAAAACGATCGAGTTCGCATTGGGCTCGTTGCCACCGGCTTTCATTTGATCCTTTGTGAAAAACGGTTCGTTGGGCGCGAGCACCGTCAGGATCGCGCCACCGCCCAGATCAATCTTCTGACCGGGTTCCGCTTTCTGGTGCTGCGCGCCGGACTTTTGCAAAGCTTCCTTGTATTCATCAAAGAAGCCCGTAACGGTCTTGACCCGACTTCTTCTCGGCGCCGGTGTAGGCGTAGCTCGCGCACCGCGTCGTGCCGGTGTCGGCGAGGGTGCAGGCGTCGAGAGATCGACTCCGTTGTCGATCACCGTTTCGACTTTGATTCCATTGAAGACTTCATCAGCCGCGCCAATGTGATCCGGGTGCGGATGCGTCGCAATGAAGTAATTGAGTTTCTCGACTTTGTGACGCTTCAAGGCTTCGAGGACGACTTTGCCTTTGCCCGCATCACCAGCATCGATCAGAACGGACTTACCACCGGGCGCCAAAATCAGAATCGCATCGCCTTCGACCGGGCCAACATCCAACACGACGAGTTTCAGTTCGCCGGTCGGTTTTGGCGGCTGGGTCCGCCACCACTTGATCAGATCGAACTTCCAAACAACGGCGCCCGCTGTCGCAGTTAACAGCACGAGGACCGCAATTGCACATCCGCATCCGCGAGTTGATCTCTTCATGTTGGAACCTTTGGAGAGGATTGTTACTTTACTACGTGGTTGGCAGCTAAGAAAACTTCACCCGCTCAAGCACCAGTAAGCCAATTGAAACTACCGCCAGCGCGTACATCACCGGATGAATGTCACGGCGCCGGCCCACCATCAGGTACAGCCCGACATGCGAGATGAAGCCCCAGAGAATTCCCTGCGTGATCGAAAATGTCAGCGGAATCAGGATCAGCGTGAGAAACGCCGGCACCCCTTCTTCGATTTTTCCAAAGTCTATCTTGCCGATGCTCGTAAACATTGCTGCGCCCACCATGATTAAGACCGCGGCCGTCGCGAACGGCGGCACCATGCCCGCGAGGGGCGCGATGAAGAGGCAAGGCAGGAAACATAACGCCGTGAACACAGCCGTCATTCCCGTGCGCCCGCCCATGCGAATGCCGGCGATGCTTTCAATGTAGGCCGTGCCCGATGACGTTCCGGCGAGGCCGGCGCCAAACGTCGCGAATGAATCGACGATCAATCCTTCGCGCAGGTTTTTCGGATGACCATCCTTATCGAGGAGGTGGCCCGCATGCGCGACGCCGATGAACGTGGAGATTGAATCGAATAGATCCGTGAACATGATCGCGATGATCGCCGGCGCCAGGCTCAGCTTGAGCGCGCCCAGAATGTCGAGCTTGAGAAAAACGCTTTGGAAATCCGGCAGACTGAGAAGTTGCGGCGGCCGAGCCACCATGCCAAAAGCCCACGCCGCCAGCGTCACGATTGCGATCGAAGCGAGAAATGCGAAAGCGCTCTTGCGCGCCATTAGAAAAGCAGCAATTGCTACACCGAGGATCGCGAACAGCGCAGGCTTGCCCAGCGAGCCGAGCTTCACCAGTGTAACCGGATCGGCAACGATGAACCCGGCGTTCTGCAAACCAATAAAGGTGAGGAAAACGCCAATGCCCGCCGCCGCGGCAATGCGTAATTCGCCCGGAATTGCTTTCGCGATCGATTCGCGAATCGGTGTGATCGAAACGATGAGAAAAAGAACTCCCGCCCAGAAGACCGCGCCCAGCGCACTCGGCCAGGGGACGCCTTTGCCGAGAACAATTGTGTAGGTAAAGAACGCGTTGATGCCCATGCCGGGCGCGACCGCGAAGGGAAGCTTCGCGTACAAACCCATTAACAGCGTCATCGTAAAGCAGATAAGCACCGTCGCCGTCAGCACACCGCTGAAGGCCATTCCGGTTTTTCCATCAGCCGAAAGGATTTGCGGATTTACGACGACGATGTAGGCCATCGTGAAGAAGGTCGTGACGCCGGCGATGGCTTCGGTCTTGAGGTTGGGCTTTTCCTGCGATGGATTCATAACCACAGAGGACACAGAGAAAACCAGAATCAGCCGCGGATTAGCGCCGATTCACGTGGATTGAACTTCGCTTTTTCTGATCTGCGAAAATCCGCGTTCATCTGCGGCGGTTTTCTCAGTGTCCTTCGTGGTGGACTCAATTGGCCACGACGCTCCGGAATTCGCGCAGCGCCGTTTCAATGTTCGCGCGCGACACGTCGTAATGCGTGACCATGCGAATCGACGATCCAAATCCGATCGCCAGCACGCCCCGCTCGCGAAGTTCAGCACAAATGCCGTCGGCACTCTTGCCGGTTTCGGCGACGTCGATGATCACGATGTTGGTGACGACTTTTTCCGGATCGATTTTGATACCGGGCAGCTCGGCCAATCCCACGGCCAGCCGGTTCGCGTTCTCGTGATCTTCGTGCAAGCGTTTTGGGGATTCCTCCAACGCAACCAAACCCGCGGCCGCGATTACCCCTGCCTGGCGCATGCCGCCGCCAAGCATTTTGCGAATCACTCGCGCTTCGTCAATAAAAGCCTTCGTGCCGAGCAACATCGATCCGACCGGCGCACCCAAGCCCTTCGACAAGCAGAACATCACTGAGTCCGCCGGTCGAGCGAGGTCAGCTACCGTTTCACCCAGCGCCGTCGCCGCATTAAAGATACGCGCGCCGTCCAGGTGGACCGGTAACTTCAACGCATGCGCGTGTTCGCAAATGTCTTCCGCGCGCGCGCGGGGCATCACGGATCCCCCGGCGAGGTTATGCGAATTCTCGATCGCGATCAGCCCGGTTGGCGCCACGTGGTAAGCCGCGTTGGCGTGAAGCGCAGCAGCGATCTCGTCCCACGTCAGAATGCCGCTGCCGTCCTTGCTGTGCACCGGCCGCGCGAGACAGCCTGAGAACGCGGCCATCGTCGCCATCTCGAAGTTGTAGATGTGGCCGCGCTCTTCAATGACGACTTCGTTGCCGGGCCGCGTGTGCAGCTTCACCGCGATCTGATTTCCCATCGAGCCGGTTGGCACATAAAGCGCGGCTTCCGTCTGAAAAATCTCAGCGGCCAGCTCCTGCAAACGATTGACGGTTGGATCTTCACCGTAGACGTCATCGCCGACCTCGGCTTCGGCCATGGCGCGCCGCATCGCCGGGGTAGGTTTTGTAACGGTGTCGCTGCGTAAATCGATCATAGTGGCACAGACTTCAGTCTGTGTTGGCGCGAAGGAGTCACAGACTGAAGTCTGTGCTACCTGGTGCGGACTTTATCACAGGTTCACTGGGAAATTCGGGCAGAACGCGCTTTGCGGGGGTTCAAGGGTTAGCTGATTACCGCGGAATCCGGCGGCGTGGAAGAATCGTCAGCAGCAGATGCTTGCACAAAGATGCAACGGCCTTCGAAGACGGCGCCGGGTTCAATGGACAGGGCCACGGTTTCGATGTCGCCAACGACGCGGGCTGATCCGCGGAGTTCGACCTTCAGCTTTGCCTGAATGTCACCGCGCACGCAGCCATAGATCGTCGCATCGTGGACTGAGATGTCTGCATCGAGTTCGCCGGCAGGTTCAACGATCAGACTGCCTTCGGTTGAACGGATTAATCCGGCCGCGTACCCGTTGATTCGCAAAGTACCTTCGAATGCGATCTCGCGTGGTAGCGCGACGTCTGACTGATTCGTAGCCGGGTGATCCGTGCCGTTTTTCAGAGTGTGGCTGACGGTCAGCCATTCTTTAAAACCCTCGTCCAGATCGCGGGCGAGACCGGCGCGAGAATCCTCACTGCTCAAAATCTGCACGGGTTTAAGGGTCAGAGTTTCGGCTTCCTGTGACACGACGGTCGGTGGTTACCCTGCGGTCTTTATCATTCGGCAATCGCCGTGAAACGTAGCACCGGGTTTGATGGACAGCGAGGGGGTTGAAATATTCCCATTGATGACGGCGCCGTGACCCAGTTCAACTCGCTCGCGGGCCAACACATCGCCGTTGACCTCACCGCTGATGATCGCCACGCCGACTTCGATCTGCGCATCGACCGTCGCTGCGTCAGCAATGATCAGCGTGCCGCGTTCCGATTGCACCTTACCGCGAATGTGGCCGTTGATGCGCAGCAGATCTTTAAACGAAAGCTCGCCATCGAGTTCCGGATCGGAATCAGATCGCACGCGCTGTTTGATCGTCAGTCCGCCGCCACTCGCCGTCAACTGGCCCGAGATGACACCGTCAACCGGCGTGTAGCCGCGATAAGTTGCTTCGCCGATAATTACCGGAACACGCGCCTGAAAATTGTTTGGCTTTTGCCTTGCGGGCGCCCCGACCGGAGCGAGAGAGGCCGCCGGACGATCAACACCGGCGATGACGTTTGGACGACGCGCAGGGACAACTTCACCGCCGCTGCGTCGCAGGGCGGTTTCGGTCTCTAATTGAAGAGCCGGCTTGGCCAGTAGCGTTTTTTCCCTTCTCCGCTCGAACCGCGTGGAAACAGTTCCGGAAACTGTTCAAGACAAGCTTTTAACCAGGGAGGTGTCGGCGCTGACTTGAGTGGCGCGCACACTATCACAGCAAGCACCGGGGTTCAAGCAGATTTTCGAGGGTGGCAGGCCCGTTTGTCAGGCGCGTCCGCCGCATGGCATTCTGAGGCCGATGTTTGCCGAGAGTCGCACCAAGACGAAATTACTGCGCCGCATGGGCGAAGCGATTGAAGACTTCGCGATGATTCAGAATGGCGACCGTGTGATGGTATGCATGTCGGGAGGCAAAGACAGTCACACGCTGCTAGATTTACTGCTCGATGTGCAAAAACGTGCACCGGTAAAATTCGACCTGTTGGCGGTCAACCTCGATCAAAAGCAGCCAAATTTTCCCGCTGAGGTATTGCCGGATTATCTCCGTGAACGCGGCGTTCCATTTCGCATCGTCGAACAAAACACTTACGCCATCGTGAAGCGGTTGGTGCCTGAAGGAAAGACTTTCTGTTCAGTCTGTTCGCGTATGCGGCGCGGCATTCTTTACAACATCGCCGTCGAGGAAGGCTGCACGAAGATCGCTCTGGGGCATCACGCCGATGACATCATCACCACGTTTCTGCTGAACATTTTCTACGTCGGGACGTTAAAAGCGATGCCGCCGGTACTGCGATCCGACGACGGCCGCAACACCATCATTCGTCCTCTTGCTTACTGTCGCGCAAACGACATCACTGAGTTCGCTGCCGAAGCAAAGTTTCCCATCATTCCCTGCGATCTCTGCGGGTCGCAGCCCAACCTGAAACGCGCGCGCATCGAACGGCTAATCACGGATCTGGAAAAAGAGATTCCGAATATTCGCGCGTCGATGTTAACCGCGCTTGGCCATGCAGTGCCGACTCACCTGCTCGATCCAAATCTCTTCGATTTCAAGAAGCTTTCCAGCGGGACCGGCGACGTCGAGGCCGAACTCGATCTCGTTTTGGGTCATACGGACAGCGAACCCGCGCTGGTCGCGATTGCTTAGACCTCTTCAGGCGATTTCATGCGTTTGCGCAGGTAGTGTTGGCCTCCGACGGTACCGAGGATTAGGATTAGCCCGAGCAACGCTAACACGAACGGAAAGAACACAGAATCCTGAAATACTTCCCAAGCCAGATGCCCCAGATACGCGAAAATTCCAAGGGCGCCGAACACCATAAAGACCGTGCGTCGCAGCTTAATCGCCAGCGCAACCAGCCCAATGTTTATCAGCAAATAGACTAACCGTCTCAACTCTGAGCCTGAATCCATCGCGGTCAGGCCGCCCCAAAAAGCCATTAGCCCGAACAAGTAAGACCAGAAAGCAAAGTCTTCACCGGGTGGCGCTTGGCGCTGGCGCATTAATCGATCCAGCCCGAAGCCAATCAGGATGATGAGTGCTCCGACCATCACACTGATCCACTTGGCCGGTTCCGTCTGCAACGTATTCTGCCGCAGGATCAACGCGGCCACATCCATCGAGAGGAACCAGAAGCAGAAAGCCATCGGCGCGGTAAGAAAACTGAATTTTACAAACTTGAGTGCCAGCGCCGCGGCCGCGATGGTTGCCAGTTCCATAACGATCCACGATCCGTGAATCAACGGATAGAAATCCTTGTAAGCGCCCGGGTCTTCGGCGGGCCAAAAGCCGGTCATCCTTTCAATTGAATAAACGAGCATCGGCACCAGGCTGACGGCGACGGTAATGAGCAATCCGCCACCAACGAGATAATCCCGGCGACGCAACCAGACACCGAGGCTGGCCGCGACCACCATGTAAACGATCGTGGTGATAAGAATTCCGCGGGCGCCAAGCGCGTCCCACTTGTCGCCCAGGAACCAGGCGCACGCTGAGATCATGAGCATGGCGCCGAAGTAATAGAGCACAGTTACCACATTGAAGCCTTTATGCTGCTCCGCGGGGGGCAGTGGCGCTTCCGCGGGTAAAGTGCGTTTGAATCGCTGGTCGTATGCCCAATGGACTAGAGCATCAGCCTGGCTTTGAGAAATTACGCCTTCCGCGGACGCACGGTTGAGGTCCGAAGTTGATAATATGACCTCGGGAGAATCGGGCTGAGATTGTGACATTCAGGACGCTCCTTTGATACAGTCGCGATTCTAGCTGTTATGTCGCGCTCTGTGCAGTTCCGGCAGTTCTGAATTAATCGGCATGGCAACGACGACCAAAAAACGCGAACTCGACCTGACCGGATTTCCCTCGGGAACGGTCACCGAGTACACAACGCTGGTCTGTCTCGCCTGCATCTTTGACATCTTCACCAAACAACTACAAATGGCGCCGCGCACAGCCTTTTCAGAGGTAAAGCGTCATACGCCAACCGTCGAAGAACTCACCAGTCGCGGTGCGGTTCGTCCGTACTTCGACAGCGACGAGAAGAATCCACACTGTCCGTACTGCGGTTCCGCGAAGCGCTGGCTGGCGCGCTTCGACACCTATTGTATCGAAGGCGGCAAGTCGACCGACGCCCCCAGGCGAACGCTGATCAAGAAACTTCCCACCGCCGGCGACCAGTTTGTTGTGGTCGAAAAGAAATCCGATTCGCGCGCCGTGTTCTTTGAGTGGCTGGACACTTTGGGAATGAACGTTGAGTTGCAAGACGAAACGTGGCTAATCGAAACGACGCGCCGCTATCTCGAGCGCCGCGATCCGAAAACGAATTGGGCCGAGGTGTTTGAAGGCGCGAGCTCGGTGCGTCGCTCGTCCCGACTGGCTGAGGGCTGGGAGCGCGACGGTGCGCGGCTGTTTCTCGCGCCACACCTTTACAGCGAGGCGATTCTCATCCAATACCTCGTCAGCCGCTCACACGCGCACGGTGGATTGACGCTGGAGGGCCGGCTCACCTTGATGGATTTGCTACGTCGCCTGCGCTACAGCGGGTACCTGGACCGAATTGGCGTTACCGAAACAGATCCGGGCGAGGTGTTCGAGCGAGTTGTCGATCACCTGGCGGCCACTCACGAATGGGCGAGTGTCAGTATCCCGACAAGTCGGGATAGCGACCGGATCAAGAGCGGCGCGAAATTGAAAACGAAAGCTGCGGCCAAGAAATCAGCCAAGAAAACTTCGAAGTCCCGCCAGACCAAACCGGTCCAGCCTGAGCCGGACGAGATCGTCTCAGAACCCGTCAAGCTTTACTACCTCATCGACCGGCGCGACTTTCTGGAAAAAGTGAAGAGCGTCTATGCGGCCTACGCGTGATTCCTGGTGAGGCGAGATTGGGAACGCGGGCGCCCTCGCCCGCATCCGTGCGAGATGCATTGAGCACGCGTCCCTTCAATGAACCAGTTTTCGTCAGGTCATGCGGACGAGGGCGTCCGCGCTCCGTCAGCTCTCACGCCTCACGATCGGCGATTAAGTCAACAATCGAATTCAAGAGTTCCACAGGTCGATTGATGCTCGTCGCCGCGTCGCAAGCTGATCGGCGGACAATATCGACTTGACGTCGAGTCGCGTCGAGCCCGTGGACCGCCGGATAAGTCGCTTTGCTTGCGCGCGCGTCTTTGCCCGGCGTCTTACCCATGGCGCTGGCGCTGGCGGTCACGTCCAGAAGATCGTCGGTGATTTGAAACAGCAACCCAAGGTTTCGACCGTAATCGGTGACCGCTGCCACTTCATCATCGTTCGCGCCGCCGATGATTGCGCCGCACCGGGCGGCGCCACAGATCAGCGCGCCCGTTTTTTGCAGATGAATCTGTTCCAGCGCAACTGCGTCAACGGTTTGTGCCTCGGCGTCGAGATCACGCGCCTGACCTGCGACCATCCCGCTCGGTGTGCCCGCCGCACGCGAAAGTTCAGCGATGACGCGTACGCGGGTCTCGGTCGAGAGAGTTTCATCTTCCGTGATCGTTTGAAACGCGAGCGCCTGGAGCGCGTCACCGGCGAGGATCGCGGTCGCTTCGCCAAATTTTATGTGACAAGTCGGACGCCCGCGCCGCAGATCGTCGTCATCCATCGAAGGCAGATCGTCGTGAATCAGCGAGTAGGTGTGAATCATCTCGAACGCGCAAGCCGTCCTCAACAACCGATCCGTGGCCGCCTGGAAAGTTCCGCCCACCGCCAGCACAAGCGCTGGACGAAAGCGCTTGCCGCCGGCAAATACACTCCAGCGGATGGCGCTGTGAAGCCGCACGGGATCGTCGGTCTCTTTTGGGATAAGCCGGTCGAGTTCCGTGTCGATTAGTGAGCGAGTGAAAGCGAGGAACTCTTTCGCGTCTGTTGCCGAAGTATTAACCACAGAGGACACAGAGGAAGAAACAGTCACCAAATTATTCCTCGCTCTTCGACGCCAGTTCGCTTTCCACGTCGAACGGGCGGATCGCCGGCCGGCCCTGGTTGTCGCGGGTGAGGATCTCAATGCGGCGTTCGGCTTCGTTCAGACGCTCCTGGCACGCGCGCGAAAGCTTCACGCCCTGCTCGAACAGCTCGAGGCTCTTTTCCAAAGGCAGATCGCCCCGCTCAAGCTCGCGCACGATTCGCTCGAGTTCTTCCAGCGACGTTTCAAAGTTCTGAGAGTCTTTGTTCATATCTTCGTGGCACAGACTTCACTCTGTAGCTAAGCGGCGGAATCACAGATTGAAGTCTGTGCCGCTAGGGCGACGGGCTCGGTGTCGGCGTTTGCCACTCTCGCAAACGACGAATGATTTCGTCCTGAGTTTGCGAGCCGCGTTGCGACAAGCCCTTCTTCGCGGTGTCCGCGATGATGTTCGTCAGACGGTCGTCGCGAATCGCGACTACGCGCCAACGGTCTTCCACCTGCTGCATTGTAAGTTGAATCTGCTCGTCTTTGAACTTCAGATCTACCGTCGCGCCGGCGCCGTTCTGCTTGATGGTAGCGAAATACGGCGCGCTCAACGCGATCAGAAAAACGGGTTTGCCTTTGGCGGGCTCAGTCACGCGGCGAATCTCGTTCGGCAAGGCCTCGCGCAAAGTCTCTTTCAACCTCGGCGTGATATTCGCCACGATCTGATCGAGTTGCGATGGCACCAGGCTGTTAAGAATTGAAGTCCCGGTGACCTTCGCCCGCACGTCCGCAATAAAACTTTCGGAGATCTTGTCTAGATCGAGAATGCGATCCAATTCCGCGCGGTCATCACGTTGTGATGAATCGACGAGCAGCGCCAGCGTGTAAGCCGGCTTCGACTTAAGATTCTGCCACCAGAAGAATGCGCCGACGCCAACACCAATGAGCAAAAGAAGAAGAACGACGCCGATAATTCCCAGAATTCGACCCAGCCGCCCGGATTTCCTGGCGCGCGGGCGCCAACCCGGCGGTGGCGGCTGATTAAGATCGATGACGAT
>DASUTF010000401.1:0-4965 GCA_036374695.1 Pyrinomonadaceae bacterium
CGCCACGCGCGCGTCTGGAGGGAAGGCGGCGCTTTCATGGTCGAAGACCTCGGTTCGGTCAACGGCACCGTCATCAATGATATTATCCACCTTGAACCGCGGCAGCCGCGCGCGCTCGACAGCGGCGATCGCATCCGCGTGGGCGAGACCACTTTGCACTTCCTGGTCGGATGAGTTCGTGTCAGAAGCCCGACCGTAAGGGAGGGCAACGCGGGGATAATCGCCCTCCCTTACGGTCGGGCTTCTGAAACCAATGCAAGCGACAGTACCGGCTAAAATCGAATCGGGGAAAACCTCGCGCCCGACGTCGAAGCGTCTGGAGCACATTCAAGTGCGGTATCGCGCGCCGTTCGCTTTGCGATGCGGCGCCATTCTGATCGACTACATCATGCTGGTTCTGATCATGACTTTCAGCACGATGGTCGCGCGCATGATGGGCGGCGGTGCGCGTTTGGCGGGCGGCACGGCGGAAAAGGTCGGAATCTTCTTTACGCTTGTGGCGGCTGTGTTAGATTTGGGCGTTCTGGCGGGTTTGACCGGAAAGACTCTGGGCAAGTGGACGACGGGTCTGCGGCTGGAGAGCACCCACGGAAGCGTGCCGGGCATAGGCTGGGCGCTGTTGCGCCACTTCGTTGGTTATCCGGTTTCTTTTTTTCTGTTCGGGATCGGTTTTTTGATGGCGATCGTAAACCCCACCGGGCGCACGCTGCATGATCTAATGGCGGGCACGGTGGTGATTCGCGAGTACGGGTCGTCGATGACTCAGACGCGGCGCCCGCGTCCGCCGGTGTAGGGCAAATTGTTAATCCGCGAGAGCAGGATTTGAGCCACCGACGACTCAGAGCAGACACAGAGCAATTTCAAATCATATTTGTCTTCCCTGTGTCCTCTGTGGTGAAAACTTCTAAATGGCTGAGTTAGTTGTCAGATATCCCGATCGGACGGCGGAGCATTTTCCGCTGAACCGGCTGCGCATCACGATCGGCCGCTCCGCGCGAAATGACCTGTGTATTCCCGATCCGTTTGCGTCCCGTGTCCACGCGGAAGTGCGCACCGAAGGGGACGAGTACTACCTTCAGGATTTGGGTTCCGCGAACGGCACGCTCTACAACGGCGCGATCGTCGACGCGGCTATTCCCCTGACGCGCGGCGGCCGCATTCAAATCGGCGAGACCGAAATCATCTTTAACGACGGGCCGTATCCCCTCAGCAGCGGCTCGACCATGATTACTGAGCAGAGCACGTCGGTGCCCGAAGCCACCATTGCTCTGTCGTCCGCGGATCGAACTACTTCAGGACTGTTTCAGCAAATCGAAGGTGCGCTGTCGCGTTCGCACGACTCCGCCGCGCAAGAGAAGATCGAGCAGAAGACCGATCTGCTCGCCTTAATCAGCAAAGTGGGCGTCGCGTTGCTCGCCTCGGTGACCTTGAACGAAACGCTCGAGCAGATCGTGACGCTCGTCTTCGAATCCGTGCCCGGAGATCGTTGCATGATCATGATGCGCGAGCCGGACAACCCTGAGTTGAAGGTTGCCGTGGCGCGCCTGCGTGATCGCCAGGGCGACGTCGGCGAAATCCGCATCAGCCGCTCAGTCATCGATGAAGTCGTCAACAACGGTAAATCCGTCCTGACTTCCGACGCGCAGTCGGATCCGCGCTTCATGGGCGGCACGGTCGTCCTGCAGGGCGTGCGTTCGGTGCTGGCGGTACCGCTGGGCGTCGGCGAGAACGTATTCGGAATCATCTATGCGGACTCGCCGATTGCGGAAGGCCGCTTCACGGAAGATCACCTGAAAGTTTTGACGACGCTGGCGTCGGTCGCCGCGATTCGTGTTGAGAATGCGCGCCTCACGGAAGAGCAGTTCGAACGCGAACGACTCGAGCGCGAACTTCAGGTTGCCAGTGAGATTCAGCAGCGTTTTCAGCCGGCGTCCGCGCCGCAGGTGGCAGGTTACGAGCTGCAAGGCATTAGTTTCCCGTGTTACGAAATTGGCGGTGACTACTACGACTTCATTCACAAGCGCAATGGCAATTTGGTCGTGGCGCTCGGTGATGTGTCGGGCAAAGGCACCGCCGCGGCTCTCTTGATGTCGTCGCTGCATGCGGCGGTGCACGCGCAGTTCGACACGCACGGCTCGCTGGCGGAAACGATCTCTTCAATCAACCGCTATTTGGTCGAGAGCATTCCGGCCAATCGCTTTGTCACGCTGTTTTATGCCGATCTGAATCCAAAGACAGGCGAGCTGGCGTTTCTTAACGCGGGCCACAATCCACCGCTTATCGTTCACGCCAGCGGCACGATGGAGCAACTGGCAGCCGGCGGGTTGCCACTGGGAATCATGGCGGACGCAGATTTCCGCGAAGGCCGCACGACCTTGAATGCCGGCGACGTGCTGGTGATTTATTCGGATGGAGTTTCTGAAGCCGTCAGCCCCAGCGGCGAAGAATTCGGACCGACGCGTTTGTACGAAGCCGTCGCGCGCAATCTCGACGCTTCCGCAGCCGGCATTCGCGATCGAATCGAATCGGCGCTGACGAAGTTTGCCCAGGGCACGCCGGCGGCCGACGACATCACGCTGGTGATTGTGAAGCGGCTGGCTGAAGCCTCGGCAGTCGCAGCCGGAACTGGGAGTTAAGTTGCAACGAACCTAACCAACACTCAACCCGCGTACACTACCGACGCGATCAACTCGCTAATAAACCAACCTTTTCTTTTCCCGCTTCTTTGTGGCCAAGCTGAAGCGCGGCTCAACACCTTCGGTTCTTCCATCAATGCGCGCGGCTACGTATTCACCCACAAACGGACCGTGTTTGAACCCGTGACCTGAACCGCCGCCCACCAGCCACACATTCTCAAACTCCGGATGGCGATCAATCAAGAAGTCACCGTTTGAAGTGTTTTCGTATTGGCAGACGCGTGCAGCAATTAGTGGCGCGTGCTGGAGTTCGGGCAGTCTACGCGCAAGGTATTGTCGGGCTTCCGCGAGACCCTCGGCGGTGGCTTCGCGATTCCCGGTATCGGGATCAAACGATGTCCCATGACGATCGATGGCGATCTTGAGGCCGTGTCCCTCAACATTGGGCAATCCATACGCTTCGTTCTTGAAATCGATCCAGGTTGGCAAAGCAGGTGAAGCGGCGAAGTAGAAAACTTCCTGACGCGTCGGGTGAATGCGCTCGCCCAATAAATCCGGAAAGATTTTCGGCAGCCATGGGCCACAAGCGAAGACATGCTTTGCCGCAGAGACGCGCTCTCCGTTTGAAATCGTCAGACTCTCCAACCCTCCTTGTCCGGATGGGTTAACCACGGCTCCTTGCCGGTATTCGCCGCCCAGTTTGATCGTCTCGCGAACAACGGCTTGGACGGCGCGACTCGCGCTCAGGACGCCGCTCTCCGGCTCCAGCATGGCCCACGAGATTCCCTCAAGATTGATGGCCGGAAACAGCGCACGCGTTTGATCGATTGTCAGTCTTTCAACCGGAACACCTAGCTTCGTCAATGTCTCATAAGACTTCGTGGGATATGGATCGTTTTCGTAAGCGAGCCACAGAACTCCCGTCTGATGAAACAGCGCCTCATCAAGACTCTTGCAGAACAGTTTCCAGAGTTGCAAAGAACGCCGTGCGGACCGCGAGTAGATTTCATCACTGCCGTAGCCGATGCGCGTGATGCGCGACGCGTCGCCTGAGCTGGCGCGGAAATTGGCCGCGCCATAAGCGTCAATCAGGACGACTCGTTTTCCGGAGCGCTGGAGCTGATACGCCGTCCACGCGCCGAAGACGCCGGCGCCCACAACGGCAACGTCATAAGTCTGTGGGGCTCCCATGGCCGCGGCATTATCGATTTGGCGGTGGTGAAAGTAAATGAAATATACCTGAAGGGGGAGAAGTGTGGCCGCGGCTCAACCTCACCCTAACCCCTCCCCACACGTGGGAAGCGCGAGATACGTCGCGCCAGCGGAACCTTGACTCTGCTGCGGGGGCTCATTAGGCTTGGGTGACTGCAATTCCTGCCCTATGAAATCAACTAGCTTGCGCAGAAACATTAATGATCAAAAACGAACTTATCGATTCAATTAAGAACAAGCGCGCCCGCGTGGGCGTGATCGGACTGGGTTATGTCGGGTTGCCGCTGGTGACGGAATTCGCGCGTAGTGGCTTTAACGGAACAGGCTTCGAAGTAGATGCTGCGAAAGCTGCGAAGATAAATGCCGGCGAGTCGTACATCGGCGATGTGGAATCGTCCCAAGTCAAAGAGCTGATCGAAAACGGGAAGCTGCATGCGACGACGAACTTCGACGAGCTGAAGGATTGCGATGCGATCATCATCTGCGTCCCCACGCCGCTGCGGAAAACGAAAGAGCCGGATGTGTCGTACATCCTCGCCGCGGCCGAAGAGATCCAGAAACGCCTGCGTCGTGGCCAACTAATCATTCTTGAGTCAACGACGTATCCGGGGACGACCGATGAAGTGTTGTTGCCCATGCTGGAAGGCACGGGCCTGAAACTGGACGAAGACTTTCTGCTCGCCTTCTCGCCTGAGCGTGTCGATCCGGGTAATCCCGAATTCAAGACGCACAACATTCCGAAAGTAGTGGGCGGCGTAACCTATGATTCGACTGAAGCCGCCGCGATGCTGTATGGCCAGATCGTGCGGGATGTGCATGCGGTCAGCTCGGCGCGCGTCGCCGAAGCCGCCAAGCTTCTGGAAAATACTTTTCGCGCGGTAAACATCGGCATGGCGAACGAAATGGCGCGGCTTTGTTATGCGCTCGGCATCGACACGTGGGAAGTGATTCGCGCCGCCGCCACCAAGCCTTTCGGATTCATGCCGTTTTATCCCGGTCCCGGGATCGGCGGCCACTGCATTCCGCTCGACCCGCACTATCTTTCATGGAAAGCGCGGCAACATGGTTTCGACTCGCGCTTCATCAGCCTGGCTGAGGAAGTGAACTCGCGCATGCC
>DASUTF010000402.1:0-2388 GCA_036374695.1 Pyrinomonadaceae bacterium
ATCGGATCGCGATCACTCGGCCTGGGTTATTCACTGATTTCAACCGATTTTGTCCTGGCGACGATTATCCCGTCGAATGCCGCGCGTTCAGGCGGCATCATTTTTCCGATCGCGAAGTCGATTGCCGAAACTTATGAATCACGGCCGGGACCAACGGCGCGCAGGCTCGGCGCGTTCCTCACTACGCTGCTCTACCAGGCCGACGTAATCATCTGCGCGATGTTTCTCACGGGCCAGGCTTCAAACGTCATCATCGCGAAGTTTGCGAAAGAGACAACCGGGATCGAGTTGACCTACGCGCGTTGGGCGATTGCGGGATTGGTGCCGGGACTCGTTTCGCTCGCTGTCGTTCCGCCGCTGATCTACCGGCTGTTTCCGCCCGAGATCAAACACACGCCGGCCGCCACCGAGTTTGCGCGCAACGAACTTCGGAAGATGGGAAGAGTCTCGCTTAACGAGATCCTGATGCTGCTGGTGTTCGCGCTGGTCGCGACGCTGTGGATGACGACGGCATTTCATGGAATCAACTATGCCGTGGTCGCGATGCTTGGCATCGGCGTGCTGTTGCTGACCGGAGTGCTCAACTGGGAAGACGTCATCACTGAACGTGGCGCCTGGGACGTGTTCATCTGGTATGGCGGACTCGTGAGAATGGCTGAGGCACTTGGCGAAACCGGCATCACCAAGCGCTTCGCCGAAGTAGCCGCCGGTATGACGGTGGGCTGGTACTGGGCCGCCGCGTTGGCCGTCTTGCTGCTCGTTTATTTTTACGCGCACTACGGTTTCGCCTCGATCACCGCGCACGTGTCGGCGATGTACATTCCGTTCCTGGTGGTGATTATCGCCGCGGGCGCGCCGGTGGCGTTGACCGTTTTGCTGCTCGCTTACGCTTCAAATCTGAACGCCTCGTTGACGCACTACGGCACGACGCCGGCGCCAATTTGGTTCGGCGCCGGCTATGTAAAGCAGCGCACGTGGTGGTGGATTGGTTTCGTCGCTTCAGTGGCCAACCTGCTCATCTGGACCGTTCTGGGATCGCTTTGGTGGAAAGCTTTGCGCTGGTGGTAATTGGCTTCCGGGAAAGTCCTTTCGTGCACCTCTTGAGTTCTTAATTCAGTCGCGAGGTTTCCACTTCACACTCGCCGTGGCGGCGCATATACTGGCGCGCCAACATTGAATCCTATGACTGTTTCCCGACGAGAACTGTTGTCAGGCCTGGCCGCGATGACCGCGGGTGCTGCCCTGCCGGCGAGTGCACAACCGGCGAGCTCTGATGCCGCCGAGTACATGCTTGAGCCCGGAGTGATCTATCTGAACACCGGTTCACTTGGGCCGACACCTCGCGCCATTCTCGATGTCGTATTAAACGCATGGAGCGATCTCGAAAAAAACCCTGTGGCGAAGGCGTATGGCGGCACGACCCATACGCTCGCCGACAAGACTCGTGACTTAGTGGGCGGGCTGATCGGCTGTGCAGCGGACGAGGTGCTGCTCACGCGCAGCACCACCAACGCGATGAATATTGCCGCTCTGGGAATCGACCTGTTCCGCGGCGATCGGGTTCTGACGACAGATGTCGAACACGAAGGAGGCAGCGCGGCCTGGAAGCACCTTGAGAAGCGGCGCGGGATCGGCATAGACCGTGTCGTAATCGCTCCGGAGGATCATGATGCCCGGAGCATCGTCGAGCGTTTCGAGCGCGCGATCACAAAGCAGACCAGAGTCATCAGTGTCAGCCATGTAATTACGTCGACGGGCTTGCGGATGCCGGTTCGCGAGATCGTCGCTTTGGCAAAGAGCCGGGATATCCTGACGATCATTGATGGCGCGCAGGCCGTGGGAAATATCGAGGTCGACGTACGCGCGATCGGTTGTGATGCTTACGCCGCGCCCGGACATAAGTGGCTGATGGCGCCGAAGGGTACGGGTTTCCTGTATATCAACAAAGCTGCTGCTTCGCGGATACAACCGATCGAGTGGGAGGATGGGCGTAAGTATGTCGTCGGATCGGCAGGCGTGGGATCGCTGCCTTTGATTGCCGGTCTCGGAGCTGCGATCGAGGCGGCGCAGAAGCGGGGAGTCGCCGTGTCCGAAGCGCGAAATCTTCGTCTTAGGAACCGGGCATACGAGGGCTTGAAAAAGATCGCCAAGGCCCAGGTGGTGAGCGCCCCGCCGGGCCCTCTCGCCACCGCATTGGTCGCGTTCCGGCTTCCGCAAGCGGTGGATAGCTCAACATTCCGCGGGGTCATGCGGCAGAAACACAACCTGGTTTTAAAGCAGACGGAGAAACGCTGGGGCAACGGCATGCGAATCTC
The DNA here is from genome assembly GCA_036374695.1 of Pyrinomonadaceae bacterium. GTDB lineage: Bacteria > Acidobacteriota > Blastocatellia > Pyrinomonadales > Pyrinomonadaceae > UBA11740. The sequence continues at coordinate 2,316 of DASUTF010000402.1, forward strand.
GCCGCATGTGTTCAATACCGAGGCCGACATCGATGCCGCGCTGAAAGCGATCGCGTCGGAACTGACGTGACGT
>DASUTF010000403.1:0-6672 GCA_036374695.1 Pyrinomonadaceae bacterium
CGGGAGATCTTGACTATTTGCGTCCGGCAGTAATCGTTTCAACTGGCACGGGACTCAGAAAGTCAGAGTTGCTTCGTCTCCAGGCGGACCACATCAATCTTGGGAGCGGTTCCAAATTTTACGCAGTCAATGGAAGGGATGTCGAAATTCCTCCCAACTGGCTATTGGTGGTTAAGAGTAAGAATAAGAAGCCTCGGATCATTCCGATGAATTCCATGGTTCGCAGCGCCTTGTCAGGCGTAATACAAGACGCATCCGGCAGCGATCTGGTTTTCTCGTCAGCGCGTTCCGGCGTCGACTCGGAAACAATTCGTAGCGGTTTTGCCCGTGCGTGTAAGAAGGCCGAGATTACGTGTGGCCAAACTAAGGCAGGCGGGATCACATGGCATGACCTGAGACATACGTTCGCCACGCGTTTGCGAGGTGAAAAAGTGCATGAGCTCGACATCATGCAGTTACTGGGACACTCGTCCCTTGGAGTAACGGCTGGCTATGCTCATGGTACGCCAACCGTGATCCAAGGGGCCGTTGACAAGCTTGCTGAACCAAGAGGCCAGGTTGTGGAATTTGCACAGCGGGCCGGCTAAAAAAATGTCGTCATCTTAGCGTCATCCTATTCCAAGAACCCTGACGCCACGATCGCGATAAGTCGACGAACGAGTCCCAAGTTGTTTGAAATAGTGAGATTAGAATTGGTGCCGAGGGTGGGACTCGAACCCACACGACCTTACGGTCAACGGATTTTAAGTCCGTAGCGTCTGCCATTCCGCCACCCCGGCGCGAAGCAAAAATATCACGCGTGACATTACGGTACCAACGGACTGATCTTAACCGCAACTAGAATTGTTGCCCGAATAGCAGGCCCTACTTAGGCTTTTCAATCTTAGTTACGGCAATTATTGAATCTAGTCTCGCATGCTCTCCGAACTTCTCGTTTTTCACGAAGAGCTTTCCGTGCAACCGCACGCGGTTGCCAAAGCGGATATCCTCGTTCGAATCTGTCAGTACGTGAAGATTTAAAAATTCTTGGCGTCCGAGCGGGACTGCCGCCGACACACTAAAGTCGAAACAATTCACCTTAATTATCTCGTTGCAACGATCAATACTGGCACGGGGCGCATTTGATAAATATCCACTGGGATAATTGCTCAGATCAAACCCCCAGCGGCTAGTGTCGGTGCCAATTTTTTCCGGCGCGACCAGGAATCCTTCGAAGATGACAGATTCTCCTTCGATGCGCGATTCACCGTCGGGAAGCGATAACAAATGTGTGAAGGATACTTCGTGCGGAGGCAGACTCGCGCGCTGTTGAATCTTCTGGTTCGGCCGATATACATAGAAGTAATAAAAAAGAAAGGCAACCAGTCCCAACAAGAATCCCAACGCAATGGCAATGGCATACCAACGCGCGCGCGTAGAGACGGCTTGTTTAGGCTCTTTCATTTCATTTACGCGTGGTTAGCTTATTTATTTTCCACCAACAGTCAATTTTGGAGTGGATGTTCCGGGGATAGCGCGTATTTCAGGGGCCATCATCTCAGTGGTAAGATGCGGGGGGGTTAGGTGAGAGTCCTCTCGTTGACTTATGACTGAAGAGCAGGAAGTTTTCGTCAAACACATTCAGAAGAAGGGGCTGAAGCGCACCGCGCAGCGCGATCTGATTCTGGATGTGTTCCTGCGCACCGAAGGCCATATGTCCGGCGAGGACCTTTACCGGCTGGTGCAGGCCAAGGATCCTAGCGTCGGGCAGACGACCGTCTATCGGACGCTGCGGCTGCTGATGGAAGCCGGACTGGCGCGGGAGGTGCGCTTCGGCGACGGTCGCGCCCATTACGAGCACAATTACAAACACCAGCATCACGACCACATGATTTGTTCGGAATGCCACAAAGTCATCGAGTTTTACTCGCCTGAACTGGAAGCGATTCAGGATGCGATGGCCGCCAAGCATCGATTTGAAATTACCGAGCATCTCTTGCGAATGATTGGTGTTTGTTATGACTGTCGAAAGGCCCGCCTGGCGAGCGTGAAGAAGACTGCGACTTCACGTGCCGCGGCCCGCTAACCTGATGACTCAAACCGGCCGCCAACTCATTCAATTCTCAAAGAGTCCACTGAGATTTTTCACGGTGGCCTTCGCGCTGATTCTGCCACTGTCACTGCTTGGTTGTCCGAGCAACCGCAACAAGCCGGCAAATACTCCGTCTGCGAATTCACCTGAGCCAAAGTCGGGTTCCGACTTTGACGGCAATCGCGCTTTTGAACATGTGCGCAAGCAGGTTGAGTTCGGCCCACGACCGGCAGGCTCGGCGGAATTAGAGAGGTCGCGCGCCTACATTAGCGATCAACTGAAGTCGTACGGCCTCAACGTCATGATCGACGAGTTTCACCCGACAACGCCGCAGGGCCCGAAGAAGATGGCGAATATCACGGCTGAACTGGCAGGTGAATCAACTGACGTCATCATCATCTCAAGTCACTACGATACCAAGTACTTCAAAGACGTTAAGTTTGTCGGCGCGAATGACGGCGGATCTTCAACCGGAGCGGTGCTGGAGATTGCGCGCGTCCTGGCGGCGAAATCAAAACCGAAATTCACTTACTGGTTTGTTTTCTTCGATGGCGAAGAACCGTTCTGCGACGATTGGGATACTTGCCAGAACCCGAATCCTGCAGATCCCGGCAATGAACTTCCGGATAACACCTACGGCAGTCGCCATTATGTATCGCAGCTGATCGCGAAAAATGAACTGAAGCGCGTGCGCACAATGATCCTGCTCGACATCGTGGGCTACAAAGATCTGAAGTTCGGACGTCCGGCTTTAAGTTCGAAGTGGCTTGTCGATCTAATTTGGCAGACGGCAAGGCAAGCTGGTTACGGCTCACAGTTCACCGATGGGTACGAAGGCGTCAGCGACGACGACCACGCACCGTTCCTGCGCGCGGGAGTCGATGCCGTCGATATCATTCAACTCGGAACCTATGATTACTGGCACACCAAAGAAGACACACTCGATAAAGTTTCGGCGAAGAGTTTGAAAGTGGTCGGCGACGCGGTGATTCTCAGTTTGCCGAAGATTGAAGAACGGATAAGCAAGCAGAAGTAACGGAAACCCGACCGTCAGGGAGGGTGCAATCGCAAGGGTTCTGGCTACACTAACTGTCGCGTTGCTGTCGCAAAAACAGCATGAAGACGCCTCACAAATTCGCGACTCTTGTCATTAGTCTCGCTGTCATGTCGTTAGTGGGCATGACTATTTACCAGCTATTCTTGAAATCACCTTCAGTCTGGTTTTCGACTTCATCTCCGAACAGGATTTACACGGTTCAGTTGACCGGAAATAAAGGTCGGGGCGGATTTCTTTTTTATAATACCGTCAGATTTAATGTGATCAGGAATGGCCAAACCATTGTGCGCGGCGCCCACGCTCATTCCGGAGATTTCATGGATATTAGCTTTGAGCTTGCTTACACCAAGAATGCCTGGCTGCATGAGAATGTTATTAGGTTTTGGCGAGAACCAAATGTCCCGGAGACAAGATCTGACACGCTCTTCATTTCGAACCGGACCGATAAGGTAATTAAGTATTTGAAGGTAAAGGGACGGGAGATGTTTCTCGTTTTCGAGATCCAGCCTCGCTCCAGCCTCAAACTCTCTGCCTCTCACCAACCCTATGCAGGCTGGGTCGAGAGCGAAGGAGAGTTCATCGACGGACAACCGATTCGTTGGAACGGCGTAAATTTCGCCACGGATCGGGTAAGCTTGCCGTTGCAATTCTGCGTGTCGATCACCGACACGGGAGTCGAGATTGAAAGTCCAGAGATTGAAGGGTACAACTCCGGCTCAGTGGATCAGCCAAATATTCCCAAGGCAATCAATTGCATGAAATAAGCTGAGACTCGACGTGCGACCCTCCCTCACGGGCGGGTTTCCGCCAGCTTTCTCAGCTTCGCTTCAACCGCGGCGCCGACTTCGCTGCATCGCGAGGCCTTTTCGTCGCCAATCAAATCGTACGTTAGTGTCTTGCCTTCGCTGAGCAGCTCCGCGACCGCTGTTTCCACTTTCACGGCTGCCCGCAGCAGTCGCTCGTCCTCGTGACGATTGCCGAGCCAGTCCAGCATCATCTGCATCGACAGAATCGCAGCCAGCGGATTTGCTTTGTCTTTGCCCGCGTGCTTCGGCGCGCTGCCGTGAATCGGTTCGAACATCGCATGCTCGTCGCCGATGTTGCCGCCGACGGCGAGGCCCAGTCCGCCGGCGGTCGTCGCTCCGTTGTCGCTGATGATGTCGCCGGCCAGGTTCGGCGCAACCACGACGTCATACCATTCAGGATTACGAATCTGCCACTGGCAGAACGCATCGACGTAGGCGTAATCAAGTGTGATGTCCGGAAACTCGCCTTGGCCAACTTCGCGGAAGACCTCGCGGAAAAAGCGATGCGCCCCGATGATGTTCGACTTTTCGACGCAGGTAACTTTCTTCTGTTTGTTTCGCCGCCGCGCCAGGTTGAAAGCGTAGCGCACCACGCGTTCAGTCGCGCGGCGTGTGATTCGGATCGGCGTGACGCGGCCACCGTCGATGTCGCTAGTCTCGCCCGTGTATGCATCTTCGGTGTTCTCGCGGATGACCACGTAATCGACCTTGCCCGGCTCCCACACCTGCTTCAATTCGCCGTGAATCTTGTGCTTCACCCCCGGATAGAGCTTGACCGGTCGCACGTTCGCGTAAAGATCCAGCTTCTGCCGATTGAGAATCACTTGCGCAAAGCCCGCCAACTGGGGCTCTGGGTAAGGTTTACCCGGCTTTGTAAAGACAGTTTTCCCGTCGACCTCGTGACCGACCGCGCCGAGTAGAACTGCGTCAGCAGCTAAGCACTTTTCGAATGAACCTTCGGGCCATTCGATCTCGTGTTCCGCGTAGTAATGTCCGCCGCACGGAATCTCTTCGATCTGAAAGTCGATTTGAAAAAGTTCCCCGGCCGCACGCAGGACGCGCAGCGCCTGCGCCAAAACTTCAGGACCTATGCCGTCGCCGGGTAGAGCTACGATTGAATAAGATTGTTTTGCCATAGTTCCAAAAGAAATTGACTATAAGCGAGAGCGCCGATATTTACCACAGGGGACACAGAGGAAGAATACCAATGAAAATAATCGCACGTCTTTGCGATCCTTTGCGTCTATACGGTTTGGCGCGAGTGCGTTGTTTGGGTTCACGCAAAGGCGCAAAGACGCAAAGGCACGCAAAGAGTGCGCGTGCACGTTCTTCGATTTCTTCCTCTGTGTCCTCTGTGGTAAATATCCTGCCTCATGCTCTCCGCGGAAATCATCGCCATCGGTTCTGAACTTCTGTCGCCAAACAAAAGCGACACGAACAGTCTCTGGCTGACAGATCAACTGAATCGCATCGGCATCGACGTGAAGTTGAAAACGATCGTGGGCGACGATGACGCGCGCCTGGAAGAAGTCGTAAAGGACGCCGTGAAGCGTTCGCGCGTGGTGATTGCGACTGGCGGGCTTGGCCCGACTGAGGATGACATTACGCGCAAGGTGGTCGCGCGCGCGCTCGGCCGCAGGTTGTCACTCGACGAAAAGCTCCTCGAAGAGATTCGTGCGAAGTTTCAAAGGTTCGGCATGAAGATGCCAGAGCGAAACTCGCGTCAGGCGATGGTAATCGATGGCGCTGAAGTGCTACCCAATCCGAACGGTTCTGCTCCCGGGCTTTACCTGGAGAAGGGAAGTTGCGCAATCGGGTTGTTGCCCGGCCCGCCGCGTGAAATGAAACCGATGTTCGAGAATCATGTGAAGCCGCGGTTGGAAAAGATTGCGGGCGACGTTCGCTTTGCCACGCGCCTGATGCGCGTGACCGGCATGGGCGAATCCGCGGTCGATGAAAAGATTTCGCCGATTTACACGCAGTTCGAAAACCCGCAAACGACGATTCTTTTCAATAGCAGCGAAATCGAAATTCACTTGCGCGCTCATGGGCGGACCGAAGGCGATGCCGAGGCTTTACTCGATCACCTTTCGCTGAAGATCGAGCAGGCGCTCGGCAATTCCGTCTTTTCATTTCGCGGCGAGACGATGGAAGAAGTCGTCGGTCGCCGGCTGGCGATGACGGACTTCACCCTGGCAGTCGCGGAAAGTTGCACCGGCGGATTGATCGCGCAACGACTGACCGGCGTCCCCGGTTCTTCAAAATATTTCATCGAAGGACTCGTGACCTACTCGAACGAATCAAAGACGCGCTTGCTGGGCGTGGACAAAAAACTCATTAAGGAATTCGGCGCAGTGAGCCAACAGGTGGCGCGCGACATGGCGCGCGGCGTTCGCCACAAAGCGAAGACCGATTTCGGTTTGGCCGTCACCGGAATCGCCGGCCCCGACGGCGGCACGAAAGAAAAACCCGTGGGCCTGGTTTACATCGCGCTCGCTGACGACGCGCATACTGAGCATAAGAAGCTGACGCTTCCCGGCGACCGCGAACTCATCCGCTGGCGCGCTTCACAAGCGGCGTTGGATATGTTGCGGCGGAGGTTGATCTGAGGGACGGAATATAAAACCTCATCAATCTATCCAGCTTGGTCTCGATCGCATCACCGTTTCCCAGCACAACCCCAGCTGGTGGCAGAGGATTGTTACCGTCGACAATCCTGCCAATGATGTTAATGAACC
>DASUTF010000404.1:0-5588 GCA_036374695.1 Pyrinomonadaceae bacterium
CCGAAGCTATCGCAAGCATTTTGGCGCCTTACATCGCGCTCAAGCGCACGCCTGAAACGCTGAACAAATTGTTCGATGTTTACACGCGGATTACGCCGGAAGATGTTCGCAGTACTGCCGCAAAGTATTTCGTGGAAAGAAGCCGCACCATCGTGACACTGGCGACCGACAAGAAAAAGGAGGCGGGCAAATAATGAAGCGCATCAAAGTGTTCCGCCTGTTTCAACATCGCCTGCCGGCCGTTCTTGCCGGCGCCCTGATCGTCACCTCGGCTTCATTCGCACCTTTGATGGCTCAACAAAAACGAAAACCGATTCCGGCAGTCGGAAACGCGGTTCTTCAACCCAATCGCTCGCCGCTAATCACCTTCCGCATTCTTTTTATGACCGGTTCGGCTTTCGACCCGCCAGGTAAAGAAGGACTGGCGGCTTTGACTGCCGCGATGCTTGCGGAAGCCGGCTCGCGTCAGATGTCTTACGAACAGATTCAGGACGCGTTCTACCCGATGGCCACCGACTTCGATTGGCAGATTGATAAGGAGATGACTGTCTTTACCGGGACGACACACCGGGACAATTTGGATAAGTACTATTCGATCATCAGTCAGATGTTGCTCGATCCGGGTTTTCGGCAGGAAGATTTCACGCGCTTAAAGACGGACGCCGTTAACTTCCTCAAGGTCTCTCTACGCGAAGGCAACGATGAAGAGCTGGGCAAGGAACATCTCTACAACATACTTTACGCGGGCCACGCTTATGGTCATCACAACATTGGCAGACTATCGGCACTCGAGCGTCTGACGCTTGATGACGTGCGCGCCTTTTATCGCCAGAACTTCACTCGCGCGAATCTGGTTTTGGGTTTGGCGGGCGGTTATCCGCGAACATTTGTCGGCAAAGTGCGCGCGGATTTCAATAAACTACCGGCGGGCAAGCCCAGCACGGCGAAGTTCGGAGCGCCGAAAGTTGCGCCCGGGATGCGCATTGAGATCATCAAGCGCGAAACCAATTCGACGGCCATCTCGCTGGGCTTCCCCATCTCGGTGACGCGCAGTCATAAAGACTGGCCGGCGCTGGCGCTCGTCGCTTCATACCTGGGCCAGCATCGTTCGAGCAGCGGGCATCTCTATCAGCGTTTGCGTGAATTGCGGGGATTGAATTACGGCGACTATGCGTACGTCGAATACTTTCCGCGCGGCATGTTTCAGTTCCAGCCCGATCCGAACCTGGGCCGCCAACAGCAAATTTTCCAAATCTGGATCCGCCCGGTCGAGCCGAAAAATGGCCACTTCACCTTGCGTGCAGCACTTTACGAATATGACAAGCTGATGCGGAATGGCATGACACCGGACGATTTCGAATCGACGCGACAGTTTCTGATGAAGTTCGTCAACATCCTGACGGCCACGCAGGACGCGCAACTCGGCTATGCGCTGGACAGTCGTTATTACAAGATTAAGGACTTTCCGGCGTATATGCGCGAGCAGCTTGCGAAGCTGACGCTGGCGGACGTCAACCGCGCGATCCGAACGCATCTGAAATCTGACGCGATGCGCATCGCAATCATCACCAAGGATGCGGAAGGATTAAGCCAGGCAATCCTCAGCAACAAACCGTCACCGATTACTTACAACGCGCCGAAGCCGAAGGAGATCACGGACGAAGATAAAGTGATCGAGCGCTACCAGATTGTGGTAAGGCCTGCGGATGTGACGATCGTGCCGGTGGACCGCGTGTTTCAGTGAGCGGTGGGCAGTTAGCAGTTTTTCAGTACCGGGAGCGGACCGGGGGTCCCCGCGCAGGCATCCCGCGTGGGGTGGTGGTCGCGACCGGATCAGAGTAAACATTGAATGGACGATCCCGTCGCTACCGCGCCGGGTACTAACACAAGACGATGAGCCCAAAAATAATTCACCTTGTTCTGTCGTTCGCGCTAATCTGCGGATTGACAGTCTTCATCTCACAAACGGCGGCCGCTCAATCGACCTACACGCCTGTCACGAAGTACGATCCCAAGCGTGACGCGGCGCGCGACATTGACGACGCCATCGTGGAAGCCAAACGCTCAAACCGAAGAATTCTGTTGGTCGTAGGTGGCGAGTGGTGCAGTTGGTGCCACATCCTCGAGAACTACTTTGCTGCGCACCCCGATCTGAAGGCTCGTCGGGATAAGGCCTTTGTGACGGTGAAGATTAATTTCAGCGACGAGAATCCTAACGAGGCGGTCCTTGCACGGTATCCGCCGTCCGAAGGCTATCCCCACATCTTCGTGCTTGATTCCGACGGCAAGTTCCTCCATTCGCAGGGCACCGCTGTTCTCGAAAGTGGAAAGTCTTACGATCTGGAAAAGATGAATGAGTTCCTGACTGACTGGGCGCCACGACGAACCAACTAGCGATCGCGTAGAGTTGCGATGACCGCCGGTGAACCTCACTTGACCGATTGGTCTGAGGCTCCCATGGCCGGGCTGAGTTTGCTTCGTACGAAGAACCGTGCGAATCGGCTACTTTCGATTCCCCGGCTTCGTAGCACATTAATTATCAAGCCAAGCTCAGGCCTTGTGTTTTCAATAAATCGGCGCTAATCTCCGCTCAAATCTTACTACCGCGACCCAATCAATCGCTGATCCTCGCTAGGTCACCTTCAGTGAGATTTCCCAATCAACTTTCACCTAAGGAGGAAATCTACAATGGGATTCGCAACTCTGAACATCTGGGTTTCAGGAATGGACGATCCGTGTTCGATTGACGACCGGACATGGTATGTAACCATCTACAACTGTGATGGCAAAGTGCTTACGTGGTGCAAGAAACCGTTCGCTGTGCTTCCTGCTCCGTGCGGCCATCTCGAAGTAAAAGTTCCGCCAGGGTGTTACTACATCAAGGCCGTGTGGAGCTTTTCCTTCCTCGGCGGGATCTTCTACGTCAATCACTTCACGGATGCGGCGATAGTCTGCGCTTGTTGCGATCAAACAACATGCGTAAAGCTTTTCAATCCCAGTCTGCACCGCTGTGGAACTATTGTGCTGCGGGCCATCACAGACGCTTTGCAACAGAAAGGGATTAAGGCGGAAACCGCAAAGCAAGCCCAGGCCGGGCTCAATGCTTTACTGGCCGAGGTACCGAAGCCCGCGAAAGGTTTCGAGCTTGACCATCTGGACGAGATAGAAAGACTCGTCCGAGAACAGGAAAAGAAGGCCAAGAAATAGCTTTAGAGAGGCCTTCCGCTCTCTAAGAGTCAAAATCTGGTTGGCGCTTCGCCAAGAACGACGAAGGCAGCAGGATACGAGTTACATATCAAGTCGTTTAGGGACTGTAACCGAGCGACTTCGATGGTGGAACAGGGGTCTTGCTGCCTTCGCCCCTATTCGTCTGCGATGACTTACAAGTGGCGATAGGATTGCGCGGCTTCCCGCGAAAAAAAACCAACGCAGTCACTGACGAGACCGCTGCTAAATTGCTTGCATCACCTCAATCACACTTTGTGTCGACTTTTGCTCGGCCACTCTTTGTCCACTCAACGCATCGATTCGCGCAAGTGTTCGTGACGAAATCCAGCAGACGCTTGCTCTTGTAAATCGCTTCTTCTTTTGGCGGCCGGCCCGCCGCGCGTCCTTCGGCTGAGTCCAGCCAAATTCCATACATCGCCTCGTATTCCGAATCATCAGCGATACAGTACTTGTTGCAGGCGAAGCTGACCGCGTCGTCCTTTTTGCCGATGCCAGTGTAAGTCTTGCCCTGATACGTGAGGGTCGCGGTGCATTTGTTTGAGCCGCGACTGCAAGCGAGCACCGCAGCGAGCAGAAGGAGCAGAGCGAGGCACAAGCCGACACCGTTCCGGGGGAATTTGGAGGACATACTCTCTCCTTTTTAGTTAAGACTGTTCTGGGTTGCGCGGTAAAAGTATTTGCAACGCACAGTCTTGTCAATCCGGATAGAATGCCTCGCGCGCCGGCTTTGCCGCGCTGCAGTGTGGCGAGGCTTGCCTCACCGTTGAGTGCTGACTAAGCGCCGCAGGCGCGCCGGCTCTGCCGCGCTGCAGTGCGGTGAGGCTTGCCTCACCGTTGAGTGCTGACTAAGCGCCGCAGGCGCGCAATGTAAAAGCCTGGGCCGACGGCCCAGGTCTGATGCCGTTTGAAATCCAGAGCGCTGAAAGCGCGAAATAATCTGAAAGGAAGTCTCCCCATGTCCCAATCTCTCTCTTCCATCCTGGTTCACCTCGTTTTCAGCACTAAGAACCGCGAGCCCTTCATAACACCGGCTATAGAATCCGAACTGCATCCATACATGGCCACCGTCCTTCGGGAACTTAAGTCGCCTTCGCTGGCAATCAATGGCACCAGCGATCACGTTCACGTCCTCTTTTCGTTGGCGCGAGTTGTCACCATCGCCGACTTAGTCGAAGAACTTAAGACAAGCACGTCGAAATGGATTAAGACGAAGGGAAACGAATTCAGAAAGTTTCACTGGCAAAGAGGCTATGGAGCGTTTTCGATTGGACAATCGAACGTTGAGATCCTGAAGCGATACATTCGAAATCAGAAAGCCCGCCATCGTAGAGTGACCTTTCAGGATGAATACCGGAAATTCCTGAGCGCGTACGGAATTGACTACGACGAACGTTACGTTTGGGATTGAATTGATTCCGCGCTTTCAGCACTCAAATGAATCTGACGCTCACCTGGGGCGTTGCCCCAGGCTTTTAGATTTGCGCGCCTTTTAGCGCTCGGCAAGCCTCACCGCACTGCGGGGCGGCAAGCCGCTGATGAACACTCTATTTGCCGCCGCCTACGGGCCGCGTCTTGAGGCCGTCAGTCGTATGAATTCGCTCGCGTTCCGGGGCGTGGTCAGTCGACTGCGCTTCGGTAGCAGGGGCACGTCGGAAGCTCGGGATGCGCGCGCGGACTGGCTCGGTCAACGTGTGGGCGGCGCGGGCCCAGCGCTTCCAGCGCGCCGTCGATCGCAGATCATCCAGCAGTGAATAGGCGACTGGCGTGGCGATTAGCGTCAGCAGCAACGACAACGTCTGTCCGCCGATGACCACCACCGCGATCGAACGGCGCTCTTCGGCGCCGGGTCCGGTTCCGAGCGCCAGCGGCAACATGCCCGCGACCAGCGCCAGCGTCGTCATTAGAATCGGACGCAGACGATCGCGATTGCCCTGCATGATGGCCTGCGCCCGTTCCATACCCATTTCGCGCAGCTTGTTCATGTGGTCGATTTGTAGAATCGAATTCTTCTTGACCACCCCGAACAGCACCAGCAGACCCAGCGCGGAATAAAGATTCAAGGTGTCCCGGGTCAGCCACAGCGACAACAATCCGAAGGGCATCGACAGCGGCAGGCTGAGCAGAATCGTGAGCGGGTGAACGGTGCTCTCGAACTGCGACGCCAGGATCATGTACATGAAGATGACGGAGAGGATGAACGCCCAGACGAATGCGACGAATGTTCTTTCCAGTTCGCGCGCGCGACCGGCAACGGTCGTGGTGTAGGCTACCGGCAGATTCATCGTCGATACCTCACCACGCAGAGCTTCACTGCGATCGGCCAACGCCTGCCCCGGCGCTATTGACGCCCGTAAAGACAC
>DASUTF010000405.1:0-6207 GCA_036374695.1 Pyrinomonadaceae bacterium
TTGGTGGAGATGGGTTCACATGAAGAGTTGCTCGAAAGAGACGGACTCTACCGGCAACTGTACGACGCGCAAGTCGGCCAGCCGAGGCGGCCAAATCAAGGTCATTTGCGCGCGGTCGCGGGGGGCGTCGAGTAACGATCAAAACCGCCGGCGTCAGCCGGGGGTCAGAACAACCTGCGGTAGTGGGTGGGCCTGCTCTCACGTTGGGTGAGGTTGGGATAAGCATAGCGGGTAGGAGTCAGAACCACCTGCGTTAGCGGGTGGGTAAGTGTCAGAACTGCCTGCGTGAGCGGGTGGGTAAAGCAACTGAATGAACATAGCGGACAAGAAAAAGGTCGTAGTGCTCGGAATGATGAGCAAGATACCGGTGGCCGGCAACATCTGGCTCGTGGTCCAGTACCTTGTCGGTTTTCGTCGTCTGGGTTACGACGTTTACTACGTGGAAGCACACGCCCGCACCCCGTCAATGTTCATGGAGACAGAACATGATGACAGCTCGGCGCAGGCCGCGTCGTTGATTGCGAGCGTCATGAATCGTTTTGATTTTGGCGACAAGTGGGCCTTCCATGCGCTGCATGACGATGGCCGCTGTTATGGAATGAGCGAAAGTCAGCTCAAGCAGCTTTACCAGTCGGCCGATTCGATCATCAATTTGCACGGCTCGACAGTCCCGGCGCCGGAGCACACTGCGACGAACCGCTTAATCTATCTCGAAACCGATCCGGTCGAGCTCGAAATTGAATTGTTCAACAAGGATCAGAAGGCGATTGATTTTCTGGCGCCGCACTCTGCGTTCTTCACCTGGGGACTCAACTACGGAAATGCGGATTGCGAAGTGCCATTACCGGACGGCCTTGAGTTCCACTTGTCGCCGCCTCCAGTTGTGCTGGATTTCTGGCGTCCTCATGCGAATGGCGCCGGGCCGGCTTTTACTACCGTCGGAAATTGGCGGCAAACCTGGAACACAGTGCGCTTCCGCAACGACACGTATCACTGGAGCAAGCACTTTGAGTTTCTAAAATTTATCGATCTGCCGGCGCGCAGCGGCCAGCAATTTGAATTGGCCCTGAGCAGTATTGATGACCCGGAGAAATCGATGTTGGAAGAGAAAGGCTGGAAGGTGCGTGACGGCCTCTCTTTATCGATTGATCTCGACGAGTATCGCAAGTACATCACCGGTTCACGTAGTGAATTCACCGTCGCCAAAGATCAGAACATCCGTTTAAGAAGCGGCTGGTTCAGCGAACGCAGTGCTACCTATCTGGCCTCGGGACGGCCGGTAGTGATGCAGGACACCGGCTTTGGAAGTTACTTACCGACCGGCGAAGGGTTGTTTTCGTTTTCGACGATGGAAGAAGCGGAAGACGCGGTAGAAAAGATCAACTCAGATTACGAACGCCATTCGCGCGCTGCTTATGAAATTGCGCGGGAGTATCTGAGTTACGAGGTGGTGCTGGCGCAAATCGTAGATGAAATTGGAATTTAACTCTTTTGAAAGCAAGTAAGTCTCGGTCTCAAGGGGATCTGGATATGTATAAAGACAGCCGAATTTTTATTGCCGGGCATCGCGGGTTGGTCGGTTCAGCGCTTCTGCGCAATCTGCAGGCGGAAGGCTATACCGATGTTCTCACGCGAACCAGGGGAGAGCTTGATTTGACGGATCAAGCCGCAGTGAACACCTTTTTCGCAAGGGAACAGCCAGAATTTGTTGTGTTGGCGGCAGCCAAGGTTGGTGGGATCGTAGCTAACAGCACTTATCCCGCGGATTTCATCCGCGACAATCTCTTGATTCAGACGAATGTGATCGACGCGGCTTATCGCGCGCGGGTGAAGAAGTTTCTTTTCCTGGGCTCTTCCTGCATATATCCCAAACACGCTTCACAGCCTTTGAAGGAGGAGTATCTGCTGACGGGACCCCTGGAGCCTACGAATGAAGCCTATGCGATCGCCAAGATTGCCGGAATCAAGATGTGTCAGGCTTACCAGCGGCAGTACGGCTTTAACGCAATTTGTGTAATGCCCACAAATCTCTATGGTCCGGGTGATAACTTCGATCTGGAAACTTCGCATGTACTGCCGGCGCTAATCCGTAAATTCCACGAATCGAAAGTGTTGAAGAACGCCGCTGTGGTCCTCTGGGGAACCGGAAGTCCGAGACGCGAATTCTTACACGTCAACGATTTGGCGTCCGCGTGTTGTTTCCTCATGGCCCAGCCGAACGCCAGATTGCGTGAAGTCGCGCCCGACGGAATCATCAACGTGGGCGTCGGTGAAGACATCGAGATCCGGGAGTTGGCGGATCTCATCCGGCGAGAAGTGGGAAGCACGAGCGAGGTGGTTTTCGATCATTCCAAGCCCGACGGTACGCCCCGTAAACTTTTGGACGTAAGTCGGATGCGAGCGCTCGGTTGGGAGGCGAAGACACCACTTCATACAGGCATTCGCAGCACGTATCAATGGTTTAGGGACAGTCACTTTGGAAAGCAAGTTGCAGCATGAAGACAGTAAAAAGCAATCCAGCGGTGGGCAAGCGTCGTCGCTCGCAGAACGGTAAGTACACTTTTGGTGCGGGTGCAGCGAAGGACTATGGCCTGACTGTGGAGTCAGGGAACTGCAGCAGTGCGGAAGAACGATATTTAAAACTGAAGCAGGATCTGGCCGAGGCGAGGGAAGCGTTGCGAAATGCAGCGTTTGAATCTCACCCGAGTGCTAACGACGGACTCGCAAGGAGCAAGCAAGTAGTTTACGAGGAGTTGATTGCTCGAATCCGACAGATTGTAAGAGAAACTTTGCCCGCGCACGCCATTGTGCTGGTCGTTAACAAAGGAGATTCGGACCTTCTCAAGTTGGGCGGCCGCATCACCTGGCATTTTCCGCGCAACGAAGATGGCGCCTACGCAGGTCATCACCCGGCAGATAGTGGAGCCGCCATCGAACACTTGGAACAACTTAGGGAAGCAGGGGCCGATTATCTGGTATTGCCACGCACGGCGTTTTGGTGGCTGGAGTTCTACCAGGACTTTCGCCGTCATCTGGAAACTCATTATTCGATCGTCGTAAACGATAGGGAAGCGTGTTTGATTTTCGCCTTGCGACAACGGCTAGAGGAACCGCAGCCGGATATTCTGACCGATATGCGCGTAATGAATGCGGAGGGGCAGGTTTCCGGAAACGGCGAATCCAAAGTCTTACCTCTTTCGTCGGCTAGTGAGAGCGGGCTGCGCGTGCAACTTGTCGAAGCGCTCTTAATGTTGGGTCGTTACTCCAGAGCGAGAGACGTTCTGTTGGAGGGCCGCGCGCTGGAACCGGAGAACTTAAGACTACTGATCAAATTGGCGGAAACCGAGTTCCGAAAAGGAAACAAGGAAGCGGGAAACAGGTATGCAGCGGAAATCATCGAGCGTGCGCCGCTGGATTATGACGTGAACCTTGAACTTGCTCGCATCGCATGGCAAGCAGGCCAACTGAGAATGGTCGAAAGCCAGCTCGTAAAGTTGAGCGCCCTGTACCCACCGAATGCGGAAAGTATGACGCAGCTGGCAAACCTTTACTGCGCCTGCTTTGAGAGTCAGGACCTAACGGCCGATAAAGAATTGCGCTCACGCCTGATCGGGCATGTGCCCGAAGCCGAGACAATGCGCGCGGTGCAGTCTGATGTAAAACTTCGCCTGGCAGAAGCATTGGCCAACCTGGGACAAAATGAAACAGCACTGTCCTATCTTCGGGCCGGACTCGTGGGATTGGATTTCAGAGATCCTGCGCTTCAGCAATTTGTAGTTAGATTACTCCATCCGGCAATTTCGAATGCTTCGCTCATCCCGTTTGACGAGCCGCGCGCACTCGCGGCGTTGTTGGTTCACTTGGGAAACGGCTTCGCTTCTGTACACAATGAGTTTAAAAGGGAGACGTGCTATCAACTTGCGGCCGAATGTGACGCTCAGCCATCTGCGGCCAATTTGAACCTTGGATTCAAATCGTTGGCCTCATCCAATCCTTTCAGTGCCCTGAGATATTTTTCAAAAATTCGTCGTGTTTATACTCAGGAAGCGGCACAGGTGTGCTGGCCTTCACAAAACGGTCAATTATGGCCGGCGGCGTGTTTCAACCTGGCCCACGCTTTTGAATCGCTTAAAGATCCGGCAGTGCCCTGGCCAAAAATTACGGTCATCACCCCTTCTTATAATCAGGCCGATTACATTGAAGAGACGCTTCTTTCGGTCTTGAACCAACACTACCCCGCATTGGAGTACATCGTTGTCGACGGGGGCTCTACAGACGGCTCAGTGGAGGTTCTGCGGTCGTACGAAAAGCGGCTTGAACGATTGATCATCGAGCCTGATCAAGGACAAACAGATGCCATAAACAAAGGCCTGCGCCTGGCGACTGGCGAATTAATTCTCTGGATTAATTCTGACGACATGCTCGGGCCCGGAGCCCTGTTCATGATTGCGTTGGCATATCTCGACGAACGCAGTGATGTGATCGCTGGTTTTTGCATGGAGCACTCAGCCCGACGCTTCAACCTCATAAATCTGCCGGCAGTTACTCAAGCAACGTTCAACGCGACCACGCTGGGTGAGATTTTCGAGTACTGGCTTAAGGGTCATTATTTTTACCAGCCTGAGGTGGCTTTTTCGCGACGAATTCTCGATCAGGTCGGGGGAGAACTCGACCAAAGTCTCTTCTATACGATGGATTATGACTTTTGGGTCCGCTGCGCCAATGCTGGAGGGAAGGTCTCGGTAATCCACTGGCCCGTCGGTCTGTTTCGGCGGCACGACGCGCAAAAAACCTCAAACCTGGACAGCACGATTATCGAGCAAGGGCTTGTGCGTGATCGATACGCAGTGCCGATGCCCGCTTTTGAGCGAAAACTGAATATTCAAAAACGTTTCCAAAGGGCGCTCGCAAAGACCGAACCACGAGTCGCCGTCGTGAGCACCAGAGCTTCAAAGATATTTTCTAAGGACACCGACCGCGAGCTGGCGGACGTTTTTTCCCGCGAAGGGTTATGCGTGAGGTTTTATGAGGATTTTGAGACAGCGATTGATTGCGGAGCCGATCTGTTAATCGCGCTGGTGCATGTTTTTAAAGAGCACGAAGCACTGTGCAAGCTGCGCGAAGCGAAATGCGAAATCCCGGTGGTCGGATGGTTTTGGGATAACCACCATCACGTCTTTGATAACTATCGAACCGCCGGCGGCCTCGACATTTGTATAGCCGGTCATGCTTTCGCTGAGAATTATCTCAAGTCTCGCCGCTACTTAACCGCGTCTCCAGTTCCCCTGTGCGTGACTCAATGGACGAAGTCAGAGGCGGAACAGTTTTTCGCCCGCTTTGCTCGATGCGATCGCAGTGATGACTTATTCGGCGGATTCGTGCGGTACGGAATAGCAAACAAGAGAAACGAGCTCGTGCAAAGACTTATTGACGAGGGGATGACCGGTATTTATTTCCTGGAAGAGAGCGACCTCGAGCGCTATTTTGGGAAATCTCCTGAACAACGCTTCGAGAATTGGAGCTCGCACAAGGCATCTCTCTGCCTTCCGCTGGCCGGAGATGTCTCTCAGCGTCTATTTGATGCGCTACTTACGGGGCAAATCCCTATTGTGCCGGATGATCTTCCTGACCTGGATGCGATTATTCCAGTTGAGATGCAAGAGAAACTTCCAATCATTCGCATAAAGCAATATGCGCCGCCCGAAGTCCGCGCTGCGCATCAGATTGCGAACAGCTTGTTTGATCAGGCGGGCGCGGCGGGTATTTTACGACGTCACGAATTCGTAATGAACAATCACATGTTTTCGAACCGGATTGGGTCGATACTTTCCCATTTGAATGACTTCGTTAAACCGTAGCGATCTGTTAAATGGAAGCGATTTGACATGTTAAAAGCCACTATTGAAAACCCTAACATCTCGTATCAGCACGCCCCGGGTGTTAAGGGTGGCTCCTACACGGAGAACAAGCTTCAGAAGCTGAATCTTCCGCCGCTGGAGGGAAAGAGTTTTCTCGATCTGGGATGCAATACAGGCTTCTACTGCAACTTCGCAAAGAGAGCGGGTGCTGAGAGGGCGGTTGGGGTCGATCTCGATAGCGCAGTTATCGCACGAGCCAGAGAGTTGTACCCAGAGATTGAATTCTTCGACACTGGCTGGAACGTGCTTCCGGACGGAAAGTTTGACGTCATCATTTGTCTTTCAGCCA
>DASUTF010000406.1:0-20603 GCA_036374695.1 Pyrinomonadaceae bacterium
TTCGCCGATCCGCGCGCGCAGACCGATTATCGAGCGATTAATCTTTGCGCCGTTGACAATGCAGCCGTCGCTAATGATCGAATCGCGGATCTCGCAGTTGTCGATCTTCGACGGAGGTAGATACCGGGATCGAGTCAGCAAGGGCGCTTCGGCATCGAACAGGTTGAAAGGTGGAATTGCCGAAGTCATGTCGAGATTAGCCTTGTAGAAAGCGCCAATCGTCCCGATGTCTTCCCAGTAGCCGTTGAACAAGTATCCCTGCACGTTGTACCGCTGAATGCTCGCAGGAATGATCTCTTTGCCGAAATCCAGGCGCGAAATATCTTCGGCCAGGACCTGCTCGATCACGTCGTATTTGAAAACGTAGATCCCCATCGACGCGAGAAACGGGCGGGTGCGCGCTTCGTCTGCGGTCAGGCCCAGCGAGGTCGTATCGACGCGCATCGCCTCCAATGCTTCGCCTTTTGGCTTCTCGCTGAATTCGATGATGCGGCCTTCCGGGTCAGTCTTCAGCAGACCGAATTCACTGGCTGAGTCCGGCGGAATAGGAATCACTGAGATCGTGATGTCGGCGTTCGTCTCGACGTGCCGAGCGAGAAACTTGCGATAGTCCATCCGGTACAGATGATCGCCGGATAGGATCAGCAGCGTGTCGATCCGCCAGTCGCGAATGTGCGGCAGCACCTGGCGCACCGCGTCGGCCGTCCCCTGAAACCAATCGGGACGGTCAGGCGTTTGTTCCGCGGCAAGTATCTCAACAAAGCCGTCCGCAAACGGCGAGAAGCGATACGTCGTCGCGATGTGACGATTGAGTGAAGCGGAGTTGTACTGTGTCAGCACAAACATCCGAATCACATCTGAATTGATGCAATTTGAAATCGGCACATCGACCAGACGATATTTTCCCCCGAGCGGCACCGCCGGTTTCGAACGGTCGCGCGTCAGCGGAAACAGGCGACTGCCGGCACCACCACCCAGGATGACCGCCAGAAGATTCCGTTTTGAAGGCATAAAGTGAGGCGAGGATATAGGGAAAGCGACCTGGTATTCAAGAACCCGCTTTTAACGAAGGAGAATTCTACCGCTTCGCGATTGGGAGCACGTTAAATCACCCCACCCGTTTTGCAAAGTATCCCGGCCGGTAACGGAGTTTCAAACCTTGTTTCGCCAGATCAGGATTTGCGATCTCGATTGTCATGGTGCGGAATGCGCCGTCGCGATTTTTGTTGGTGGGTGAGTACGCGACCAGATACTGGGAACGAAGTTCGGCTCCGATTTCCGCGAACGCCGCGCGCAGGTCGTCTTCCTTCTTCGGAAAGAAAGCGCGCCCGCCGGTGCGTTCGGCCACTTCGCGCAACGCGCTCTTATTCACGCCTTCGTATTTCTTGTCGCCGATGCCGATGGCGTAGATGACTGTCTCGGTCGCGATCGCATGATCGACTGCGTTTGACCGGGAAACGCGGCTGGTCGTGTCGCGCCCGTCGGTCAACAGAATGATTGCGCGGCGGCGTTGTTCTCGGTCGGCTGCCAACACGCGGCGACTGGTCAACAGCACTGAGTCCCAGATTGCCGTCGAGCCTTCGCTCGGTGGGCCGATGGTGCCCGGGCCGGAAGTAATGCCGCTCAGTGGCGGCGCTGAGCCCATGTAGGAAGGGAAGGCCACTTCCACGCGTTCCAGCACCCGGTAAAGCGAAATCACATCGCGCGTGAGCGGCTGTTCCACATGCGCGTAGCCTTCGAAAGGAATAATCGCCGCTCGATCCTTTTCCGATCGAATCACGTTCTCAATGAACGTGCGCGCGGCCGCCTTTTCGTCCGGCAGGGTCCGCTCTTGCGAGATGCTGACGTCGATCAGAAACGCGATCGACAGCGGCCGATCGGTTTCGCGCTGGAAGGTGAACACCTTCTGCGGCACCCCGTCCTCCAGAACCCGGACGTCGTTTTCCTGAAGCGTGGTGATGTACCGATTGTTCTTGTCAGTCGCCGTGAAGAGAAGATTCGTGAGATCGGTTTCGACGCGGAGAACGTCATCCGGTTCGGGCTTCTGCTCCTGCGCGAACAGGGCGAACGTGAAGACGAGAAAAGCAGTGAGAATTGAAACCGGAAGAATGCGACTTGGGCCTTTGGTCTTTGGACTTCGATTTTTGACGAACAACGAACACCGAACACCGAAGATCAAAGACCTAAGACCAAAGACCAGAGTACTGAATTTGCAATTTGCCCTTTTCAATTTTCAGTTTCCGGGGAGAGTGTCGGAACCGGGAGCGGTAGCGACCGGATCAAGATCTCAAGTTAATCATGGTCACTAGCGGAAGCAGGCTTCTTAAAGACGCCTAGTAAGCCGGCGCTGGTTGCCCATTTGTCTTCGCGCCGGCGGCTTCCTGCGCGATCTTGACGCCGACGCTGGCGCCGATGCGGGTCGCGCCGGCTTCGACCATTGCGCGCGCGTCGGCCATGCTCTTTACGCCGCCCGAAGCCTTCACGCCAAGTTCTGAACCGACCACCCGGCGCATCAAGGCGATGTCGGCGACCGTCGCGCCGCCCTTCGCAAAGCCGGTGGATGTTTTCACGAAATCCGCGCCGGCGCGTTTTGCCGCCTGACACGCGCGCACCTTTTCATCATCCGTCAACAGCGCCGTCTCAATGATCACTTTGCAGGTGACGTCGTATTCGTGCGCGACCTGAACCACCGAGCGAATGTCGTGTTCGACCAGACAATCGTCGCCGCTCTTTAATGCGCCGACGTTGATGACCATATCAACTTCGCGCGCGCCATCCATGATCGAGCGCCGCGCTTCGTAACCTTTGACGTCCGCCAGCGTCGCGCCCAGCGGAAATCCAATCACCGTGCAGACCGGCACGCCCGTGCCTTCCAAATGACAAGCGCACACGCGCACCCAGGTCGGATTCACGCATACCGAAGCAAATCGGTATTGCGCGGCTTCTTCGCACAAGCGCCGGATTTCGCTTTCGGTTGCATCAGGTTTCAAGAGCGTGTGATCGATCAAACTTGCCCAGTCGCGCGCCGAGCCCGTCTGTCCGAGCACCAGTCCGATACGCGCCGCGCCCGCATCAACGACTCGATGCATGCGCTCGGGACAGCGATGAAAGCACTCAGACGTGCAGCCGCACATCTTAGCCTGATCCGCGTGCTCACCATTTAGACGCGCATAGATGACATCGGTGATCTGCTCGACCAGTTGCTCGAAATCGCCGTTATGTGAATAGGACATACTCTTACTTTG
Source organism: Pyrinomonadaceae bacterium (assembly GCA_036374695.1). Classification (GTDB taxonomy): domain Bacteria; phylum Acidobacteriota; class Blastocatellia; order Pyrinomonadales; family Pyrinomonadaceae; genus UBA11740. The sequence continues at coordinate 3,246 of DASUTF010000406.1, forward strand.
GCTTGGTTAGCGCGGGAGCCATTTTAGCACGCGCGGCATGAGGTCAGAATGGGTGCGCTTGATACGGCGTGAACATGGGACCCACCCGCTTACGCAGGTGGTTCTGACCTCACGCTTACCGCTGATACTGCCGCTCAATCGCTTCAATCTTGCTGACGCGTTTGCGGTGGCGGTCTTCGGTGAGATCGGTTGAGAGCCAGGCGCGGACGATTTTTCGCATCTGGTCATCTGTGATCGTCTTGCTGCCCAGCGTCAGGACGTTGGCGCCGTTGTGCTCGCGCGAGTTGCGCGCGACTTCCTCCGAATAACATGCCGCGGCGCGCACCCCTGGGACTTTGTTCGCAGTCATCGCCGAACCAACGCCGGCGCCGTCGATTACGATGCCGACCTCCGCCGAACCGTCCGACACTGCGCGCGCCACGGCGTGCGCGAAATCCGGGTAGTCAACCGCGCTGTCTGAATTTGTGCCGAAGTCGTGAACCCGGTGACCGAGCTCGGTGAGGAACTTCTTCAACTCTTCTTTCATCGGATAGCCGCCATGGTCCGCCCCAACTGCCACTGACTTGTGTTGTTTAGAACCGCTTCGGGACACGCGACGCGTCAGTTCGATTCCGCGATCGTTGATGATGTCAGCCGCAAGCGGCGTCAGACGCGCGTTCTCTGAAATACGCAACACCGCGCCCCGCTCCAGGCCGCGGACGTCGTCTTCAGTGATTACCAGTTTGGCTGATTCGTCGCGAGTGACGGCGGGGCTTTGGGACGGGTTGTTTAAAGGCGGGCTACTGCCCACCGGTCTGTCGGCGGGCGCCGCTTCCGGCATTGTCTTGCTCAGGACGTCGCGCACCAGCGCCCTTACTCGATCTCTGGTTGCGTCGTCAGCCATTTTGAGGTGACACAGACTTCAGTCTGTGATTTCGGTTCGCACGCCTCCGGCGTGCTTATCCATGTCCGTGAGAGCACGCCAGAGGCGTGCGTACCGGAACTACGCCAGCGACTCGTCCCGCAGATCCAACAGACGTCCGGCGTGCGCAGTGACTTTGCCGTCTTTCACGGTAAAGTCCACGCGTCCGACGAAGATTCCGCTTCGGCCCACCTGAAAGATCACGGTGTTGCCGCCGTTCGGAGTCTTCTGCACGACCGGCTTCTCCATGAACGTGTGCGTGTGGCCACTGGCGATGAAGTCGATACCGTCAACTTGTGCGGACACTTGTGTGTCACCAATGTCGTCCGGATCGGTTGGGTTCTTATAGTAACCGAGATGCGACATGCCGAGGACGAGCGTGCACTTCTCCTGCTCGCGCAGCAGCTTCACTACGCCGCGCGCCATGCGCACCGGATCGAGATACTGAACCGGCTTGAAATTCTCAGGCGTAATCAATCCTTTCGGACTAATCCCCATGCCGAAAAGCCCGACGCGCACGCCGCCAAGAACTTTGACCGAGTGCGTCTTAACCTTCTTCTCAAGAGAACTGCCGCGCACATCGTAGTTCGTCGAGATGATGTCAAAGTCGGCGAATTGCAAGGCCTTCGCGAGCGCTTCGACGCCGTTGTCGAACTCGTGATTGCCGAGGGTGCCCGCGTCGTAGCCGATCAAAGACATAGCCTTGTATTCAACTTCACCTCTGTAGAAGTTGAAGTAAGGTGTGCCCTGCAGCACGTCGCCGCCGTCGAGCAAAAGCGTGTTCGGATTTTCTTTGCGAATGCGTTTGACCAGCGTCGCACGCCGCGCCACGCCGCCTTTGCCGGGATAGTTCTTGTCGTTCTCGAGAATCGGATCGATCTGTGAATGCGTGTCGTTCGTGTGCAGGACCGTGATGAGCGTCTCTCCCGGGGCCGGCTCGAGCAAAGGTGACCATAGCGTGGCGTTCGACCCACGCGCGGCAAACAGCGAAGTCGAAGGCGTGAGCGGCAACGTTAAGCCTGCCACGGCCGCTGTTTTTAAGAAATCTCTTCGTGTGGTCATCAGTGTTAACAGAACCCTAGGGGTTTGGCTTCGCTTCTTCAGAGACAGCCGACTTCTCGCGGTTGAGCAGGAACCGGCCGTCCAGATTCGGTTTGATGGTGCGGCCGGCAGCGGTTTCAGATTTCACGTATGCCATCATTGCTTCGCGCAGAGTAATTCCCAGCGCCCGCAAATTTTTTCCTTCGCGCAGCACGGCATAGCGTTCGCCGCCTACGTTCACCAGGTAATCGATGGTTACGATTCTATACGTAGCTTGTGGATCGATCTCCTTTTCGCCACCGGGCGTGCGCAGTTTCGCGGTATCGATCTCAGAGGTTTTGTCAGGCTTGGTGAAGTAAACAACGCGCGCTCCGGATTGACCCTCGCGACTGGAAACGATCATGCGTAACAGACGGAGCACCTGCTCGCCGGTCAATTCAACGGTCACCAGTGCATTCTCGAACGGCAGCAACTCAAAAATATCGCGCGCGCGTAACTCGCCTTCGCCGATACTGTTGCGCCGAAGTCCACCGGCGTTCATCAGGGCGAGGTCAATCGGCTGCCCCAGTTTGAGACCCGCTTGCCAGCGCATCCCGTCGGTCACAAAGTTTCCCATCGAGCCGGCGCCAATGCCGCCCTTGCGCAGCTCACCCTTAAGCGATCCAATTACCGTGTCCAGTTCGCGGACTTTTGGACTATAAGCCACCAGCATCTGGTTGACGGCTGGATCGTCCGCCGTCGACGCATCTACCGCCAGATTTTCAGCGCGGACGTGGCTGTCGGTCGGTGGTTTGGGCGATGCGGAGGGTTTCGCGGCCGGAGCTTGTGCCGCTGCGCAGACGACGCTCGCCCCGATTACGAGGGAGAGCGACAACCAACGCGTGATATCTAAAACATTCTTCATTTGGATTCCGGCGCGGGCACGCGCAAATATAACAGGTTCACACACCGCAGAAAATTGACCGTGCAAAGCGCGGCGCAATAGTATCTCGCAGTTCGGTCGCGCGCAAAACTGAATCTGCGCTGGATCGATTTCATTTGTTTGAATTAACCTTGCCGGAGGCAGAAACTTGGCGACATCGCAGGCACGACTAATGTCGGAATTCACAAATCCCAACCTCGAAGTTCTCATCACGACTGAGCAGATTCAGGATCGCATCCGCGCCATCGGCGCCGACATCGCGCGCGATTACGCGGGTAAGAATCCGCTGATGATTGGCGTGCTCAAAGGCGCCTGCACTTTTTTGAGTGATCTGATGCGTGCGGCCGACATTCCGCTGGGCGTCGAGTTCATGGCTATCTCCAGCTACGGTTCGGCGATGCGGACCTCAGGCGAGGTGCGCATCCTGAAAGACCTGGACGTCGCGATCGAAGGCCGCCACATTCTGGTGGTCGAAGACATCGTCGACACCGGATTGACTTTGAATTACCTGCTGGCGAACTTGAAATCACGTGGCGCGGCATCAGTGAAGCTGGCGGCGCTGCTGGATAAGTTTGAAAGGCGCGAGAAAGAAGTGCCGATCGACTACCTCGGTTTTCAAATTCCCGACGAGTTCGTGGTCGGCTACGGTCTCGATTACGCTGAACGTTATCGGAATCTGCCGTACATCGCGGTGGTGAAGAATCCAAATGATTAGTTTATTCGTTGGCCAGCCGGAGTGTTGAAGCATTCTCTCTGTCTCCGTGAAGCCTCGGTGTCTCTGTGGTGAATGTTTGCTGGTGATGATTTCACCACCGAGACACAGAGTTCCACCGAGACACTGAGCACAGCCGAAAACATGAGAGAAAGGGAGTTCTTGTGAAACGGATCATTACAAGCTTTGCTACGTTGGTGGTTCTGGCTGCGAGTCAAACAGTCTTTGCCCAGCAGGACTGGTCGAAAGTCGAAATTAAGTCGACGAAGGTCAACGGCAATGTCTATATGTTGCAAGGCGCTGGCGGCAACATCGGCGTGTCAGTTGGCGCTGACGGAATTCTGATCGTTGACGATCAGTACGCGCCGCTCGCTGACAAGATCAAAGCCGCGCTCAAGACTCTCGGCGAAGGCAAACTGAAGTTCATCCTCAACACTCACTGGCACGGCGACCACACGGGCGGCAATGCGGCCTTCAGCTCCGAAGGTTCAATAATCGCGCACACAAACGTGCGTAAACGCCTTGCCGAGGGAATGACTATTACCGGACGGACGACCCCGCCGGCGGCGAAGGAAGCGCTGCCCATCATCACGTTCGACCAAAGCGTCTCAGTCCATTTCAACGGCGAAGAGATTCGCGCGCTGCATTTTCCCCGCGGCCACACCGATGGCGACGCGGTCATTTACTTCACCAGCGCGAACGTGGTGCACATGGGCGATTTGTTTTTCAACGGCATGTTTCCGTTCGTGGACATCGACAGTGGCGGTGACGTCGAGGGTTACATCAAAAACGTAGGTGAAGTGCTCGGAAAACTTCCGGCCGGCGCCAGGATCATCGCGGGCCACGGCCCGCTCGCGACGGCTGACGACCTGAAACGCTTTCACGACATGATGGTGAAGACTACGGGAATCGTGCGCGACAAAATGAAGGCCGGTAAGACTTTGGATCAGATTAAGGCGGAAGGATTGCCGGACGAGTGGAAGTCCTGGTCCTGGCAGTTCGTGACTACGGACCGTTGGATTTCGACCATCCATCGTAGTTACAGCAAGAAGTAAACGGTACGCATTGGAGCGCGGCCATCCTTGGCCGCCTGAGCGCGAAGCGCGAATTGCTTTCCTGGATTTTCTGAGCGTGTTTCACACGCATGCGAGCAGGGATGCCCGCGCTCCTCACGGCATTCGCCCTCTAAAACTGTTGCCCGTAAAAGAAGAACAGCCAGTTTCGGCCGCGGCCCTGGTTGGCAATCGCGTAGCCGCCTGAAAGATTGCCGTTTCGCGGCGTGCTGAGATTCAATGAGGGGCTGATGTAGCCAAACCGGTTGTTGCCACTCATCCAGTCCACGATGAAACTCAGCCGACCCACCAGCGGCTGTTCGTAGCCGGCGATAACTCCGGTTTTAGTTTCCTCGTCGGGACCGGCGCCAATCAGACGGTAGCCGCCGCCGGTAAATCGCGGGCCATAATCCCCTGAAAACTGCTTGCTGGCAACCGAATAGCACTGGGCGAAAGTATCCGTGCCCGCGCGATTGGTTACGGGAACGAAGAACATGCAGCCGGCCGCCGCCGCTACACCTTTTCCTTCGTTGTTGTAGAACTGCCACTTCGCGTTTGGTTGAAGCTCAATTGGCTCGCCACCTCCCGGAACGCGCGTGTAAGAAACATTCATGCCGACTTCGACGTTGCGTCCGACTCCGACAACCGCGCGGGGCAGGTAGTTCGCAAACCTTTCATCACCCTGCGCCCAGGCGTAGTTCGTAATGAAGTCCATCTCGAGATAGACCTTCTTCGCCGACACCACGTCGGAAGATGGAGCATTCATCATGGTTGACTGCGCGAGAGCCTGTTGGCCTGAGAGACCAAGGATCAGCGCCACCAGCGGCAGAATGATTTTGTTCTTCATCGATTCTCCGTGCCCCTGCGTTGTTGCGGACGTTATTCGAGGGACTTTCAAGAAATCTGCGTCAGAAAACTGTTTCCGGCTTTGAGTCTCAACCCGAAGTTCTCGGCAATCGTGCTGCCGATGTCCGACAGCGAATCGCGCGTGCCCAGATCGATACCCGGCTTCGCTTTCTTTCCATAAACGATTAATGGCGCATATTCCCGGGTATGATCGGTCCCGGGATAGGTGGGATCGTTGCCGTGATCGGCGGTTAGAATCACGAGATCGTCTTCGCGCATGGCTGCCTCGAGTTCCGGCCAGCGCGTATCGAACGTCTCGAGCGCGCGCGCATAACCCTCCGTGTCGCGGCGGTGCCCGTAGAGCATGTCGAAGTCAACGAAGTTCGAGAAGATTAGCCCGCGGGTTTTGTCATGCAACGCGGCTATAGTCTGATCCATTGACTGCCCGTTGTTCTTGGCCGTCATCTCCTTAGTCACGCCCGTTGAATCGTAGATCGATGCGATCTTGCCGATGCTGACTACGTCCAGACCGTTTTCGCTCAACAGCGGCAGAAGGTTTTCGCGCGGCGGCGGCACAGCATAGTCGTGCCGGTTCTCAGTGCGGAAGAATTCTCCGGTTTTGCCGAGAAAGGGTCGCGCGATTACCCGGCCCACTTCATGCTCGCCGCGCAGCATGTCGCGCGCCGTCTCACAGATTTCGTAAAGGCGTCCGAGCGGAATGATCTCCTCGTGCGCCGCGATTTGAAAAACGGAATCGCCTGAAGTGTAAACAATTGGCTTGCCCGTCTTGACGTGTTCTTCGCCAAGCTCTTTGATGATCTCGGTGCCGCTGGCAGGCAAGTTCCCGAGCACTCCCGGCACATTTGTTTTCGAGATGAACTCATCAATCAACGTTTGCGGAAAGCCCTTCGGATAAGTTGGAAACGCGCGTTCGAGAATGATGCCCGCCATCTCCCAGTGCCCGGTCGTTGTGTCCTTGCCGTTTGATTTCAGCGCGCACTTCCCGTAACTACCCCTGGGTTTGTCGATTGCGGGTACGCCGTTCAGCGGGCGAATGTTGCCGAGTCCAAGGCTTTGCAGGTTAGGCAACTTCAACTGACGCGATTCGCAAATGTGTCCGAACGTGTCTGAGCCGGCGTCGCCCCATTCCGGCGCATCCGGCATCGCGCCGATACCGGCGCCGTCGAGGACGATTAGAGTGATGCGATTGAAAGGACTATTTTCCATTTGTCATCTGGCATTTTTCATTTTGTCATTTCGGAGCCGCGTTGCATCGCGGCTAGGTGGGATATCAATGTCAGATGGCCAATGTCAAATGCCAAATGAGAAATGACTACTGCTTCGGCGCGTAATAACCTTCACGCGCGCGCACCTGCGCATCTTTCACGCCGCGCATCTGAACAGTAATTTTGCGAAACTGGCCGTCGCGAGTCTTGTTCGAAGGATAGTAGCCGAGGCTGTATTGCGTGCCGATCTCGTTCGCAACCTGCGCGAACGCCGCGCGCGCATCGCGCAGAGTGGCCGCGGAAAAATTTCTGCCGCCCGTCCTGCGCGCAAGCTCATTCATCTCAGTGCGCGCCAGGTTGTAGAGCCGGCGGCTTATGTCCATCCGCTCGAACTGGCCCAAGCGACAGAAATCCTCATAGTCTTCCTTCTGCGCATTTGGCACGAACAGGCGGTGAAAGCGTTCCAGTTGCTTTGACGAGAGCGTCAGACGGCCGTCATCCTCACAATCTTTCAGCAGCCGATCTTCTACATAGTCCTCTGTGCTGAGCTGAATGAAATACGCGGCCACTCCGGTCCGCGCCAGAGTCGCCCTCGCATCCTCAAAGCCGATGCTGCTGCTTGAGTCCACGCCATCGGTTAACGCCACGATGGCCCGGCGGCCGCGAAATTCCTCACGGGGCGGTTCGCGAAATACCTGCTTGCTGATTTCGGCCAGCGAATCGTAGAACGGCGTGCCATTACTGGTGCCGAGACTTTCAATCGCGACACGCAAATCCCCACGATCGTCCGTGAGGCTCGAGCGCAAGTCGACCGTGGCCATCGGTATGCCATCGTCCTGGCGATTCTTGAAGGCGACGATTGCCACGCGATCTCCCGGGCGCAGAGCGGCAATGAAAGCGTTCGCGGCATCGCGAATCAATCCCAGGTCTTCACGCGTCGAACCCGAAGTGTCGAGCAGCAAGGCGATCTCGAAAGGCGTTTCTGTCGTCGCGAAGTTTGTCAGAGTCTGCGGCTTGCCGTCTTCCATGACCGCGAAGTTTTCGAGCTTCAACCCGGCGAGCGGTCGTCCATTTCTATCCGTCACCACCGCGGGCACCGAGACGAGCTGGGTCTCGACGCGGACGATATCGCCTTCGTCAACTTCCTCAACGGCGGTGTTCGCTGGTTGTGAAGTGTTTGAATTGCGCTGTGAATTGCCCTGGCCGACGGTGCGCGGTCGCTGCTGTTTGGTTGGCTGCGGCTCCTGGTTGGCGGCGGTCGCGGCAAACATCAGGGACAGCGACAAACCGACGATAACGCTGGGGATGAAGAATCGCATTTGCTGAGCGGGGCAGAGCAGCGCTGGGGTGACACAACTATAGCCGCAAAAACGTAGCGGGAAAAGCGCTGTAACCGGGGTTGTCGGGGCTGAACACGTCTTGACCTCTTCGTTGCTTTTCCTTAGGATGGCAGTTCGTCGTGACGCAGTCATTTCGAACTGATTTTTGAAAACGGGCACGTATGTCAATGGTAGACGGCTTCCCTTACAAGGAAGAGGTTGGGGGTTCGAGTCCCTCCGCGCCCACCAAGAACATTGGTGATTGCCAATTTCCGATTGCCGATTGATCGTTAGCTGACGAATTCAATTGAAAATCGGCAATTGAAAATCGGCAATGTTTTATGCGGAGTCGTAGTTCAGTTGGTTAGAACGCCGGCCTGTCACGTCGGAGGTCGCGGGTTCGAGTCCCGTCGGCTCCGCCATTCTCGAAGCGGTTGCTCTTCATTTGAAGGGCAACCGCTTTTGCTTTTAGACTCTCGTCGATGATTCCGGTCGCAGACGCAATCCAGATCGTTCTGCAGCAGACTTCGCTACTTGGCACTGAGCCGGTTCCAATCGGCGAGGTGTTGGGAAGAATTCTGGGCGAGGATGTTGTAGCAGATTCCGATCTGCCGCCATTCGATCGGGCGCAGATGGATGGCTACGCGGTGCGGGCCGCGGATGTCGAAACGACTCCCGCGCGTTTGCGCATCGTTGGCGAGTCAGCCGCCGGCGCCGGGTGGCATCACGAGATGAAAGCCGGTGAGGCCGTGCGCATTATGACCGGCGCGCCGGTGCCCAAGGGCGCTGATTCCGTGCAGCAGGTTGAATTAACGCGCGAACTGAACGAAGCAGGCACCGTCGAGATTCTCGAGCCGGTGGAGATCGGACGATCAATCGTCAGGCAGGCCGCCGAAATCCGGTCGGGCGAGACGGTTCTGCGCGCCGGCGAAGAGATCAGTGCGCAAGCGATTGCCACGCTCGCTTCGTTTGGTTATGCCAGAGTGAAGGTCGGGCGCCAGCCGCGCGTCGCTGTGATGGCTACCGGCAGCGAGCTCGTTAGCGTCGAGCAAAAACCTGCGCGCGATCAAATTCGCGACTCGAACAATTACACGATCGAGGCTTTCGCGAAACTCGCCGGCGCGACGGTAGAACGATTGCCACTCGCCGGCGATGACACTGAGCTTTTGAAGAAGCAAATGGCTGCGACGCTTGAACGTTGCGACATGCTGATTACTTCGGGTGGCGTTTCGATGGGACTTTATGATTTCACCAAAACAGCGTTCAGAGAACTCGGCGCGGAGATCTTGTTTGAGCGAGTTGCATTGAAACCCGGCAAGCCAACTGTCTTTGGGAAGATCTGCGACAAGTTGATATTCGGTCTGCCCGGGAATCCGGTTTCCGTGGCCGTCACATTCAACCTGTTCGCCCGCGCGGCGCTCCGGGCCATGCAAGGCGCAACGGAGAAAACGTTGCCGGAAGTCACTGCCGTCCTGGCGCGAAACGTGAAGGCTTCGCCGGATCGCGATAGCTACCTGCCTGCGGTCTTGCGGACTGACGAAGACGGAAGACTGCTGGCAGAACCGCTGAAGTGGGGAGGCTCGTCAGACTTTGTTTCATTTGCCCGTGCAAACGGCCTAATCATGGTACCCGCGGGTGGTTCGCTGGCGGCCGGTGACTTCGCCAAATGCCTTTCCCTGTCTGTCTGACTACCTTCAAGAGCAAATTCCAGTTATTATTCGACGCGTTTTCAGCCGAGCCCTGGCGGGCTTCACCTTTGCTGTCCGATTTGGAGGTCTCTTGAATCAGCGTCCCTTGACGGCGCAACCCGCGCGCGTGCGTGAATCGATTTCTCAACCGTCTCAGCCAATGATCTCGTCCACTACCGTCGAGCCGGCCGGAGAGGGTTACAGCGGCATCGAAGAGAAGTCGGGCCCGCTGCACTCGATCCTTGAGCACGTGATGACGTATGCGTTTCCGTTGCTCTGCGCGGCGAACTTGTACCTGGCGGCCCGCGAACTTGGGTGGCTTGGCATTGCCGTAGTGATCGTCGTCGGCGTACCGATCGCCTGGATCCTGGCGGATTTCGTTTCAGGTCTGGTCCATTGGTTCGCCGATACGTATGGGTCGGACGACACGCCGTTGTTTGGTCCCTGGTTAATCAAGCCGTTCCGCCAGCATCATCAGTACGCCCGAGACATCTGTACTCACAATCTCGTTTTGACGATTGGCAACTCGTGCACGGTCGCCGCGCCGTTTCAGGCCGGGGTGCTTTACTTGCTGCTTAGTGACGAAGATGTGTCTTTTACAAAGGCCGCTTTCTCATTCGTTTTCAACCTGTTCGCGATGGCAATGGTCGCGACCAATGTGCTGCACAAGTGGGCGCATGCCGAAAAGACTAACTGGGCGATTTCGCGGCTACAGCGCTCAAGAGTGTTCCTGAGTCCGGCGCATCACCATCTTCATCACACAAGACCCTTCGACTCGAATTACTGCATCACGAACGGCTGGCTGAATCCACTGCTCGAACGCATTCGATTTTTCCGTAGCCTCGAAGCGACCCTGTCCGCGATTGGAATTAAACCCAATGAGTCGAGCTACGCCGCAGTTTCCCTGTCTGGAAATCTGGCGCCCGCGAAAACCGAATTAAGAGAGGGTTAGTGGCGCAACTCACGCACATTGACGACGAGGGCCGCGCGCGGATGGTGGACACCTCGGAGAAACCGAACACCGCGCGTCGCGCCGTTGCCTCGGCAGTCGTAAAAATGTCTTCGCAGACTGTGGCTGCTGTTCGCAATCATCAAACGCCGAAAGGTGATCCGCTCGAGACGGCCCGGCTCGCCGGCGTGATGGCCGGGAAGAGAACTGCCGAACTGATTCCCCTTTGCCATCCCCTGCCACTGACGCATTTGGACGTTCGGGCCGAGACGAAAGACGACGGTGTTTATCTTGAAGCCGAAGTCTCGACGCATGCCCAAACCGGCGTCGAAATGGAAGCGCTTACGGCAGTTTCAGTCGCCGCGCTGACCGTCTATGACATGTGCAAGGCCTTGGACAAATCGATGACGATTACGGACCTGCGGTTGGAGCTGAAAACGGGCGGCAAATCCGGCGATTACCGGCGCGAAACTTGAGAACGGAACAAGCCAACGCCAATTGACGTTCAGTAGCATAGACTTCAGTCTGTGGCTTCTGGCGGGCGATCGTCACAGCAGAGCGAAGATCACAGACGAAAGTCTATGCCACTTTTATTATGAAATACCGACTTGCCGATGATGCTCGACCGCAGGCGAAGATGCTTATGCTCGCCGCGATTGTTTCGGTCGCCTTCTGGTTCATTCCCTTTGCGGAGATCCTCATATATCCGTTTCGCATCTTCGTCACTTTCATACATGAAGGCGGGCATGCCATCGCTGCTTTGTTGACGGGCAATTCGGTGCAGAGCCTCAGCGTTTCGATGAGCGGCAGTGGCGAGGTCTACTCAACGCAGGGCGGTACGTTTTCGCAAATGTTTGTCTCGAGTGCGGGCTACCTCGGCGCGATGGCGTTTGGTGCGGTCCTGCTCGTTTTAATTCGCCGGGCGGCGGCGGCCCGCATCATCCTCTTTTCGTGCGCGTTCCTGATCCTGTTTCTGACATTCGTGTTTGGTTTTCTTAAGCCGATCTTTAACGGCCCCGGCTCTTCCTGGGCGGCCGTGCCATTCACGTTTATCGCCGGGGTGGTGATTTCGCTCGGCCTGTACGCCATCGGCCGGTGGACCGGGGAACGCGTCGCCCTCTTTATCGTCAGCATGATCGCGGTGCAGTGCATTCTGAATGCTCTGCTCGATCTGAAGACCGTCTTTTTCCTTTCGTCGCCCTTTGCCCCCGTTGTTCCCAACGATGCAGTGAACATGGCGAACGCTACGGGCGTTCCGGCGATATTCTGGGCCCTGCTGTGGATCGCTGTAGCTTTCGGAATTCTGTTGCTGGCTTTGCGGCTGTACGTGTCAGCGCGCGACCGCGCCTTCGACAAGCAGCAGGACTTGCCGTTCGAAAGCAAGGTTGAAATCTAGCAAGTCACCCCGCGCGTTTTTTCATGCGCGCATCCCGGTGATATCATCGCTTTGCTCTCCTCGGTGCTTCTGAAACTGAAAGGAGATGCAATGCACATTCTTCGTAAAGCCTTCTTTCTCTCCGCAATTCTCGTCGCTGCGCTCGCGCTGACGGCTTGTCCCAGCAAGACAACGATTTCGCAAATCAATGCCGATCCCGGCAAATATCAGAACAAGGAAGTAGGTCTGATCGGAACCGTCACCGACAGCTACGGCGTGCTTGGCAACGGCGTCTATGAGCTTGACGACGGCACCGGCCGTATCTGGGTAATGACCACGCGCGGCGTGCCAGCGCGCGGCAGTCGCGTTGGCGTTTCCGGCCGCGCATACACCGGATTACAATTCGGCGGCCGCAACTACGGTCTCGGTCTCAAGGAAGAAAAGCGGCAAGTGAAGTCTCCGTGAAGTGATTGATTGTCTCATTTTCACATTGGTTCATCGTGCCGCCCTAAAATCACTCAATGAATCAATGAATCAAGCAATCGACAGCCTCGATGCGCAGTTCGCGGATCTTCACCTGCGATCGAATGAATTGATCTCGCGTATTTCGAGTGAACAGCTCTACGCGAAGCCAGCCGGCTCGGCTGAGTCGTGCGGAGAGCAGATTATGCGGAGTGCCGCGGTGGTCGAGCAGAGCTTCGGCGGCCTCACCGCGAATCTTTGGGACGATCCGTTTGAGTGGACGCTGCCCGAGACGCTGAATGTTCCGGCTAAGGTGCTGGAATATCTGGATGAGGTTGAGGCGACGCGCCGCCACGCCTTTGGTTCTTTTGCAAGCGACGACGATCTTTCGAAAGAGATCATGACGCCTGCCGGGAGCGCTCAACTTTTGCCTTTTTTGCTGGACACTTTGCGGCGCGCAAGGCATCATCACCAGCGAGCTGTGACGATCTACGAATTGCTGAACGGATAAGACCCAAACTCTCCTTATGTTCTGTCCCAGGTGCGGCCAACAACAGGCAACTGATTCCATGCGCTTCTGCTCTCGCTGTGGATTCGCGATGGAAGGCGTCATGCATCTGCTGGGACACGGCGGCATGTTGCCGCACTATCAAACTCAGCCAGGTGAAACGACAATTTCGCCGAAACGAAAAGGCGTCAAACAAGGCGTACTGCTGATGTTGCTTGGCGTCCTGTTCGTTCCGATCTTTGGGGTGATGTCCGGATTCTCGGATGGCCGCATCTCCGACATCTTCGGTTTCTTTGCCGCTCTGACCGCGGTCATTTGTTTTATCGGTGGCCCGCTGCGGATGCTCTTCGCCGCGATTTTTGAAGAAGGCGCAAAGCCAAAATCCTACATGCCGGCAGTGTCTTATATACCGCCCGCAATGCCACCTCTGCCGCAAGCCCGGGTGTCCGCTCTGCCGCCGCCCGCGGTGAACACGCAACCGTGGCGCGCGCGCCCGGACACAGCTGAGATCGTGCCGCCAACCAGCGTCCCCGATCACACCACCAAGCTCCTCGAAAAAAACGAGTCTGAAAAGAATTGAACCTCGAAGAACGTCTCCGAGAGCGCATCCGCCGCGACGGCCCGATCAGTTTCTACGAATGGATGAAGACCGCGCTTTACGATGAGCGCGACGGTTATTACTGCCGCCGCGACCGCGTGCGCCAGGGCAGGCACGGGGACTATCGGACCGCGCCTGAGATGAGTCCGTTGTTTGGCGCCGCCTTCGCGAACTACTTCATGAAATCTTATTTCGATCTGGGTGCCCCGCCGTCCTGGACGATTGTCGAGCTCGGCAGCGGGACGGGAGACTTCGCACATGACGTCTTACGCAGTCTGCAAATCAACTTCCCGAATGTCTTTAACGCCACCCAATACATCATTGATGAAGTTAGCGCTGACGCTCAATCGCAAGCGCTCAGCAAATTAGGACCTTTCAAAGACCGCTTGCAGTTTCGTGCGCTGAGTGAACTTCGCGAGCCGCTGCCACACGCACTAATCTTTTCCAATGAGTTGTTCGACGCCTTTCCGGTTCATCGAGTTATCGGCCGCGGTCGTGGCGTAAAAGAGTTGCGCGTCGCATTGGATAACGCGGGCAAGTTCGCGTGGAGGGACTGCAAACTCGATGGTCCCTTAGCTGAATACTGCGATCGGATAAAGCTCCAACTCGCCGAAGGACAAATTTACGAAGTGAACCTGCATGCCGAACAGTTCCTTTCACTGGCGGCAAAGTCGATCCGCGAAGGCCTGCTGATCACCGTCGATTATGGCGCGGAACGCCACGAGTTACTTTCTGATCCGAATCGATTTAGCGGCACGCTTCGCGCATTCCGAAGACACCAATTCGTTGATGACATTCTCTCGCGCCCGGGAGAGTACGACCTTACGACTACCGTCGATTGGACCCAGCTCATCGAAGCCGGGCAGCGCCATGGCCTCGAGACGCTACGATTTCAAGGGCTGAACGAATTCCTCACGGACGAAGGGGCGGTGTTTGAAGCGCTGAGCGCCGCAAGTGTGGTCAACGATCCAGCGGAACGGTTCAAGCTCAACCGGGATGCCATCGAACTGATCAAACCTGACGGCATGGGCGCGGCCTTCCAAGTCCTTGTGCAGCGAAAATCCACCTGTGATTAGCAGCGCGAGCCGACCCGGTTAGCCTTCGGGCGAGGCGTCTCCTAAAAAATTAGTTGACAAGGCTTATTGGGAGGGCGTATAAGCTCCTAAAGTCTTAGGAGGCAGCCGAAATTGGCGCGACGAAAAGCCGAACATTTGACTCCGCTTGAACTGGAAATCATGCATGTGCTTTGGGAGCATGGGGCCGCTAACGTCCAGACTGTCCAGCGGAATTTGAAGCGCGAACTGGCCTACACAACTGTGCAGACGGTCTTGAATATTCTGCATCGCAAAAGCAAGGTGCAGCGTGCGATGAAGGACCGCGCTTACTTTTACACACCCATTGTCAGCCGCAGTCATGTCACGGGAGAACACGTGAGCGACATTCTCGACCGTTTGTTTGGCGGATCCGCAGAGAGTCTGGTCATGAGTCTGCTTGAGACAAAGCACCTAACACCGAAGAAACTGGCGCGCCTGCAAAAGCTTTTGGAAGAAGAGGGACAGAAGTGAAAACCGTTTCGCAATTCCTGTTAACTTTTCTGCTGAATGCTTCGTGGCAGATCCTGCTGATTGCGGCAATGGCGTCTTTGTGCGACCGCATCTTGGGCGGCACTGCGGCTCGTTATCGCCACATGGTTTGGGTGGCCGCCTTGTTCCTGACCTTTTTGCTACCAGTGTTCAGCAGCGCGACCAATTTCACCGCCCCTCCGCGAGTCCCAATCGCCACGTCGCCAACAACCGAAAGCGTGCCGGTGGTTATCACCAGCATTTCTTCCTTGTCCGGCGACGAGATCGAGTCGGCAGAATCAACAGTCCCGGCTGCGTCAGTGGCTGCGACTGCGCCGGAGCGAAACTGGTCGTCACCGGTTCGGGTCCAGCCCCGTCTCGCCGCAACGCTTGTGGCCATCTATGCCTTGTTGGTTTTCTACGCGTTGCTGCGGCTTGGTCGGGCATGGCGCCAGACCCGCAGGATCGTCGGGGCGGCGTTTGAAGTAGAACTCCCTGAATCCGCAAAGTCGATTATCGAAACTTGTGGACGAGCGATAGCGACGCGACGAGTGCGCGTCCTGTGTTCAAGCTCGATTCCCGTTCCCATCACGCTCGGCGTTCTTCGTCCCGTCATCATTTTGCCGCAATCATTGCTAAATGAAATCGAGGACAACCTATTGATCTCCGCCGTCGGGCACGAACTAGTTCACATCGCGCGCCGCGATTACCTTACGAACCTGATTTACGAGTGCGTTTATCTTCCGGTGTCGTTCCACCCGGCCGCCTGGTTGATCCGCAGGCGTATCCGGCAAACTCGCGAACTGTGCTGCGACGAACGCGTAACGTCAAAACTATTGCGGCCCGATGTGTATGCCCGCTCGCTCGTGCGGATGATTGGAACTTCGCCGCTGACTCCCCGCATGGCCGCCGATACCACGATCGGCATTGTTGAATCCGATAACCTGGAGGGAAGAATCATGTCTCTGCTCAAATCTCGCAAGCTCAGTGGCCGCCGCAAAAACATCTTGCTCTTGATTGCCTCGCTGCTTTTGGCCGTTCCCTGTATCGCGGCGACTCCACTCGCGTTGAGTTTTGAAATCAACCATCAGGATCCCGCAGTGGCCGGGCCGGTTCCTAAGCAGGATGAACAGCAACAACAAGCACGACTACGCGCGGAAATGTTGGCCCAGGTTCAGAAGCTGAAAGAAGAAGAGCGCATGGCGACTTCGTCAGCTCGAGCTGAAATTGAAGTCAGGTTGCGAGAGGTCCAGCGGTCTCTTGAAGAGCATGAAAAGCTCGTACAGCAGAACCAACAACTGGACCCGAAAACCAGGGCTGAGGCCGACGCCAAACTAAAGGAAGTCCAGCAGAACCTGGAAGAGCACCGGCGGCTTCTGCAAATGTATCAACAGCAAAAAGGATCTGACTCTGAGAAAGCCGGTGAGGCTTACAAGAGATTTTCTGAACTGCTGGCGAAGTACCAGGAATCGTCGCAGATGCGCGACGCCCAGAAGTACGTCGAAGCTCAAAAACTGTTGGAACAGCAATATCGTGAGACCCGGAAACCCAGGGTCATTCGCCGCGTCGAGCCGATCTATCCCACCGATGCTCGGGATAAGAACATCAAAGGCTCAGTTGTGCTCACCATGGTTGTAGATCGCGAAGGCAATCCTCAGGAGATAAAGATTCGGAAGTCGCTCTATCCTTCGATGGACCAGGCAGCCATTGAAGCGGCGCGTCAGATGCGTTTTGAGCCGGCGCTGAAGGACGGTCAAACGGTTTCTGAGACGCTGTTGGTTGAGTTCTATTTCTCGACGCAAAACAAGCACGTCGAAGTGATGGGATATGGCGAAGGAAAGGGCGACGGAAAAGGCGTTTGGTATGCGAGTGGTCAGGGCAGCGGTGGAGGCGTCGGGTATGCGAGTGGTCAGGGCAGCAGTGGAGGCGTCGGGTATGCGAGTGATCAGGGCAGCGGCGCCGGCGCCGGTTATGAGAGTGCCGTTCGCGACATGCGCATCCGCAAAGATCGGGAAGCTTTGGTGCAGGACGAGCGAGCGCGACGGCAGGCTGAGCTGGCCCAGGGCGCAAACATCTCAATGGATCGCGCGATTCAAGTCGCCACTAGCAAGTATCCAGGCAAAGTTTTGGCCTGCAGCCTGGGTCGCGACAAGGAAGGACCCGTCTTCTATCACGTCGTGATTATCGTGACTGAAGG
>DASUTF010000407.1:0-6500 GCA_036374695.1 Pyrinomonadaceae bacterium
TTTACAGAGGCCTCGACATCCTCAGAATGTCCTCACTGTTTCGGCAGTGGGATGGAAGTCGTCACGGGCGAAGGCGCGCGCCGTTGCCGATGCCAGTCACCCGACAATCGTGACCGGCTCTTACAATCCGCCCGAATACCGCCGCGGTATCAGCACTGCACAATCCAGGGATACGAAGCTGCGAATGACGAACTTTCAAAGTGGGCCGCCAAGATGGAAGCCCAGATCATCATCGACGATTACCTGTCGCTTGCGGGCCGCGGGCTGCTGCTCACGGGCCCGGTCGGCGTCGGCAAGACGCATCTGGCAGTAGCAATTCTCCGCGAGTTGATTTCGCGTTATCAGGCGCGCGGGTTGTTCTATCAGTTTGGCGCGCTCTTGCGGCAGATCCAGGACTCTTACAATCCAGTCTCGCAGAACTCTGAGTTGACGGTGCTGGCGCCCGTCTTTGAGGCCGAAGTTCTGGTGCTGGATGAACTCGGCGCGTCCAAACCGACCGATTGGGTGCGCGACACGATGATGCAAATCATCAACAACCGCTACAACGAGAAACGTCTGACCATCTTCACCACGAACTTTTCGGATTCTCGCAAGAACGAGAAGGAAGGCGAGATACTCGAGGATCGAATCGGTGTCCCCTTGCGGTCGCGGCTCTATGAGATGTGCAAAACGGTCGTGATTGAAGGTGAAGATTACCGCAAGAGACTGGGCGGTCAGGCTTAAGCTAACTCGTTTAGTTCGTCAAAGTGTCGGTCTCGCTTCGCCACTTCCAGCCTCGACTGCTTCCTGACATGACGCGTCGTAACGGGCCGTCGGCAAAGCCTCCAGCCGGCGCTCGTCGATCTGCCTGTTACATTTTGTGCAGCGCCCGTAAGAGCCCTCCTCCATTCGCAGCAGCGCCTGGTCGATGTCGGCGATCATCTGCGATTCCCGGTCGCCCAGCTTCAGCACCATCTCGCTCATTAGATCGCGCAAAGCCAGGTCAGCGCTCTCCTTTGCGTCGTCGGCGGCGAGTTCGAGAGCGCTGGCCTGATCTTCGCTCACATGGCGCGCGTGCTCACGCAATTCAGCCAACAGCAGTTTTTTGAAATGTTCGAGTTTACCGTTATCCATAGTCTGAAACTTCGACGGAAGTTTCTGAGCTGTAACCGTGTTCGGGGGAAGCTGGATTATATATCCCGCTGTGCGGCGCGGCAAAAGCGACGACTCGTGCCGGGGGGGCGAAGTTGTTGAGCTGAGCTATTCTCCCGCTTTTCCGCTAATCAGCTCCGCCGCCAGCAGTGGAATAGTTAGCTCATGATGGCCGGTGATGGCATATCCCTGGCCCGCGCCGTCGGCCGTGGGCCGCCGCACAACGTTTGTTAGCGGCCGGTAGGATTGAATGAAATCAAAGTTCGCGGTCGTGATGTCGCGCAACTCGTGTCCCAGGTTTCTCACCAGCGTCACGCATTTCAAGAACACCTCCGGCAGTGTCACCGCTGAACCTACATTCAGATAAACTCCACCGCCATTCATTTCGCGGACTATCTCGGCCAGTAAACGAAAGTCTGTGTGCGAACCTGCACCCAGGGCACCGCCATCAGCGCTCGGGTGAAAGTGGGCAATGTCGCCGCCAATCGTGATGAATGCCGTGAACGGAATTTTGTTTTGGTAAGCCGCACATAGCAGCGAGTGTTCAGCATATCGCGGCTTAGTTTCCATCAACGCGCGGCCTGCACTTTCGCCCAAACCTATGCCTTCGCTTGCACCGCTCCGTGCAGTGTCATTCAGAAGTTTTCCGGTCTCGTCAGCGCCCCCGAAAATCCCTTCCCCAAGCGTTGCGTCAACATCTTCCGAAGTGGAACCAACCATCGCTATCTCTGCATCGTGCACTAAAACCGATCCGTTGCCGGCAATTGCTGTGACGAACCCGCGTTTCATCAGGTCGATGATAACCGGCGCCAGACCGGTCTTAATCACATGCCCGCCAAGACCCCAGATAATCGGCTTCTTGAGACCGCGCGCCCGGTGCATACGCGACGCAAGCTCACGCAGATTTTGAACGGCCAGAATGTTCGGCAGGGACGAAAGGTAATCCTTTAACGTCGAGTCGCCCGTTATTGGTTTCGCGAAATCCTGAATAGTTACTTTGCTGGGGCGCGAAGCCAACGGATAGGTTTTCACCTTTTCAAGGCTAATGGGCTTGGAGTCGTAGATTGACATTGGATGTTAGGAAGTCAGAACCACCTGCGGTAGCGGGTGGTTGAACATAGTTGCCGAGGCCGTAAGAGTTCAACGAATAGCCACCCGCTACCGCGGTGGTTCTGACTTCAGATCGGAAACAAAGTCGATTCGATCAGTTCACACAAGATGTGACCGATCAAGTTGTGTGTCTCTTGAATCCTCTGCGTGTCGTCGCTGGGAACAACTAACGCCAGGTCGCAAAGTGGCGCAACCTTTCCACCATCGCGGCCCAATAAGCCGATGACTTTGATTCCGTGCGACCGCGCCTGCTCGCAAGCGACGACGATGTTCTCTGACTGGCCCGACGTTGAAATCGCCAAGCAGACGTCGCCTGCGCGCCCCAGCGCTTCGATCTGTCGCGCAAAGACGTTTTTGAATCCGGTGTCGTTGGCAATACACGTGAGTACGCCGCCGTCTGTTGACAGCGCAATCGCCGGCAGCGCCTTGCGCTCCTGAAGAAAACGATTAACCAGCTCGCCGGCAATGTGCTGCGCGTCGGCCGCGGATCCGCCATTGCCAAAGATGAGCAGCTTTCCGCCCGACGCAAGCGTCGCAGAGATCATCTCAGCCGCGCGCTCAACTTCGGAGCTGTGCGCAGCGAAAAAGCGGTGCTTCGTTCCGATGCTATCGGCGACGATGGTTGAAATACGATCAGTCATTGGCTGGGGGCAGGTTCTCCAGGTCACTCAGGTCTTTCAGCCGACCACTGGCCGCTTGTTTCTTACGCAAGTCAGACAGGCCGATCAGGTCAACATCCACGCCGTCGATCTTCGCGCGGTTACGCCTCTGATAACATTCTTTGAAATCAACGCCATCAATCGTCGTCAGCACCTCAAGCCGAAAAGGTGGAACACCCATGCGGACGACGCTGTTTCCTCAAGAAATTTTTCGGCGGTCACGCTGACAGCAAAATCGGCAAACGTTCGAACGAGCCGCTCTGCATTTTCCGGGGTCATTGCAACCCAGACGTCCATGTCGCCGGTCGGGCGCGGATAGCCGTAATAACCTACTGCGTACCCCCCAATTAATAAGTATTCGACTTTATTTGAGGCGAGCAAACTCAAGAACTCTTTCAAGTCTGCTTGCAGTCGGATCGTCATAGCCATAGGCGGATTGCCGCATGAGTTCCAGAGCTTCGAGCCTTTCCAGAGGTGTTCGCGAGTGCCAATAGGCGCGATCCGCTGCGTCGGCTTCTTCGAATGAAGAAAAGACGGTGAACGCCGTTTTGTCGAGTCTCACCGTCTTAATTGTTTCGACCGGTTGCATATGAGCCAAGGCTTGAAGTATATCACGCGACCTTCTTGCTTTCTTCGGCAATGTGCGCCGGTTCCGAACTCGTTTTCGCGCCGTTGCGCTTCGCGTTCCCGTTGAGCAGCGGCTTGAGGACCTGACCCGTGTGCGATCGCCTCACGGCCGCAACTTCCTCCGGCGTTCCGCACGCGACCACCCGCCCGCCGTGCGTGCCGCCTTCCGGTCCGAGATCGATGATGAAGTCCGCACTCTTGATAATGTCGAGATTGTGCTCGATGACGATGACCGTGTTGCCGAGACTGACGAGGCGTTGCAGCACATCCAGCAGTTTGTGAACGTCGGCAAAGTGCAAACCCGTGGTTGGTTCATCGAGTATGTAAACCGTTCTGCCGGTCGCACGTTTCGACAGCTCCTTGGCCAGTTTGATTCGCTGCGCTTCGCCGCCTGACAAGGTCGTGGCCGCCTGGCCCAGCTTTATATAGCCAAGTCCCACGTCGAGCAGCGTCTGAAGCTTTTGCTTGATTTGCGGCACGTTCTCGAGCAGCGGCAGGGCTTCTTCGACCGTTGTGTCCAACAGTTCTGCGATCGATTTGCCTTTGTACTGCACCGAAAGCGTCTCGCGGTTGTAACGCGCGCCACGGCACACGTCGCACAGCACGTAAACGTCCGGCAGGAAATTCATTTCGATTCGCTTCAAGCCTTCGCCTTCGCAGCCTTCGCAGCGTCCGCCTTTGACATTGAACGAGAAGCGGCCGGGTTTATAACCACGCTCGCGTGATTCAGGCAGCATCGCATACAGCTCGCGAATCGGGGTGAACAAACCGGTGTATGTCGCGGGATTTGAACGCGGCGTCCGGCCAATTGGGGACTGATCGATTTCGATCACTTTGTCCAGATGCTCGAGCCCGTCGATCGCCTGATGCGCGCCCGGCTCAGCGAGCGAACCATAGAGTTCTTTCGCCAGCGCGCGATAGAGGATGTCCTGGACCAAAGTAGATTTGCCAGAACCAGAGACGCCGGTGACGACAGTCAGCAAGGCCAAAGGAAAAGAGACATCAATGTCCTTTAAGTTGTTGTGGTGAGCGCCGCGAATCGTGATGGCTTTCCCGTTTGGCAGACGCCGATGGTGCGGAATCGGGATCTTCCTTTCGCCGCTGATGTAGAGACCCGTGACCGAGTCGCGGTTGTGAGCCACATCCTCGGCCGTGCCGCGCGCCACCACAATTCCGCCGTGCGTGCCCGCGCCCGGACCAAGATCGACAACGTAGTCGGCGCGACGAATGGTCTCCTCATCGTGCTCAACCACTAAAACCGTGTTTCCCAGATCGCGCAACGCGATCAGCGTATCCAACAAACGCCGGTTGTCACGCGGATGCAGTCCGATTGAAGGCTCGTCCAAAACGTACAACACGCCGCGAAGTTGAGATCCAATTTGCGTCGCCAGACGAATCCGCTGGCCTTCGCCGCCGGACAGAGTCGCCGAAGGCCGATCCAAAGTCAGGTATCCCAACCCCACCGTGTCGAGAAATCGCAGGCGACTGCGGATCTCTTGCATGATCAAGCCGGCAATCTGTTGTGACCGCTTGTCCAGCTTCACTTGATCGAAAGCCTTGATGGCGTCTTCGATCGTCATGTTCGTGTAGTCCGCGATGCCGCGTCCGCCGACGCGCACGGCCAACGAATCCGATCGCAGACGACGCCCGTCGCACTCAGAGCAAACCGCCGGCGAAACCATTTCTTCCAACGCGGCCCTAATCTTTTCGCTGGGCGGCTCATTCAGACGCTCGCGCAACCACGGCAACGCCCCTTTCCAGGGCCCCTTGTAACTGTAGAGGCCCTGGCGGAATTTGATTGAAGCGGCCACTCCGTGGAAGAACGCCTCGCGAATCTGCTCAGGCTGATCCAGAAACGGCACGTTCGCGTCGCCTCTAAAATGCGCGATCAGGGCAAGCAGCGCGCTGCGCAGGTACGCGGTACCAGCTTTGTCGGCTTCGGCAAAGGGCAACTCTTCGGCCGTCAGTTCCGGCTTCGGAATTAGCTTCGCGGGATCCACCTCCACAACCGTTCCCAGGCCGTGGCAATTGCGGCACGCGCCGTACGCCGAGTTGAACGAAAAGGAGCGCGGCTCGAGCGGCGGCACGTTGATGCCACAATTCACGCACGCCATTTTTTCCGAGTAGAGCTTCTCTTCCCCGTCAACCACCGACACAACCACAGCGCCGCTTGTTAATTTCAAGGCCGTGCGAATCGATTCGCCGAGCCGATCGTTTATTCCCGGCTTGATCAGTAACCGATCAACGACTGCTTCGATTGTGTGGTTGCGCCGCTTGTCCAGCCGAATGTCTTCATCCAGTGCGCGTAACTCGCCGTCGATGCGGGCCCGAATGAAGCCGTCGCGCGCGAGCTTGGCGAGCTCTTTCTTGAACTCGCCTTTACGACCTCGCACGATCGGCGCCAAAACCATCACGCGCTCGCCTTCAGGAAGACTGAGCACGTCTTGCAGTATCTGATCGACACTTTGGCGCGTGATTGGCGCACCGCACTGCGGACAATGCGGAAGTCCCACCGACGAAAACAACAGGCGCAGGTAGTCGTAGATTTCGGTGACGGTACCGATAGTTGAACGCGGGCTGCGGGCGACGGTCTTCTGCTCGATCGAGATCGCCGGCGAGAGGCCTTCCACCGAATCTACGTCAGGTTTTTCGAGCTGATCGAGAAACTGGCGGGCATATGCCGACAGCGATTCGACGTAGCGACGCTGGCCTTCTGCGTAAATCGTGTCGAACGCCAGCGAGGATTTTCCCGACCCGGACAGGCCGGTAATGACGGTCAGCTTGTCGCGCGGGATATCAACATCGATATTTTTCAGGTTGTGCTGGCGGGCGCCACGGACGCTGATGCGATCAATTGCCATTGCTCTAAACAAAGTCGAGCGCCACAGACAAGAATTTGGCGAGGCGCAGAACCGACGATTGTAGCTGAGCGAAATCTCGCCAGCAAGCGCGAAACATCGCCTTGACGTTGTA
>DASUTF010000408.1:0-2056 GCA_036374695.1 Pyrinomonadaceae bacterium
TACTCGCGCAGCGTGACGACTCGATTACACTCCTTGCGCGCAGCGATCCAGCCGCGGCGGATCGGCTTTCGGAACTTTATGCCGGTTATCGCAAAGTTCTGGGTAACACATCGCCGCAATAAAATTTTTAGGCAGGATCACAAATGAGAACGTTCTTTGGATGGTTTCGATTGCATTGATTTTGTTGACTAGCGGTTGCGCAGGATCTGACCGGCAACAGCCATGTCAGGTTGTAGCCGGACGGCAACGCGGTATGTCTGGGAATTCAAACCAATGTTCAATCTTTATATGCAAACGCCCACACCTCGCGCCCCAGCAAATTTCGATCTGAGTTTCGTTTGGTACACAATTCGCGGCCTTTGGTACGAGCTGCTGGCGCGACTTCCTTACATCATGGTGGCGCTTGTCGCGTTGCTATTGTTCGTGCTTGCCGGACGACTGGTGAAAATCGCGCTGACTACAGCCGGACGGCGAACGCGTTTCGATCTGACCCTGTCAGACTTGTTGGGAAGACTGGCCTCGGCTTTCGGCACAGTCCTCGGTCTGTTTGTCGCCGCGGTAATCATCTTTCCCACTTTCAGGCCGGTGGATCTGATTGCAGGGCTTGGCATCACCTCAATCGTAATCGGTTTCGCCTTTAGGGACGTACTTCAGAACTTTTTCGCCGGACTGCTGATCCTTTGGCGCCGCCCGTTCGTTGTCGGTGACGAGATCAAAGCGGGCGAATACGAAGGCACGGTCGAAGAGATCACCGCGCGCTCTACCAGGCTTAGGACCTACGACGGCGAGCGGGCCGTCTTGCCAAATGCCCAGATCTATACCAATGCCTTACTGGTGCGTAGCGCGTATAGCGCCCGGCGTATTCGCCTCGGTGTCGGGATCGGCTATCCCGACTCAATCGAGAGCGGGCGCTCGATCATTCATCAGGTGCTTAAAAAGACTGAAGGCGTCTTAGAGCAACCCGGACCGTGGGTTTATGTCACTGAGCTCGCGCCCTCCTCGGTTAATTTCAATGTTTACTTCTGGACGGAATCACACCAGTTCAACGTTCTGGAAGTCAGCGATCGCGTCGTAACCGGGATCAAGCTGGCGCTGGACAAAGCCGGAATCGACATACCGTATCCACATCGAGTTGTGCTGCTCCACAATGTGACGCGGACACGGCGAGACGAAGACAACTCGGCCAGCGAAAGAGAGTAAGTAAGGATTAATGAAAACGCCGGACCTTCCCCGAACCGAGTCGATCGATGCCGAACTGCTTGCCGAAGCGCGGCCGCCAGAATTGCAGCGGGCCGAGCGTCTGCTGAAAGCATGGGAGACGCCTGCGGGTTATGCATTGATGGGCGGCAAATTTCGCTGTGATCTTCAAGTTCATTGCATCGCGGAGTTCAGCTAAGCGCCACCCTCGACGAAATATCGTCGCGGCGAATGAAGAAAGGATGAACGTTTACGATAACATCCAAAGGCTCACTCGCACCTTTTTTTGCTGAACCTTTCCGCGACTATGCGGGCGTCCACCTGAGAATGCGGGTACCATAGCGTAGCGAGTTCATAGTGAAGCAGCAGGTTAATCAAACCCGAGGGTGGGCGTTGCTGGTGGCGACGGCACTAGCAATTTACCTTTGTTGGCTTATGCTGCGTCCGTTCGTGGACGTGTTGCTGTGGGCGGCGGTGCTGGTGATTGTTTTCTATCCGGTGCACCAACGTCTAACGAAACGACTTGGCCGTCCGGGTTTGAGCGCGGTGATTTCGTCCTTGCTTGTCACAATCGCGGTGGTCGCGCCGCTCGCATTTGTGGTTGTCGCTCTGACGGCCGAATTCACCAAAGCAGCACAGCACCTGCCAGGGCAAATATCCGCCGCACTCGACCCGAACGCCCCGTCGACTGGGCGAATAGTTGGTTGGCTTGAACGGTACGTCAATATCCAGTCGCTGCGTTCAGGTCAGTTTCTCGGCGATCAGTTGAAAGGAATGGGCAGCGCTATTGTTGGTCAGTCAATCGGACTCCTGGGCGGAGCCATCGGAGTAATCGTCAAGACTTTCTTCGTCATCTTTA
>DASUTF010000409.1:0-7303 GCA_036374695.1 Pyrinomonadaceae bacterium
GATCTTCCGTCATCGATGGACGAAATCGAACGGCAAGCGATCGAGGCCACGCTGGATTATACGTCCGGCGATAAAACGCGCGCCGCGAAACTCCTGAACATTGGCCGCAAGACAATCTATCGAAAGCTCGATCAATACAACGGCAAGAAGAGCGAGTCTCCCAACGACCAGGAATAACAACGTACGCGTAGCGCTCCCTCGGTTCATGCGCTAAACTGCTGCCGCGTGAACACACCCGAAGAGTCCGCACCTCAAGAACCTGCACAAACAGCTTCCGCATCGCGCGACGACGGATCAAGTAGATCGCTGTCGCAACGTTTGTGGGAGTTGTTCGTCGCTCTCGCTGCGTGGATCCTAAGCGTTGCCCTGCTTGTCCTGCCACAGATTCTGGCAGTTCCTTACCTAATCTACCGTTATCAAGGAGCTCAACTCTCACCAGAAGCTCTGCTCGCAGACAAAACGCTAGTGATTTTGTTGGTGTCGGGGATTCTACCCGCTCATCTAATCACCCTCGGCATCGCGTGGGCAGTAGCTACGCGTTTCGGAAAAATCCCTATTAAAGAGGCGCTGCGATGGCAGTGGGGCAGCCGAACTTCAATACTTAAGCCTATAGGGCTGGCCGTCGTTTTGTTTGCTCTGGCGTGGGCGATAACATTCGCCTTTGGCGGAAAAGAAACCGATATCGACAAGATTATTAAGAGTTCAAAGGCCGCGGCGCTGATCCTTGCGTTTCTGGCGGTCGCGACGGCCCCTCTCGTTGAGGAGATTATTTATCGGGGGATTCTGTTTCCTGCTTGGCAGCAGCTGACCGGATCGAAAATCGCGGTCATAGTCGTAACTTTAAGTTTTGCGCTCCCGCACATCCCTCAGTACCGGGCAAATCTGGGTGTTATTTCTGCGATCACTATGCTCAGTCTCGTACTCACAATCGTACGCGCCCGCACCGGCAGACTGCTCCCCTGCTACGTTATTCACCTGGTCTTCAACGGCATTAGTTCTGTCCTTATTGTCATCCAGGCTTTGTTTCGGTTGAACGCTGAAAGTCCGCCGCCGGACGTCACTCCGACCATCGTCTGGTGGCTTCTCGGAATGTTGTGACGGAGTGCGAGGTCATCGTTGTCGGCGCCGGCATTGGCGGCTTAACGACGGCCGCATTGCTGGCCGCAAGGGGCGTAGACGTGTGTGTCTTTGAGCGGCAATCGCAAGTCGGTGGATGCGTCGCGAATTTTGAACACCTTGGCTACACTTTCGAGCCGACATGCGGAGTCTATTCAGGATGGGAGGCTGATGGCACCTGGGAGCGAATCTTTTCCCAGTTGCCGGTTCCCGCACCGGGCGTAACTAAACTCTCGCCGAACTACGTCGTTCGTTTGCCCGACGGTCATGATGTCCAGGTTTCCCCGGATCACGCCGCGCTCGAAACGGAAATCGCATCTGTGTTCACGGATTGTGCCGACGCCTGTATTCGTTTTCTTCGCGAGATCAAATCTGGCGCCGGTGCCTCAGCGCCGGCAGAATTGCTCGACGGTACGTCGCGTCAGTTTCGCTGGTTCATAGATGCGCAGTTGCAAACTTTTACGCAGTGCACGAGCAATGGTTGCTCATTGCCGCGCGCGAGTGCGGCGCTTCGATTGGCCACCGGTGATCTGTGGTCAATCGATGGCGCGGCCCAAACTCTGGGCGACCGACTTTCGGAAAGTCTGAAAGCGAGCGGGGGATCGCTCCGAGTGAATTCACCTGTGCTGCGCTTGGCTTACGGGACTGACGGGAAGCCAGTCGGAGTGGATTTGTTAAGTGGCGAACGCGTAATCGCAAAGCACGCGATCATCAGCAACCTGACCATCTGGGACACATACGGAAAACTTGTTGGCCCGAGCCGCACGCCGCGAGACATTGCCGGCGAACTGAAGAAGCTCACCGCGTGGGGCGCGTATCTGATTTTTCTTGCCATCGAAGAAGGTGCGATCGAAAAGCTTCCTGCTTCACGCACATTGCTGCTCTTCGACTTAGAGAGTGAGGAGTACGATCCGGAAAACCAGCAACTAATGCTGAGTCTGGCGAGCGGGTTGACCACGGGGGCCCCTGAAGGAAAGCGGGCACTCACCGCGATGGCGTTCACTCAAGCCGACGAATGGTTCTCTTTTCACGAAGACCATTCCTGGCACGAAGAAAAAGACCAGGCCTTGCTGGAATCGTGGTGGACAAAACTGCATCAGGGGCTGCCTCAGCTTGGCGATTCAATTGAAGTAATTGAAACCAGCACTCCGCAAACTGTCTATGAAACAACGCGGCGCAGATTAGGGATGATCGGGGCCCCGAGCGCAATCGATCGCCGGGCGACGCTGGTGCTGCCGTTCCCGAACCTCTTTCTGGTGGGAGACACCGCTTCGGCGAGCCCTGGACTCGAAGGCGTCGCAGTTTCAGCGCTTAATCTCGCCGATCACCTCGCCCCCGGGACTAATCCCATGCGGACTTGACGAATATTGTATAGTGTCTAGCAACTATGTACATTACGATTGACGAAGCCGACCGCCGTCCCGTTTATCGCCAAATTGCTGAGGAAATCAAGACACTTATCGCGCGCGGTGAGTTGGAAGAGGGCGTTGCTTTGCCACCTGTTCGGCAAATCGCGAACGACTTGGGCGTAAATTTGAACACGATTGCTGCCGCATACCGTGAGTTACAGAAGCAAGGGTTCGTTCGGGTGCGGCACGGGGCGGGTGCTTTTGTTGCGGCTCGGCAGCTTTCGCAGCAGAGCGAGGCTGAACTGCGCAAGCCTTTGCGCGCCAGCCTCACACATTTGGCGCTGGCGGGCTTGCCGCGTTCAGAGATCCTGGCGATTGTAAATGAAGAGCTTCAACAGTTCTTTGGACGGCGAAGCTAATTGCGCGACCGCTAGGGGTCTTGGCGCTTGTTCACCATCCGGATGCCACCTGCATCAGGTTCGCGCGGAATGCCGGGCGATGGTCCCGGTCCTGAACTTGGTGGATTCCAAACTCTGGTAGGCCCCCCGCCGGACGTCGGTCCCGTCGGATTGCCTCCTGTTGGATTATTTCCGGACCCGTTGGGCGTTCCCACGATAGTGGTTCCTGGGTTATTAAAGCCATTACAGCATCCGGCACCACGCCAATAATAGCTACCATAGTAATGGCCGTACGGTGACGACCACCCGTAATAGAAAGGCAGGAATGTATAGCAGCCTGCCCGCGGACTGTATGTCCAAAGACCAAAGCGTCGCGGCCCCCAGAACCATGAATCCCAACCGCTGAAGCTTGAGAGATAACCGTTGAAGCTCCGGTTCATTAACCTGGCATTGGCCTGGGCCAGAAATTCCGCGCGCTGCTTACTCCAGGCATCGAACGCGTCTTTGCCCTTGTTCAGCTTAGCGACAGCGGCGACGCCGTTTGTTAGGGTTACGACCTTTCCGCCTTTGACGATATCCGTCTTGTTGGGCCCGAAACTCGCGCGGCCTTTTCTCACCGCCAATTCCGCAAAGCCCGGCCGCACATCAATACGATAGACCCCGCTACGAACAATCGTGAATTCGCCGTGGTCAGTAGCGATTTTGATCCCCAAATCCATGTCAGCCACGCCGGTGGCTTCGATAATCGCGCTGCCCTTCATTAAACGCAGACGCAGGTTATCGAGCGAGATGTCCTCAAATTGAAATTCACTGTTCTCGCCCAGCCTGAGGTACGAGCCAGGATTCAGCAGGATTTCCGCATTACTCGAGGAGCCCGTCGTGACGGTCTCGTCGGCGGCTAGATTATCCGTCTTCGTAAGCACCTGCGGCTGCTGTTCTTTTCGGGTGACCCTAACCGTCCCCACGACAGTGTTTACGCCGCCGGCCTTAGCCGAGATTCCGAATCGCTCACGGTTCTGCGCGGCAGCCAGCGAAGGCAGCATCGCGCACAGCAGAGCAACAGATATGATGACGATGTGTTTTGGATTCCTCATTGACGAACTCCTCTGGGGAGAGGGCTTTGGGCCGTTGACTTAAGGTGCCGTGATTATAACACCGTCAATGCTCCTGTCCAGTCAATTAAAGCCTCAGTTTGCGAAGTAACCGCGCTTACCGCGAGCGACTGCCCCCTGGCGACTTACGGTCACTCGAATCGCGCGCCATGAACCGTCACGAGCTTTGTTGGTGGGCCGGTATGAGAGCGTGTAAAGCGTCCCCAAATCCGCGACCACTCGATCGTAAGAGCCCGCGAGATCCTCCAACTTCAAACACTCGTAGAACGCGCCGCCGCCTTCGTCAGCGATTTCCTTCATGTCATCATGACCATCGTCCCACGTCTCCTGTTGGATGTCGTTGACACTCAAGGGAGTATAGCTCTGCGTCTTTACCCAAATCGAATAAATGACTCCATCGAACTCTTTGACGCGCCGGACTAGATCGTCGTACGAAAGCGTCGAGCCTTCGCCGGTCACGTTCGGCAGCGTGCTGTCCATCCCGTCGCTAATCACCACGATCGCGTTTCGCCGCGAGTCCCTGGTTTGGCGCGCCACGTCTTGCATTGCGAACGCGAGCGAATCGTAGAGCTTTGTACTGCCGTCGGGCCGCCTGATCTCGTTAATCCGTTGATGGAGAGCCGCGCGGTCCGTCGTCAACGGCGATACTACGGCCTGGTCGCCCGCGAATGTGATCACACCAATACGATCAGACGGTCGTGCCGCGTCAACGAAGTGAGAGGCCGCCGATTTGATCAACTCGACGACTTTCGCCGTCGAACCGGAAAGATCGATGAGCAGAACCAGATTGAAGGGCGCCGAAGAAGACTCAAAATGAAGGATCTCCTGCGTGACGTTATCTTCGTACAGACGAAAATCACCCTTGCTTAGGTTGTTGACTCCGCGGTTCGTACCGCGATCGACGACGCTCACGTTGACGCTGACCAACTCAGTATCCACGCGAATCACGTCGTCTTCTGAAACTTCTTCCGGAGTTGAAGAGGGGCGCGCCGGAGTTCCCGCGCCTGGTTTTTGCTCACCCGCGCCGATTAGCTGAGGCCGATCCGCCGGAGGCGTCGCCGCCGGCACAGACAAGGTCTCACGCCGTTCAGGTGCGATAGTCTGCGGACGCGCCGGGGGCTCGGCAGCCTGCGTCTGCGTGCCAAGAACGATGTTGCCCGCCTGCGAGAACAAGCGGACCGCGCCGCTTCCCTTGCCTAAACGCGCGCGCAATTGCGGCCTTTGGGACTGGGAAGCCGCAGCGTTCGGCACTGAAGAAGAAACGTTCCCCGTTCGCGACTCTGCGACCAGCGTCGCGTTCGCCGAGTCCGGAACGTCAACGCGAATCTCGCCGGAGACAGTTTGGATTAGCAAAGCTGCAGGCAGCCCGCGCACTTCGACTGAACCGTTGCCCGTGAAGATCGCAGCGTGAGTCCGCGCTGGAATTCGGAGCTCAAGGTTGACGTGCGCTTTTGCCGGGCTTCGAGGCACTCGAACTGAGAGCAGTCTGTCCGACGACTCGATGATGGCCGGCGAGCGAATCGCTTCGCCGGTATCCGTGACGGCAGCGATGGAAACGTATGGCTCGCTCCACACTTCAGCCATGACAACTCCGCGGAAATTTTCGACGCGCAGATTTCCGTTACCCGGCAGCTCGAAGCGCAGACTCTGATTTGACTGAATTGACGTGACTGAAGCTGAAGCGGGGATAAAGCTGAGGACGAGCGCCGCTGCGAGCATCAACTCGCAGACAATCAGTGGAGAGCGACGACGTCGTAAACTTCGGAACATCTGACTTGTCGCTTACAGAACCGCCCCTTACGGTTCGATCATATCCAGCATCGACGGAACGGCCGGTTCGGCTTCTTTTTTTGCGCCACCGCCCTCGCCGAGGTCGGACAGGCGCAGCAGCAGGTTGCCGTAATTCGACGCGTAGGCGAGTCCATCTTCTTTGGTCACCGTGCCGGCGCGAATCATTCCTTCAATCACGCTGTCGAAGGTCTGCATGCCTTCAACCTCGCCTTGTTCCATCGCGTCGAGCAGCGATTTGCCCTCGGTCTCGCCGCGTTCGATGTATTCGCGCGTGCGTGACGTTGCTTTGAGAATCTCAATCGCGGCCACCCGGCCGGCGCCATCGGCCCGGGGCAAAAGGCGCTGCGAGATGATGTAACGGAAAGACTGCGCCAACCGGGTGCGGATGATTTGTTCTTCGTTTTTGGGAAAAACACCGATGATGCGCTCGACGGTTTTCGCAGAGTCGATGGTGTGCAGAGTCGAAAGCACCAGGTGGCCTGTCTCGGCGGCTTCCATGGCTACTTCAATGGTTTCGCGATCGCGCATTTCGCCGACGAGGATTACTTTGGGCGCCTGCCGCAGGGCGGCGCGCAGGGCCAACGCAAAATTTGGCGTGTCCGAATGCAGCTCGCGCTGGTGAATCGTAGAGTTTTTGTGGGTGTGCAAAAACTCAATCGGGTCCTCGATCGTGACGATGTGGTAGTACTTCGTCTCGTTAATCAGATCAATGACTGCGGCGAGCGTCGAGCTCTTACCGCTGCCCGTGGGGCCGGTCACGAGCACGATACCGTTCTTGATCTCGACGATGTCGCGCATCTGCGGAGGCAAATTGAAATCCTCAAAGTTCGGCGGCCGCGACGGAATTACGCGCATCACGATCGCGTGGGTGCCACGCTGCTTGAAGATGTTCACGCGAAAGCGGCAGAGACTCGGCACGCTGAAGGAAAGATCTGCAGACCCATATTTCTCTAAACTCTGGGCAGCTTCTTCATGAGCACCGATGATTATTTTCGCGATGCCTGCGGTCTGCGGCGCGGAAAGTTTATTCAGACCGGGAATCTCCACCGCCTGAAGCTTGCCAACCAGTTCAATTTGCGGCGGGCGGCCGGGCGAAAAGATCAGATCGCTGACCTTGTCGGAAACGGCCAGCATCTTCTGAAGGATGCTTCCCAGGTTCAGAGACGTTTGCGGGTTCGGCGATTCACCCGGGGATGGAACAGTGCTCATCGTTTGATCTCAATCTTTACAGCGCCTTCACGATAAAGAACGTAACATCATCATGAGAGCCAAGGCCACCAGTCCAGTTCATCAAGTCCTGGTGAAGAAAATCAATCAGTTCGCGCGCCGGCAGAGTGCGCGCGCGGCGCACGGCATCAGCCAGCCGATCCCGGCCGTATTCCTCTCCGGCTGAATTGAACGCTTCGGTGACGCCGTCAGTGTACAGCACAAAGATCTGACCGGGCTGGATGGGCGCGAAGTATTCGTAGTAACGCGAGTCGCGAAACATTCCCAGCGGCACGCCGCCGCGCTCTTCAAAGTGCACGTCTCCGTTCGC
>DASUTF010000410.1:0-7433 GCA_036374695.1 Pyrinomonadaceae bacterium
ATCGGCACGATGTTGTTTCTCGGGCCGACCGGTTCGGGCAAGACTCGCGTTATCGAAGCGGCGGCCGAAGTTCTATTCGCCGATACGAATGCGATCGTCAAGATCGACTGTGCTGAATTTCAGCACTCGCACGAAATCGCCAAGCTGATTGGCTCGCCTCCGGGATACCTGGGCCATCGCGAGACCTCTCCGATGCTGACGCAGGAAAATCTCGACCGGATGCACACCGACGATGTGAAACTGACCCTGGTGCTGTTCGACGAAATCGAAAAAGCTTCGGATGCGCTGTGGCAGTTGCTGCTCGGAATTCTCGACAAAGCGACGCTGACCCTGGGCGACAATCGCCGCGTCGATTTTTCGAAGTGCATGGTCATCATGACTTCGAACCTCGGGGCGCGCGAAATGTCGGAACTGATCTCCGGCGGCATCGGCTTCGCTCCGGGCAAAGGCGTGAAAAACCCGCAGGATACGGAAGTCGATCAGAAAATTTATCGCACGGCTGTCGAATCGGCCCGGCGAAAGTTCTCGCCTGAGTTCATGAACCGCATCGACAAAGTGGTCGTGTTCCGCTCGCTGAAAGAGCATCATCTGCGCGCGATTCTCGATCTGGAATTGCAGGCGGTTCAGGATCGCATCATGATTTCGGCCGGCACCAAGTTCGTGTTCCAGTGCTCTCCGGAAGCTAAGAACATGCTGCTGGACGAAGGCATCGACTACAAATACGGCGCCCGTCACCTGAAGCGCGCGGTCGAGCGATTCCTCGTTTACCCGCTGTCGAATCTGGTGGCCACCGGACAGATTGGTTTGGGCGACCTGGTGTTCGTCGGGCTGAACCCGGATACAAAACGGCTGGTCTTTTCGAAACAGTCGGGCGGGGCGTTGATTGCCGACATCCCTGAAGCGCCGGCTCAGGAGAAGAGCCTGGCGGCGCGATCCGGAAGCGTCGGCTTGCCGATTCCCCAGGTCAAGGAATCAAAAGCTGCGAAAAAAGGCCAGGGTCGCGGCGAACGCGCCGAAGGCTAACCTTCACGAAATGCGAACAACGAAGGCGTCGGATTAATTTCCGGCGCCTTTTACTTTTGCGCGGTTGATTTGACGAACAGCGACGCGTGCCGCTTCCGAAAGATAGGGGTCAGCGTTGGCTTGAAAGGCTGCGTTCAAGGCAGGCAAGGCGGCTGCATCGCCGAGCCGGCCAAGCCCGATTGCGGCTTCACGACGCGTGTCGATCGAGTTCGATTCATTCTGCAGCGCAGCGATGAGCGTGGGGACCGCAGTGCGACTTCCAATCTGTCCGAGCGATCGCACCGCCGACCTCACGACGAATTCCTCTTCGTCACTTTTGGACTTCTGCTTTTTCTTACCGTCGCCGGTGATGATCTGCGTGAGCGCGGGCACCGCTGCGGCGTCACCAAGCTCACCCAAAGCAATCGCGGCCGCCGCGCGCACCGAGGGTTGTTTGTCGCGATTCAGCAAATCGACCAGAGCGGACACGGCAGAAGCATGACGAGTGGCGCCCAGGGCGAATGCGACTTCGCGGCGCACGAATTCCGTTTTGTCTTTGAGCAGCGGAAGTAACAGCGCTGCGGCCTCATGATTGGGCAGAGAGATGACTGCGTGGGCCGCCGCCGCTCGAACGGTCGGACTGGTGTCATTCAACGCTGCCGCTGCCGCGCGTGACGCTTCGGGCCGCTTCAGATTCGCCAGGCGCATCAACGCATCCCGGCGTTCCTCAACTTCCAGCGCTCCCAGCCGCTGGCGTTGCCGCTCAATTTCTCGCTGAACCGGCGTCAGGCGCGAGCTCTCCTGGCCGGCGACGAATGTCGCGAACATGATGCAGGACGTGACGACGGTAACCATGCCCGCCATACGCCGCCATAGTTTTGATTTCCGATGATTTGTCATCAGCCTAATTCCCGGCATCGATTCGCGACGCGACGGCGTGCATTGTGTCAACAATCAGAACAGCAATCGGTGGATAGAACAAAAGGTCGTAAATGAGAAGGAGCGTCGTAGAAGATGAGCCCACCGCACGGGGAACATGCCGAAATAAAAGGGCCAAATCTGAAAAGAAATCCTGTGAATGCCAACCGATCAATAACCCGATGCCAAGGCTCACCACATAGCCGCCCAGCAAAAACGCTGTGGCCGAAAATCTCGAGAATGGCTTCACCTCAGCCTTCTCTTCTTCGG
The DNA here is from genome assembly GCA_036374695.1 of Pyrinomonadaceae bacterium. Classification (GTDB taxonomy): domain Bacteria; phylum Acidobacteriota; class Blastocatellia; order Pyrinomonadales; family Pyrinomonadaceae; genus UBA11740. Next base: position 2,191 of record DASUTF010000410.1, read on the forward strand.
TTATAGAATAATGAATTTCGTGGGGCGTGTAGGTGTAATGGCGAAAGTATTCCCGCAGCCGGCGAATCAGGTGCCACACCCCGGTCATAAAGAGCGTCACCAGAATCGCGCGACCGACCACGCCGAACGACTGCCACAGCGGCGGCTTAATCATGGCGACGAAAAACGTCGAAAGAAAAAGCGACACCGTCGTAAAGACCGCCCTTTGGCGCGCAACGCTCTCGCGCCGATCATTCTCGAGGATTTGATTTACTACCCGGTCCCAACGCGCCTGCATCTCGCGCGCGCGTTGGGCGTGCGGATTCTCCGAATGCAGGATGGAGGCGGCTTGCGTGCCCTTGTCGAGTTGCTGATCGTGAAACGCGCGTTCCTGCGGATCGATCAATGTGTGGTAGGCCAGCGAAAGCAGCGCGAACTGGCGGGCAGCTTTTTCGGACCCACGATTTACATCGGGATGCTGCGTGCGCGCCAGCTTTCGATAGGCGGACTTGATCTCGCTGGCGGGCGCTGAACGCTTAACTCCGAGGACCTGGTAATAATTGATCATCGTAGGGGGAACAAGGGATTCCGCTTGCTTTTGCCGCGTTACTGCGCCGCGAAATCCTCAGTTTCAGGGAAATTTTAGCACCGTTTGACGCAAGGCGGCGAACCTTTAGGATGCGTTCTGGCCGGCCGAGCGTTCGATGAATTCAACTAAAGTTCGCACCGCAACTCCGGTTGGGCCCTTAGACCGGAAAGGCGTGGCCGGGTCGCCCCAGGCTGTACCCGCAATATCAAGATGCGCCCACGAAACGCCGTCGGCGAATTCTTTCAAAAAGGCCGTTGCCGTGATCGTGCCGGCTTTTTTGCCGCCCACGTTCTTGATGTCCGCGATGTCGGATTTAATTTGGTTCGAATAGTCTTTGTCGAGCGGCAACTGCCAGAAACGTTCGCCGACTTCTCTGCCCGCAGCGATGAATGAGTCGATCAGGTTCTGATCGGTTCCCAGGATCGCCGTGTTCACGTCGCCCAGCGCAATCGAAACGGCGCCCGTCAAAGTCGCCATGTCAATAATCTGAGTGGCGCCGAGCTGCTTCGCGTAAGCGATCGCGTCCGCGAGAATCAAACGGCCTTCGGCGTCGGTGTTGATCACTTCGATGGTTTTCCCCGTCATCGCGCGCAGGATGTCGCCCGGCTTGGTTGCCTTGCCGGAGGGAAGATTTTCGCAGCAGGGCGCGACGCCAAGCACTGGAATGGAGGGTTTCAGTTGCGCAATCGCGCGCATGGTGCCGATGACGGTGGCCGCACCGCTCATGTCGTACTTCATCAATTCCATGTTCTCGCCGGGCTTCAGAGAGATGCCGCCCGAATCGAACGTGATTCCCTTTCCGACGAGTGCCAACAAACCGTCCGACTTTGTCTTTTTGGCGGGTGTGTACTTCATGACGATCAACTTCGGCGGCTCATCCGACCCGCGTGTAACGCCGAGGAACGAACCCATGCCGAGCTTCTCGATCTGCTTCTGATCCAATACATCAATCGCCAGCCCAAACTGTTTCGCGATCTGCTTTGCGCGTACGGCCATTTCGGTTGGTGTGAGATAACCGCCCGGCTCGTTCGCCATGTCACGCGTGACGTTCGCCGATTCGCCGATGATTCGCCCGCGTTCCGCGCCCCGTTCAAGTGCTTTCTTGTCAGCGCCTTCGATCACGACGTCGAATCGTTCTATCTGACGGTCTTCTTTTTCTCTGGTGCGGTACTTGTCCGGCTCAAACAGTCCCATGATGGCGCCGCCAATTACCGTTTGCGCGACGCGCTCAACATCACCGTCAGCGCGTGGAACGATGGCAATCGTCTTTGCGGCTTTGCTGCGCAGGAATCGCGCCGCCGTGCCGCCCATCTGCGAGATCTGGCGCGGCCCGTACTCGCCGCGCTCGCCGCACCCAATCAGAAGCAACCGCTTTGCCTGTAGTCCACTATCGGTGAGATGAAAGTAAGCAGTCTCGCCTTCCTTCGCTGAAAATTCTTCTGACTTGATGATTGAAGTGATCGCCCGATCGACAGCCTTGTCCAAAGTCTTTAGCAGACCGTCGTCTGGCTTCTCGCCTTTGAAAACCGCCACCGCGAGAGCATCCGCATCTATCTTGTTGATCGGCTGTGAAGTTCCTCTAACGTCCATTTAATTTACACCTCGGGTTGAGTGGCACAGACTTCGGTCTGTGAATTCGCATTTGGAACACAGACTGAAGTCTATGCTACTTATCGATTTCTTTCTTTCAACTGCGCGCGTGTTTCCCGTTCGACTATGCGCCGCAGCTCAGTCTCCCGCTTGTCGTAAAGCTTCTTGCCTTTTGCAATTCCGATTTCGAACTTAATCCGGCGTCCCGTTAGATACACCCGCGTGACCACGAGCGTCATTCCTTCCGCCGCGGCGGCCTGGTCGAGCTTATCGATCTCGCGCCGATGCAAAAGCAGTTTGCGCGTGCGCAAGGGGTCGTGATTCGCAAGATTCCCGTGCGTATACGGCGAGATATGCGCATTGAACAGCCACGCTTCGCCTTCCCGAATCCCGACGTAGGAATCTTTCAATTGGATTCGGCCATCGAGCACGCTCTTCACTTCCGTCCCGACCAGGGCTATGCCCGCCTCGTACTTCGCGGAGATGTGATAGTCATGAAACGCCGCGCGATTTGTGGCCAGGACCTTCTCTGCCGTCGCTGTTGCCATTAAGGAATGTTAAATGGTGACTATAACAAGCGGCGCAATGACGGACAAGCAAAGGGGGCCGGAAGTGTGGTGATTGCCTTGGCGAGACTTCGCGTCTTTGCGCCTTAGCGTGAGAGATCGGATCCGTTCCGCCTAATTCACCCAAAGGCGCGAAGCTCGCAAAGATATGCAAAGTAAGATCAATTGGTTTTCAGGTGGCGAATGTTCGCTGTTATTCTCGCGCGAGATTATGAACCAGCGGATCAGACTGTGGGTTGTCTTGTTTGCCGTGGCGGCGATTCCCAGACTGCTCGGCGCATTCTTTCTGCCCAACACGTTCGGCGACGCGTACGTCTACATCCGAGACATCGGGACCTTAAGCGCGAAGATCAAAGCCGGCACATTCGCACTCACAGACTTGTACGGGTTCTGGCTGCCACTGTACCAGTTCATATCAGCGCTCGTTAACGTGTTTGTTGGGAATGGCTTTTACACAGGAAAGATCATTTCGGCAGTGGCCGGCGTCGGCGTTTGTCTTCTCGTGTACGCAATTACTCTGCGCGTCGTCCAGCACCAAACCGCAGCGCTTCTGTCATTCCTGTTGATCGCGCTGAACCCGCTGCACATCCTGAATTCTGCGTCAGCGATGACTGACGTCCCGCACACCCTGTTGGTGCTCGCCAGTCTGTACTTTGTGCTGAAAAAGCGTTGGGTTGTCGCGGCAGTGTTCGCCGCGCTTGCCGGTCTGACGCGGGTTGAGAGCTGGATGTTGATTGCTTTGATTCCCATGATTGAGTTCTGGAGAGAACGTCGTGTTTCGATTCCCGCGATCCTCATTATGCTGTTCGCGCCGCTGTTTTGGTTTTACGTTTCGTGGAAAGCCACGGGCGACTGGCTGGCCTGCTTCAAAGTTCGTGAGCAATACAAAGACTGGCTCCTGACGCAAAATCCGGCGCTTGCGGAATTCTCTGTAAGAGGCGTGATTCAGGATACAGCGCTGCTTGTTTCAGGGATCGATCTGGCCGTGCTTTGTGCGGCGCTGGTTGCTGGATGGTTGGTTCTCAAGCGATTTACGACCCATGATGTCACTAACGATAGGAAAACCTCATGGTTGGGAAGGTGGGCTTGCCCCCGCGCTTTCGCGACAGCAGACATCTCAACGATTTTACCGGTGCTCATTTTCTTTTTTCCGTTCTTCGCCTTGTTGCTGGTTGCTTACCTGACACATCAGCAGCCAATCATTTTCCCGAGATATGGCCTGATTCTTTTCAGTTTGGGAATTCCGATCCTCGCTTGGACGTACTTCGCAATTGTCCGGCGCCGTCCGCACTGGTCTCGGCGAATTCTGACCGCGATCTTCCTGCTCTGTGCAGTGAACTTTTCCGCGCAGTTCGCCGGCGGAGTGGGCGAGTTGAATCGCTACCGCGCGCAACGACGAGTGGCCGATTACCTGCGCGCCAACTTTGATGCGAACTCGAATGCCAGGATTTTTTGTGATGAAGGCACTGTGCGCGCGCTTTCGGGAATTCCGGAAGATCGATTTGTGACATCGTCTGACCTGCCAAAAGACTATGACGGATTCTGGTCAGCGCTGACGACGAACAATGTCGAGTGGTTGGTAATAGCCCAGCAACCGGGCTCAACGCCCGCGAAGTTGTTTCCCGGGTCGGAATATGGCGAACGCGTCGGGCCGTACCAATCGGTGACTAGCTCGAATTCAGAATTCCTGCACACAAACCTTCACGTCTACCGGCGACTCAACTAAATAGATGGGACGCAGCGTTTGCAGCTAGGTCACTCCAGCCTTACACTTCGGCCAACTCATGAGCCCCACAATCTTCCGAGAATTAGGCTTCCGATTCTTTTTCTTTTCGCGCGAAGAGTCGCGAATTCACGTTCATGTCTATTGCGGACACGGCGAGGCGAAGTTTTGGATTGAACCTGAGATCGAATTGGCAGACAATTACGGCTTAAGAGGGCCGGATCTCCAAACGACGCGACGGTTAATTGAGGAACACGAGGATGAAATCAGAAACGCTTGGCAAAAGCACTTCGGAAGCTGAAGTAACACAGATTTCCAAGCACGGCATCTGGTTGCTGCTTCAAGAGAAAGAACACTTCCTGTCCTTTGAACACTTTCCATGGTTCAAGAGTGCGCCCGTCTCAGCAATTCATAATGTCGAACTTCTAAACGAGCAGCATCTCTACTGGCCCGATCTCGATCTCGATCTCGCGGTTGAATCGATAGAGCATCCAGATCGATTTCCGCTCGTGGCCAGCTAGAGAAAGACGACAAGAGACTGGAACAGAAATCAATGCTTCTCAATCTGATAATCTCCATATTCTCAGTTATTGTCGAAGTCTAATTACATGGTTGTGCTCGCGACGTTACTATATGAAAGCTGGCCAGGAATTAAAGACGGAGACGGCCGCTTTACGTCGCCTCAATGAAATAATGCTGCACGCAATGGAAGACTCGGGGATGGTAAAGCTAAATCGGGATGGTTCATTTAACATCATTGGCAGGATTGTCGATGGTAACAATCCTCTTCCACCAG
>DASUTF010000411.1:0-5826 GCA_036374695.1 Pyrinomonadaceae bacterium
ATGTCTGGCCGAGATTCGCAAAGTTCTCGGCGACGACTCGCGGAATCCACGGTTCATCAAAACAGTGCCGCGCGCGGGCTATCGCTTTATCGGTAAAGTGGAGGAAGTCAACGCAAGTGAAATCGCGGCTAAGAACGTCCAGCAAATAGAGGCGAGTTCGCGCCCGGCTGCCGACGCAACACCGAAACCTTCAGTTTGGTTTAGCAAGCGGGCCCTGGCTTTAACGGCGATTATTCTCGTCGGCATAACTGTGACGACGATTTATTTGATACAGCGACGGCGGTCACAGCAGCGTTTGTTAACGGAAGTAACTCTTCCGGAAACCGCCGGCAAGCGATCCGTGGCCGTAATGTTCTTTGATAACCAATCCGGCAGTGCCGACCTTGATTGGCTTCGCGAGGGGTTGACTGACATGCTGATCACCGGCCTTTCCCGCTCGAAAAACCTGACGATACTGAGCCGCCAGCAGTTGCACACGTTACTCGATCGCACCGGTCGTCGACCTTCAGAGAACATTCCGCTGGATGCCGCGCTGGAAATCGCGCAAAAAAGCAAAGCCACGATTGTGATTACCGGGAGCTTTGCGCGTTTGGGCGATCAGATTCGCATCGATGCGCAACTGCACAGTGCCCGGGACGGCCAACTGCTCGCCGCTGAACGCGTGGTGCTGACTCAGGAGGAGCAAATTCTGACCCAGGTTGATTTGTTGGCAATTAAGCTGACTTCGCATTTGGGTGGCGGGGATCAGTCAGCAAATTCAGGCCTCACCAGCGTAATGACCAAAGACCTGGCGGCTTACCGTTACTATTCGCTGGCACTCGAGAAGGCGCAGGAGTTGCAAAACCCGGAAGCTATCGCGCTGTTTGAAAAAGCGATCGCGCTGGACCCGAATTTCGCCATGGCTTACGCGCGAATTGGTTATGCCTACGTGATGGGTTGGGCGCGCCTGGAAGAGGGCAAACCATATCTCGAAAAAGCTTTCCGGTTGTCCGATCGCCTGAGCGAGAAGGACAAACTGAATATCACTGCGTGGTACGCCGTCGCCAACCAGGATTATTCACTGGCCATGCGATCCTTTCAGGAGATCGTTGCTCGCTACCCACTTGATGTCGAAGCTTACGGAAGATTGGGCCGGCTGCTGCGGGGCGAAAATCGTCTGCACGAAGCAATCGAAGTTTTCAAGCAGGGCCTGATAATAGATTCTGACGCGCCGGATTTGTACAACGGATTGGGCCAGGCGTTATCGGATTTGGCCCGGCACGATGAGGCGATCGCGATGTTCCAGCGGTACGTTCAACTTGCGCCGAATGAAGCGAATGCGCACGACAGTCTCGGCATGGGTTACCAATGGGCCGGACGCTACGATGAAGCGGTCCAGGAATATGAGCGAGCGCTGGCGCTGAAGCCTGATTTTTACATAAGCGTAATTCACCTTGGCAACACGCGTTATCAACAAGGACGTTATCGCGAGGCGCTTGAGCAATTCCAGCGTTACATCGCAGGGTCGCTGACAGTTGAGGAACGCAAACGCGGCTTGGCAGGTATTGCCCAGGTGCAATGGTCCCGCGGGCGGGTGGCCGAGGCTGAACGTGCGGTACGCCATGCACTGCCCGGCGACCCCCCGAGCTCAAGCGCGATGATGGTTACTCTCGAGAAGGTTGATTTGACCACCGCGGAAAAGTACAAACAGATCATCGAGGGGATACGCACCAAAGACCGGGGCACCCGCGGCAACCTGCGGTTTCTTCTTTATGGTGAGGGCCGTATCGAATTAAAGAAAGGGCGCGCGGCAGAAGCCATCGAGAAGTTCAAAGAAGCGTTGCGTCATCGCGCGCCGATTTGGAACATCGATCCGATGGAAGACTGCCTCGCGAATGCTTACCTTGAACTAGGGCGCCATGACGAAGCAATTGCCGAGTACGAACGCATTCTGAAATTGAATCCCAACTATCCGCGGGTGCATTATCATTTGGCCCGAGCCTACACCGCTAAAAATCAAACCGATCTGGCGCACGCCGCCTACGCACGCTTTCTGGAAGTTTGGAAAGACGCAGACAGCGATATCCCGGAAGTTGTACTGGCCAGAAAAGTCCTGGGTCGATCGGGTAGCTAAGGCTTCTGCGGTTTCAACTGCGGCCTGGCGCGAGGAATATCGTCCGGATCGCCTTCCGGATCTTCAATCTTTACTTTGGACCGGCCGCCGCGCATCAGTGGCGGCAACTTGGGCGTGGGAAGGCTAACCGTCGCCAGCGAAGTCGTGCGTCGCAGGATCGCCCCGCCGCGACCCGCAATCCAGGTGTCCGACCCGCCGTGATACGCCACCGCCAACAACAAGGTGCTGGTGATCGTCGGTTGCGACGCCCACGTCACGCCGCCGTCTTTTGTCGCCAGCACGAGGCCGTGATCGCCCGCAGCCATCGCGTCGTCGCGTGACGCGACTGAGACCGCGAACAGGTTACTCGAAACACCGCTCTCCTGATCTTTCCACTTCAATCCGCCGTCATCAGTGCGCAGGATGATTCCTTTTTCCCCCACCGCATAGCCGGTTTTCTCGTCCGCGAACGCGATTGAGTACAGCCACTCTTTTAAGTCGATATCGATGTGCTTCCACGAGTCGCCGCCGTCTTCAGTGCGAATGATGGTGCCGCCTGAGCCGACGACGACGCCGCGTTTCGCGTCAAAGAAGGTCACGTCTTCCAGCCAGGCCCGGCTCTTCGACGGCTGTCCTTGCCAGGTTTCGCCGCCGTCTGCGGTGCGCATGATCGTGCCGCGCGCGCCGACTACCCACCCAAGTTTTGGAGAAACGAACCAGAGGCCGGTGAGGTCTTCGGGGATTCCGGTTTCCAGTATCTGCCACACGATCCCGCCATTCGATGTTCGCAGAATTGTGCCGTGATCACCGGCGACCCAACCGTGGGCGGCGTCGATGAAAGTAACCGCGTTCAGCCGCTCGCGCGTTCCCGACGGCCTTAATGTCCAATTCTTTCCGCCTGACGAAGTCGCGAGAATTTTTCCGCGCGCACCGACGGCCCAGCCGCGCGAGTCGTTCACAAAGAAAATGTCTGCGATGTCGTCGCGTCCGCCTTCGGTCAGGCGCTCCCAACCAAGTCCGCCATCGTCGCTGCGCACGACCAGGCCGTCGCCGCCGGCGGCCCATCCCGTGTTCGCATCTGCGAAATAAATCGTGACCAGCCGCGGGTTGGTGCGGATGCTCGACGGAATCCAGAGCTTGCCCCCGTTGCCGGTGCTCAGCACCAGGCCGTTGTCCCCGGCGATCCAGCCGTTCTTGTCATCGGAGAAATAGACCGACAGCAGATCGCCTTTCATGCCGATGTCCAAAGGCTCCCACGTGGCGCCGCCGTCCTCGCTCAACAACACGCGCCCGCCGTAACCGACAGCGATGGTTCGTTTAGGAGTGATGAAGGTGACGCCGGTCAAAGGCTGCGCGCCGAGGCGCACGGTCTCTTTCCAATTCTTCCCGCCGTCCGTGGTGCGCAAGATAGTGCCGCGCTCGCCAGCCGCCAACCCCGTCGTTTTGTTGGTGAATGAGACCGAAAAGAGGTGCGCGCGCGTCGCACTGAGTTGCGGTGCCCAGCTCAAACCTCCATCTGTCGTCGCGACGACGGCGCCGTAGGTTCCCACGGCCCATCCGCGTGCCGGGTCGTCAGACGCAAACGTCACAGAGTACAAGTGATCCTTCGTCGGCACCGAAACTTGCGTCCAACGCTTGCCACCGTTCGTGGTGCGCAGAATGGTACCGCGCGCGCCGACCGCGATCGCCCGGCGACGATCGAAAACGTGCAGTCCGCTCAGCGTCGAAACGATGCGGGTGCGCTGGCTGGCCCACGAAAACCCGCCGTCAGTTGTGTAGAGAATTACTCCGTCGGATCCGACCGCCCAACCATGACGCTGGTCTTTCGCGAATCGGATGGCCGAGATCGCGTTGCCTTGCGGCAGCGGGTTCTGCCACTCCCATCCGCGATCCTTCGATTGAGCGCGCGTCGTCGTTTGCGATCCAGCCAGCGCACAGACGATCACGATCAGACAGTTAGAGACAATTTTTGCTGATTTACCGTGCACGTGCTCGCTTCGCTTTTGATGAAGTCGCGTCTGGGTCTTTGGGTGATTATAGGCACTCGGCTACAGAACCGCGAGCGCTAGCGATGGGATAAAGCGCCTTTGGGGAAGGATTTGGAATTCACCGCAAGTTGAGGCTTTATCCCGCCCGCTACCGCTCGCGGTTCTGTAACGCCATCAGAACAATTGCTCTTCATCGGCCTCTTCCGGCTCGATGACGCCGATCTTGTCCACCGCAGCCTGCAGCACGGCGGGTTCGACGTGCCCGAGCGCCGCGATCTTCCGGGCCGCTTTGTCGGCCGCTTCCTGAATCACGTGGCCGACGTGACCCTGAGACCACTGCCACTCAACCTGATGACGCTCGGCGGCTTCATCCAGACGCTTCCACCAATCGTGATTTGTTTTGCGGCGAAAGCGCCCGCTCATGGTCTCAACAACGTATTTCGAATCCGTGTGCAGGCGAACGCGGCAAGGTTCTTTCAAAGCTTCCAGGCCAAGCGCAGCCGCGGCGATCTCGGCCTGTTGATTGGTGGCTTTGCCCAGGTAAATTCCAAACGCTCGCCAAAGGCCGTTGAAGCCCAGCAACGCCACCCCGGCCGCGCGCGCCACATCACGGCCATTGCCCAGGCTTGAGCCGTCGCAGAAGATGGTCACGAGTTTCGCTGGTCGTCGGTTGCTCTCAGGTTCCATCCGGCGCGAGCCTAACACGGCCGGAACGGTTTTAGGCAGTGAGGTCGGCTGAGCGTGCGAACTGGCGCCGCTAGTCGAAGGTGAGCAGGTACCCTAGAATACCGCCGATGATTTTGCGGGCGCTGCAATTGACCACCCGAGACCCGGCGCGAGCCTGTCTGCTGGCGCGGATGGCCGTGTGGATCGCGGTCCTCTCAGTGCTGGCGAGACTATTGCCGCTCTCGCGCGCGCTGCAAATCGTTTCGACAGAGGTCCGGCGGAAATCGACCGGGGTCGATCCAGGTCAACTCTCCACTGCGATTGACGCGTTGCTGGAAGCAAATGTTTTTGTCTTCAAACCGAGTTGCTGGAAACGTGCGACCGTGCTGCACCGGTACCTGGCGCTTGCGGGCCTGGCAACGACGATTCGTTTCGGCGTAAGAAAGGATGGCGACCTCGAATTGAAGGGGCATGCGTGGCTGGAATTGGGTGGGAAGCCAATCCTGGAAAGCTCGCCGCCGGTGTACACGGTTACGTATTCGTTCCCCTCGAACGAGCCGTTCAATGTCGATCTGGCCGTGCTCGCCGAGAGCCGGTAGCGTATCGGGCCGGCGGGGTTTCCTCCGTGTCTCCGGTGAGTGCTCTCTGCCTTTGTGGTGAAAAAGCCTTAGACGACACTCACCACAGAGACACTGAGAATTTCACTGAGACACAGAGAAAGACGTTACCGGGGTCTATCCTCAAAGACGACTACTTGTGCTAATTTGTTGGCGAAAAACCAGCTTTAAAACAGATCGCGGAGGACATCATGGCCGAACAGGACTTTGACAAGAAAGCCGTCGTCGCGCTTTTAAATGAAATCTTGGAAACCGAACTCGCCGGCGTCGTGCGCTACACGCACTACTCGCTGATGATCTTCGGTCATAACCGCATTCCGATCGTGAGTTGGCTGCGCGGCGAAGCCAACACCTGCCTGGCGCACGCGAATCAAGCCGGCGAGTTGGTCACGCATCTCGGCGAGCATCCTTCACTCAAGATTGGCGCCTTGCTCGAGAGCGAGCAGCATTCGGTTCAGGACAT
>DASUTF010000412.1:0-4072 GCA_036374695.1 Pyrinomonadaceae bacterium
GCATCCGTAACGACACGAAACGCAAAGACGAGAAGGGCAATGAAATCCAGTTAAAGGCGGGCGACATCGTTCAGAATTCGATGGTTGTGCCCGGCCGTTGGTGGCGCGTGCCGCAAACCATCGACACGATTAATCCGACCGCCGCTCACCCCGAGGACTACAGTCTGAAGTCGCGTTATGCGAAGACGATGCGCACCGACAACTCAACCTGGGGAGATGTCCCCGCCGACAACAACCTTCTGGCACATCGTGACGAAAACATGACCTGCTTCGCCTGTCATTCGTCCTGGGTGACGAGTTGTTTCGGGTGCCACCTTTCGATGACCGCGAACCGCAAGATGCCGAACCGTCACAACGAAGGCGGCAACTCGCGTAACTTCACGACCTACAACTATCAAGTCCTGCGCGACGACATTTTCATGCTCGGGCGCGACGGAACCGTGACCGGCAATCGCATTGCGCCAGTGCGTTCATCAAGCGCGGTGTTGGTCAGCTCGCAAAATCAAAATCGCGAGTGGATCTATTCGCAGCAACAGACGGTTTCGGCTGAAGGCTACTCAGGGCAGACTTTCAATACACACGTGCCGCACACCGTGCGCGGAAAAGAGACGAAGACCTGCAGCGACTGTCACGTGGCGAAGGCGAACGATAACAACGCCTGGATGGCCCAGGTGCTTTTGCAGGGTACTAACTTCGTCAACTTTATGGGGCGGTTCGTTTACGTCGCGGCGGAACATTCACTGGAAGCAGTGGTCGCCACGGAGCGTAACGAGCCGCAGGCGGTTTTTGGCAGCACGTTGCACAAGGTCGCGTTTCCCAGGAACTATCAGAACTTCATTTCACGCGGACGCCAACTCAAAGAGTTTTACGAGCACAAAGGCAATCCCCGCGTCTTGCAGGTGCAGTTGCGTGGTGAGTACGCGTACGTTGCCGCCGGCGAAGGCGGTCTGCGCGTTTACGATGTGGCGCAAATCGATCAGAAAGGATTTTCGGAGCGCATCGTCACTGCGCCCGTCTCGCGCTTCGGTCAGAAGTTTTGGGTAAAAACGAAGTATGCAACTGCGGTTGCGGCGCCTTCCACGCTCGCGGTTGATCCGGCCCGCTGGCGAATGACGACGGACGGTCGAATGGTCTCTCCCGATGAAGCGCGACGACTGCCGGCTGCGCAACTATTAAATGAAGAGCAGCCGATTCATCCGTTGTATGCGTATCTCTACGTCGCGGATAAATACGAAGGGTTGATTGTCGTGAATGCGGCGACACTGCTGGATGGCGATCCGCTCAATAATTATTTGAAGCGGCAACTCGATCCCGCGAAATATCCCAACGGCGCGTTCAATCCTGACGGTGGATTTCTCGTCGGCGGAGGGCCTCCCCCTCCGAGACTGACGGGCGCGAATAACATTACGATTGCAGGTACGCACGCATACATCACAACTGATCACGCGCTGGTCATTGTCAGTATCGACGATCCGCTAAACCCGAAAGTTGTTCGATATATTCCCTTCAAACATCCGCGCGCTATCGCGATTCAGTTTCGTTACGGCTTTGTCGTGGACGCGGACGGATTGAAAGTCATCGATGTTACTGAACCTGCGCGGGCGCGGGTGATTGAAGGCGCCCGGGTTCCACTCTCTGACGCTCACGATATTTACGTCGCGCGCACTTATGCGTACGTCGCCAACGGCAAAGAAGGCGTCGCCATCATCGACGTCAAGAATCCCGAACAACCGCGTCTGGATCAGACGTATAACGCCGGAGGAAAGCTCAACGACACACATCAGGTTAAGGTCGCGATGACGAATGCGAGTCTGTTTGGCTACGTGGCCGATGGGAGGAACGGTCTGCGCATCCTGCAACTGACTTCGCCTGAAACGATGCCGACGTACGCCGGCTTCAGTCCCCGGCCGCAGCCTCAACTGATCGCGACGTTCAAAACCAAAGGCGAGGCGCTCGCTGTTTCGAAAGGCCTGGATCGCGATCGCGCAGTGGACGAGAGCGGCAACCAGATTGCGGTCTTCGGCCGCCGCGGTGCCCGGCCGTTTACGTCGGCAGAGATGCAACGGGTGCTGCGTACGAATGGCGGGCAAGGCGAATACTTTTCTGTAAGTGACGAGCCGGCGACTGAACCGCGCGCGGCGCAAGGCAGTGCGCCCTCGCGCCTGTTACTCGGATTAGCATTCGGTTTTGGCATTTTGGCCGTTGGTTATCGTGGCTTCAGGAGGACAAAGGCCCCGTAGGAGCCCAATGTTTGGTCGCCATCATCCCAGCGCAGCGAGCGGGAAGCCTTCTCGCTCGCTGCGGCAAATTAAGACTGTTGCTTTGTGCTATAAACATTCAGCGCCTGCGGCGCTGCTTAGTGCGGGCGATTGATTCGCCTGATGCTGACATGTCCTTAAAGCTTTGCTTTTCAATTGGAAGATTGAAGCAGCGGAGCTTAAGCGCGACAAAAGGGTGTTGCAAAAACAGAATGCGTGCGGTTAGATTGTCGGTTTACGTCTAAGAACAGAAGCGGCGGTGCTGCCGCGAGATAACTGGAGGTAATTAAGTGCCGACCGGAACGTGCCCTGAATGTGAAGCCGAAGTTCACGTCGATACGGATGTGGACAAAGGTGAGACGGTGGATTGCGAAGAATGTGGACTCCAGCTCGAAGTTGTGGGACTGGACCCAGTCGAACTGGACATCGTTGAAGAAGAAGATGACGACGATGACGACGAAGATGATGAGTTTTAAGTGATGAGTCATGAGTGATGAGTCAAGATGGCGCTTCGCGCTTTCACTCATCACTCAATACTCATAACTCATCACTTTCTTTGGCTCTGGTATCCGGGCCGGCTTTGTCGCACAGTCAATCCCTGCGGACCTTCGATTCTTATCGTGTGAAACTTGCCGTCACTGCGATTCTGCGACGGCGGATAAAAACCTAAAACGTAAGCGGACGAAACTTCTTCGGCGACGGCGCGAAAGAGTGGCCCGAGATCCGGTTCGTTTGCGTAGATGCTGCGACCACCGGTCAGCTCGACGATACCGCTCACGTCCAGAGGCGTGGGCAACGGTGTGACTTTCACCGCGGCCAGCATTTGTGAATAAGACGGCATGGTCACGACATAGACGCTGGTGTCGGCGGCGTTCGCGCGCTCAATCACGGTTTCCGGAGAGACGGTGTCGCCGACCGGGAAGCCGTCAGTGATGACGATCACGGCGCGTTTTACCATTTGATTCTGTCGCGTCAGAGGTGCGTGACGCACTAGCATGCGAACGGCGTCGTCGATCGCGTCGTAAGCGTGCGTGGACATGCCATCCGGGTCGTGGCCCAGGCGTCGGTAGGCGCGCTCGAGCTTTTCCGGGTCGGCCGTCAGCATTTGGACAGTCTTGACGCGCATGCCAAAGGTCATCACCCCAAAGACCGCTGGGTGACCGGACAGGTGGCGAGAGAATTCTCGCATTGCCGCAGTGACGCGTTGAACTTCTTCCGCGGTCATACTGCCGGAAACGTCGAGAGCGAACACGACGGCGAGTGGCCGCGGCTGGCCCGCGACCTTCTCGAGATTGAATGACTCAATCTTTCGTTCAATCCCGTCTTCGAATAATTTGAAGTCGTCCTTTTTGAGATTGCGAACGAGGCGACCTTTCGCATCAGTCACGACGACGTTAACTGGGACGAGGTCGGTGTCAATCTTGATCACGTCCTGCGGGTCGTCTTCCGTCGGCATAACGCGGCGCGGACGTTCTTGTGGCGGAGGGTCTTGGGCGAAGCTACTGCCAGGCGCGGCTAACGCGAACGCCAGACCGTACACCAAGAGCGTGAGACTGAAGACCTGGAACCGTTTGCTGAATAACATTAGCGTTTTCGGATTATACGCTGGCGCGAATAAGGCCGCCATTGGTACGCATGCCTCCGGCATGCTCTGGCACGCCAGCGGCGTGCGTACCCGAAAGTCCGGCATGCTCGGGCACGCCGGAGGCGTGCGTACCGAAAGTCCGGCATGCTCTGGCACGCCAGAGGCGTGCGTACCGAAAGTCCGGCATGCTCTGGCACGCCAGAGGCGTGCGTACCGAAAGTCCGGCATG
>DASUTF010000413.1:0-12893 GCA_036374695.1 Pyrinomonadaceae bacterium
TTCTTTCCACGAAATACTTTGCGGCAGTACTGCGAACATCTTCCGGCGTAATCCGCGTGTAAACATCGAACAATTTGTTCAGCGTTTCAGGCGTGCGCTTGAGCGCGATGTAAGGCGCCAAAATGCTTGCGATAGCTTCGGAACTGTTCATTCCCATCGCCAGGCCGTAACGCGTCCGCGAGCGAGCGTCATCCAGTTCCTTCTGTGGAACCAGCTCAGTTGAATAACGCTTGAAGGTCTGCAGAATTTCGTCACGCACGTAATCGACATCTTTCTGATCCTTGACGCGCGTGAAGATCGAGAACAACTCGCCGTCAATCGAGTCGTCGAACGAAGGGCTGACGAAATCCACCTTCTGTTCTTTCAGCACCAGCTTTTGATAGAGGTCTGAGTTCTCTCCGAAGGCGATTGAAGCCAGCAGATCAAGAGCGGCTTTGTCTTTACTCTCATCCGAAAAGGCCGGACCGCGAAAAGCGACGGCCAGATGGGGCAGCGTCGGGGAAGCCCAATCAACATGGGCCGTGCGCGGCTCTTTCTGGTCCGGCTCGGAAGGTATTTGCGGGACGTAGTTGCCGCGCTTCCAGTCGCCGAAATATTTCCTGACCATCGACAGGGCGTTCGCGCGCGTCACGTCGCCGACTATCACAATTGTTGTGTACTCGGGGCGATAGTACCGATTATAGAATTGCCAACTGTAGTCGTACTGATTTGGCATGTCCTTGATGTCTTCGAGATAGCCCAGAGTTGTGTGCGCGTAAGGGTGCTTCTTGAAAGCCGTCTCGCGCAGTTTCTCGTAGAGCATAGTGAAGGGGCTCGAAACGCTCTTGTCATACTCGCCGCGGACGGCGCCCGCCTCGGTCTTGTACTGATCCTGCGAGTATTTCAGCCGCTGGAAGCGATCCGCTTCCATCTCCATGATCTTGTCCAGGTCTTCTTTCGAAAAAGTGGCGTGATAAACCGTCCGGTCGTCAGACGTGTAGGCATTGGTTTCGGCGCCCGCCGCTTTAAAAATCGCTTCGCGTTGCTCGGCCGTGTACTTCTCGCTGCCGCGAAACATCAAGTGCTCGAAAAAATGCGCGTAGCCGCTTTTGCCCTTTTCGACCTCGTTGCGCGAACCGGTTTGCACGACGATGTAAAGCGCTACCAGATTCGGATAATCCGTTGGCACCGTGATCAACCGTAAGCCATTCGGCAAATCGTCAATCGAATAGTCGTAGGCGAAAAACTTGCTCGCTTTTTGGGCCATAGCAACCAACGGGACGCAGAGAATTAGCGATGCTATAACAAGAAATTTCATGGATTGCGGGTTAACTCCTTTAAATGTCTGCGGGAGAGTTGTTGAGTATACACGACGCTGGGATAGAGTCAGTACCGGCCAGGATCGCGGCCCTTCGCGTCCGCACGAACGGTAGTGCGCAAAAGACTCGTTCGCAGCGCGGAATGTCTCTGCACTAAAATGCGGACGAGGACGTCCGCGCTTCCAGCGTGCAGAATCTTCTTCTCCCGAGTCCGGCTTGACCACGCCCGCGGTCGGCCCGTATCATGGCTTGTTTGAACGAAGCGTAGAAATGCTGACAGTGTAGGTAGAGAGAAATGAAAGCTGGAATTCATCCTGAATATAACGAAATTGAAGTGACCTGCGCGTGCGGGGAAGTCTTTAAGACGCGCTCGACGAAAAAAGGCGATCTGCACATCGAAATCTGTTCGGCCTGTCATCCGTTCTTTACGGGTAAGCAGAAGTTGATCGATACCGCAGGACGCGTGGATCGCTTTAACCGCCGCTATGCCAAGGCGCCCGCGGCGCCGGCGAGCAAGTAAGTTGCGACTGATGCGAATTCGTCATTAGCGATTGGAAATCAAAATGCCGGCGTAGTTCGACGCCGGCTGGTCGGATTGCATCCAATCTGAGCAGCCGGAAAGAATCGCCGGCATTGTTGTAAGTAGGAGTGGCACAGACTTCAGTCTGTGCTGATTTGAAACGCGAATCACAGACTGAAGTCTGTGCCACAAAACAAAATGAGCACTAACGAACGAGATCTAATTGTGGGCGGCCAGGCCGTCATTGAAGGTGTAATGATGCGGACGCCAGGCGCATACGCGATTGCCGTGCGCAAGGCCGACGGCACCATCGTCAACACCGCGGCCACTCTGCCGAAGTGGAGTGACAAGTATCCGATTCTCAAGCTGCCGATTCTGCGCGGCGGCGCGGTCCTGATGCAGTCGATGGGCCTCGGAATTAAGGCGCTGAACTATTCGGCCGCCGAAGCTTTCGAAGAAGTAGAGGAAGCCGAAGCGGAAGAAGTGAAAATCGCTTTGACGCCGGCGGTCATCGAGGGCGAAGGCGACTTTGCCGGCATTACGGGCGGCTTACCCGGTGTGATTCCGATTCCCAAGAAGAAGAGCCGCGGGAAAGATGTGAAGAAAAGCGGCACGGCTGCCGCGGCCGGCTCGATCATCTTCGCGATGATTTTCAACATCCTGTTATTCGTGGCCGCGCCTTTGCTGCTGACGAATGCTCTGTTTATTGCGGTGGGTTGGGCGCCCGGACCGGCGGCGGTCTCAACAGCGCAGGCGGGGACGCCTGCGACCCGCCCGCAAGATGCGGGCGCTCCCAATGCGGGCGCTCCCTTGGAGCAGCCGTGGTACAGCCGGGCGTGGGGTTCCGTGCGTGGTTATCTGCATCCGGTGCGGCCTTCGATCAGCTTTAATCTGATTGATGGTCTGATTCGCATGACGTTCTTTCTGATCATGATCACAAGCTTTTCACTGCTGAAGGACATCCGGCGCGTCTTTGAATATCACGGCGCGGAACACAAGACCGTGTTTACCTGGGAGAAGGGACTTGACCTGACCGTGCCGAATGCGCGGATTCAACCACGCCAGCACCCGCGTTGCGGCACGAGCTTTCTGATGGTGGTGATGCTGGTGTCGATCCTTTTGTTCTCAGTCATCAAGTTCGATTCGCTGCTGTTCAATTTTCTGGTGCGTCTCGCGCTGATTCCGGTCGTCGCCGGCATCTCGTATGAAATCATTCGCCTGTCGGCGAAGAAAGAATCCGGCTTCTTCTTCAAGATGATTACGCGTCCCGGCCTATGGCTGCAGAACGTGACTACAAAGGAGCCTGACGACAACCAGTTGGAAGTCGCGATCACGGCGTTGAAGGAAAGTCTGAAAATGGAGCCGAAGCCGAACGAACCGCAACTGGCGCCGTTGTCTTAAGAGAGTGGCACAGACGTTAGTCTGTGGCTGAAAAGATAAATCACAGACTAAAGTCTGTGCCCCAAAAGTCATGCTCGACAAACTTGCTCAAATCGAAACGCGTTACCAGGAGTTGACGGACGAGCTTTCTTCGCCAGAGCTCTTCTCGAACCCATCGGCTTACGGGAAAGCTGCGAAGCAGCATCGCAGCCTCAGAGAGATTGTCGAGAAATATCGCGCCTTGAAATCGCTTCAGGAAGAACTCGCCGGCGCCCGCGACTTGTGTGAAAACGCAGCCGACGAGGAGATGCGCGAGTTGGCCCGCGTCGAGATCGAAGCCCTGCAGGCAAGTATTGAGCAAGCGGAAGCCGATTTGAAATTGCTGCTCATTCCGCAAGATCCCAACGACGAAAAGAACGTGATTCTGGAAATTCGTGCCGGCACCGGCGGCGATGAAGCTTCGCTATTTGCTTCCGACATGTTGCGCATGTATGCGCGGTACGCCGAGCGGCAGCGCTGGAAGATGGAGATTCTGGACGCGTCGGAAACCGGCGTTGGCGGCCTCAAGGAAGCCGTCGCGCTCATTGAGGGCGACAAAGTTTATTCAAAGCTGAAGCACGAATCCGGCGTGCATCGCGTGCAGCGCGTGCCGCAAACCGAAGCCAGTGGTCGCATACACACTTCCGCAATCACCGTCGCCGTGCTGCCCGAAGCCGAAGAAGTTGACGTAAAGATCGATCCGAAAGACCTTCGCATCGACACGTTCTGTTCCTCCGGTCCCGGCGGCCAGTCAGTCAACACAACTTATTCAGCCGTGCGCATCACTCACTTGCCGACAAACGTCGTCGTTTCGATGCAGGACGAAAAATCTCAGATTAAGAATCGCGAAAAGGCCATGCGCGTGCTGCGCGCGCGTCTGCAGGAGATCGAAGAACAGAAGCAACATGACGCAATCGCCGGCGAACGCCGTTCGATGGTTGGCTCGGGCGATCGCTCAGAAAAGATTCGCACTTACAACTTCAAAGATAACCGCGTCACGGATCACCGCATCGGGCTGACTATTCATCAGCTGAATCTCGTCATGGAAGGCGCCCTCGATCAAATCATCGAGGGATTGACGACCCACTATCAGGCTGAGAAGTTGAAAGAAGAGACCGACAACTTCTCGTCAAACTCTTCTGCCAGCCAGCCATCCGAAACTCCAGTGACCGTTTAACCCCTGTGGCTTTCCCACAGCACAGTGCGGTAAGGCTCCGCCTTACCGGGCGACTCTCTGAGACTAATTGAGGCTAGGCCTCAAGCGGAGGCCTAGTTTCCGATGCAAGGTACAGACTGGCGGGTAAGCCACAGGCTTACCGCACTGTGCTGCGGCAAAGCCGCGGCTTCTTCGTCGATGGCCGCGTCGTACTTCCATTTTCGAGCCTTTCCTTTTAACGTCTTCCGGTCATGCCCGTGGTCGCTGTCATTCCCAAGCCGAACTCGCCCGTCGAGCTCCGCGAAGTTCCGGAGGCCCAGCTCGAAGACAATTCTGCGCTCCTTGATGTCGAACTTTCTGAGGTTTGCGGGACCGATGTCTATTTACACAAGGGACTCTTGCAGGGGGTTCCGTATCCGCTGGTTCCCGGCCACGTGTCCGTGGGCCGTTTGAGCAAAATCCGCGGCGCACTCTTAGACATAGAAGGCCGGCCGTTTCGCGAAGGCGATCGCGTCACCTTCCTCGACGTCCACCGAACCTGTAATTCGTGCTGGTATTGTCTGGTCGCGAAAGCGACTACACGTTGTCCACGCCGAAAAGTCTACGGCATCACTTACGGGTTGGATGATGGACTGTGCGGTGGCTGGGCCGAGCAGATTTATTTGAAGCCTGATACGAAATGTATCCGGCTGGATGGTGAGCCGGAAACTTTCATGGCCGGCGGATGTGCTTTGCCGACCGCTCTGCACGCGGTTGAGCGCGGCGACATCGCGATGGGCGACACCGTGCTCGTGCTTGGTTCGGGACCTGTCGGAATCAATGCAATCATTCTGGCGCTGATGCGCGGAGCCTTGCGGGTGTTGTGCATCGGCGCGCCCGCAAACCGTTTGGGGGTGGCTACGCAAGTAGGCGCCTCCGATGTACTCAATTTCGAAGACCACTCGGACGCTGAAAGATTGGAGTGGGTGCTTGAGAGAACCAACGGCCGCGGAGCCGACGTCACCATCGAAGCGACGGGCGCGCCCGGCGCGGTCGCGCAAGCCATGCGCTGCACGCGCGATGCCGGTCGCGTCGTGATTGTCGGGCAATACACCGATCACGGCGAGACGTCATTTAATCCTCATCTCGACTTGAACCGAAAGCATCTGGACGTGCGCGGCTGTTGGGGTTCGGACTTTTCGCATTTCTATCGGGGAGTGCAGATCGTTTCCGATCCGGCCAGGTCCGCGCCATGGGCGAAATTGACCAATGGTCTGTCGCGCTACAATCTATCGCAAGCGAATGAAGCGCTGGCGGATGTTAGAGATGGTCGGGTGATGAAGGCGTTGATTGAGCCGGTCCGCTGAATTAATCCGCACGGAAGTTATCCACGGATTACGCAGATTACACAGATTAGATAGTAGGGATGCACTGATTCAGATGATTGCATTCCCATCTGTGTAATCTGTGGATGATCTGTCTTTGTAATCTGCGGACGACCTCACCACTGAGTCGCAATCACATTCCCAATGTTCTTCTCGCGCAGCAGGCGATTGAAATTTGGGAGATCGGTGGCGACGACCGCATCCATCCGCCGGCACAAATCAGCGAGTTGCGTCTTGAACATCGCGTGCACTTCCTGATGCTGAGTTGTCGGTGCGAAGTCGCTGCCCCCGACGCCGTTCGCCAGGTAGTTGAGTTTGCTGATTAGCTTCGGTGGCCAGCGAACCGTGTCCTGACCCTGCCCGGTAAATCTGCGCTGAATCAGGCTGTCCTCAATGCCGGTCAGCTTCTTTTCGAGATCGTCGGCAGCGGCTTTTACGCTTGCGTCCTTCACCAGCGTGCGCAAACTGTCGAGCTGAGCACGAATGGTCTCGATTTGATTAACCATGTCGGCGACCGACTCTATGTCTTTCCGCAGGTCCCACAATATCGCCATCTGCCGGCTGATGTCGGCTTCGCTGCCCGCCGAATTCGGATCTTTCAGAATCGTTAGCGGCTGAGTGAATTCCTGTCCATCCACGTTCAGCTTCACGCTGTAACTTCCAGGCGGGACGAGAATCGTCATGCGACCGCCTTCAGGCAAAGGCCGCCAGCCGTCCGCGTTCAGACGAATGTCGGGAGCGTAAGCGGGACTCGTCCGCAGACGGATTTCTTTCGTTGGATCAGTCCGCAGATTCCACCAGACGCGATTCAATCCCGCGGTGCGAGTGCCGCGCAGCGTCGCGAGCGTTTCGCCTTTGGCGTCTACAATTTTGATCGACGGCTCAGTCGCCGGGGCCGCTTTCAAATAATAACTAATCGAAACCACTCCGGGCGGGTTCTGGCCGATGGTGTTGTCGTCGCCCGAGGCGTACGGGACGATCATCCCACGGAAGCGATAGGCCGGACGCGGAGCGAAGAGATGCGCCGCGGAATTCTGCACCGCGCTGTTCCACTGTTGGATGGGGGTGAGGTCGTCGAGTATCCAAAAGCCTCGGCCATACGTGCTGACCACGAGATCGTTGAATCTTTCCTGAATGGTCAACCAGTAAACCGGCGCGGCCGGAAGATTATTTTGCAGAGGCCGCCAGTTCGCGCCGTCGTCGTGCGAAACAAACAAGCCGCCTTCAGTGCCGAGATAAAGCAAACCCGGTCGCGTCGGATCCTCGCGGACGCAATGCGCGTAACTCAGCATTGTCTTCGGAATTCCGTTCGTGATTAGTTTCCAGGTGCGACCGTAGTCACTCGTCTTATAGACCCACGGGTCGCGATTGTTCACCTGATGACCATCGACTGTGATGTAAGCGGCGCCGGCGTCATAGCGTGACGCTTCGATGTTGCTGACCGTGCCCCACGGCAGCATGTTTGGGATGTTGCGGGTGACGTTCGTCCAATTCTTTCCGCCGTCGCGGGTGATTTGAACGATGCCATCGTTCGTGCCGGCCCAAATCACACCGGCTTCTTTTGGTGATTCGGCGATGGCGAAGACTACGGGCGCGTACTCAACCCCAATGTTGTCGCCGGTGAGCCCACCCGAGAAGCCCTGCTTGCTCTTGTCGTTTGAAGTGAGATCGGGACTGATGACCTGCCAGCTATTGCCCGCATCAGTGGTGACGTGCACGTACTGGCTGCCCACGTAAAGCTTCTTTGGATCGTGCGGCGAAAACGTCAGAGGAAATGTCCACACGAAACGATATTTGAGATCGGCCGCCGGGGTACCGTTGACCTGATCAGGCCAGACTTCAACGTTGCGCGACTGGCCATTGCGTAAATCGTAGCGCGCGACGATGCCACCGATGCTGCCTGAACCGGAGGCACTCGACCAGATGATGTTTGGATCGACCGGATCTGGAGTCGCCCAACCGCTCTCGCCGCCGTCGACTCCGTGCCATACGCTGCGTGGAATCGAGCCGCCGCCGGTGGTGCGGCTCGGCCCGCGATACGACGGGCCGTCCTGCTTGTTCCCGTAAACGTAATAGGGAATTCGATCATCAACCGTGACGTGATACATCTGCGCGTTCGGCAATTGGATTCGGTGCCAGGTCCGTCCGCGATTAATTGAAAGGCTCACGCCGCCGTCGTTCGCCACCGCCATGCGATTGGCATTCGTCGGATCGATCCAGATGTCGTGATTGTCGCCGCCGGGACTGCCGGCGCCGCCCGACATGCGCGCGGTTTCGCCGCCATCGAGTGTCGTCGCAAATCCGGCCGTCAGGAAATAAGCTTCGTTTTCATTGTCGGGCGCAGCCGTGACGTGAAAATAGTAATGAGTACGTCCGCCCAGATTGCGATCGTGACTGATCAGCCGCCAGTTCTCTCCGCCATCATCTGAACGCCAGAGCTTGCCGCGATCTGTTTCCTGCCCACGCAGCGGAACGCCATCGCCCGTTTCGATCAAGGCGTAGATGCGGTTCGAATTCGCCTTCGACATCGCGAGCGCCCACTTGCCGGTCATGCGGGTGGGCAAACCGCGGCCGGTGATTCGTTTCCAGGTTGCGCCACCATCACGCGAGGTGAATAGACCGCTACCCGGACCGCCACTCTCACGACCCCAGGTATGAATCTCGAGCGGCCACATGCCGGCGAACAGGACTCGCGAATTGTTTGGGTCCATCACCAGGTCTGAGCATCCGGTGTTTTCGTCGGTAAACAGCACGCGATCCCAGGTCGTCCCGCCATTCGTGGAACGATACACGCCACGTTCCTGCTGCGGCCCGTACGCGTGGCCCATGGTGCAGGCCGTGATGTTGTCGGGGTTGTTTGGATCGATCGCGATCTTGCCTATGCGACCGGTCTTTTCCAGGCCCATCAACTTCCAGGTTTTGCCGGCATCGGTCGATTTGTAGATGCCCTGACCTACGGAGATGTGACTGCGAATGCAGGCTTCACCCGTGCCTGCCCAGACGATGTTTGTGTCTGAAGGCGCGATTTCGATCGAGCCAATTGACGAAACCGGTTGCCCGTCGAAGATTGCTTCCCAATTCGCGCCGCCGTTGGTTGTTTTGAAGATGCCGCCCGACGCAGAACCCGTGTAATAAATGTATGGATTGCCCGGGACGCCCGCGATGGAAGTCACGCGATTACCGACCGGACCGATGTAGCGGTAGCGTAAAGCTTCGGTGTTGGGCTGTTGGGCGGACGCGGTGAATGCACAGATAGAGATCGCAAGCGACAGAACGATTCGGGTGATTCGAGGCATGATTGAGCTCCTGCAAAAGTGAGTGGGTGTCAGTACCGGGAGCGGTAGCGACCGGATCGGCGTTCAAGTTGAATTCATGATCCCGTCGCTACCGCTCCGGGTACTCACACAAATCCCAGCCGTAAACGGCTGGGCTAGAGAAAATTTTCGACACAGATCCGTAAACGGCTGGGCTACGGAAAAGCTAAACCTGAATCTGATTTCCCAGCGCCACAAATCGATCAACTCCGGCGTCAGCCGGGCCGCTCATGAAAATCAGGTAAGGCCCTTTCTGAAACAGCATGATGCGTTTGCCGTCCTGATTCAGGTGAATGCCGCCAACGTCGCGCACGGTGGTCGTTTCGCCGCCACCGACGCCGAGTGCCGCGCGCGCCAGCAGCCATGTCCGCCACGCCTGGAAGCTCGAGCCGTATTGAAGATTCAGCACCGCCCATTCCTGCCGCGAAGAATCAAGGTAACGCGCGCCCGTCAAACGATCGGGAATAAACGGCCGCATCTCTGAGGGCAAATCGCCGCCGGAATTGATTGACGCTTCGATCTGCCCACCGGTCATGGTGCTGATTTCGATCAGTGTCAGCGCACTGGGTGTTTGGGCCGGCAGAGTCCACAGGGACTCTTTCGTCTCGGGATAATCGATCAAGCCTTCGCCGTTCCCGACACTCTTCGCGAGGTTATCAACGTTCGAGCTGACCGATGGATCGGCGCCGTAGATGATGATGATTATGTCGCTGCCTTGTTTCGCGAGCACGTAAACGTTGCCCTGCGCCGAAACGATATGCGAACCGGCGTAGGTTGCGCCTTTGGGACTTTGGACCGTCACGCTGGTCATCGTGCCGCCCATCGAGGTCTTGATTCCCGTCGCGATATCATTGGTGAATCCCGTCTGCCCCGGCATCGCGGTCACCACGTTGATGTAAATCTCGCCACCGCTCGCCGGCGTCGCCGATCCAACCGGAATCTTTTTGTAAGTCGAAGACGTCAGGCTGGTCGCGCCTTTGGCGAGGCTTGTCTTTGTTACGCCGGGCGGAAGTTTTGTGCCGGTCGTTGTGGTTTCGGCTTTAGCAGTCGCGGTGCCGCCCAGCGCTTCAGTCTGCACCGTCGTCGGTTGCGTGTCCTTATCAACCGGGAATTCACTCAACGTGCCCGCCGCGCGTTCCGGAATCGCGGGTGGTTTGCGGTCCGGCGGTGTGTAAGACGTGGCATACCAAACGTAAGCTCCGCCTCCAGCGATCGCCACCCCGAACAGTCCAAGAATAATGAGGCAGCCCATCATCAACTTGCTACGCTTCTTTTTCGGCGGGGCGGCCATCGGTGGAGCCTGGTACTGCGGCAGAGCAGGCGGCGGCGCGGCGATCGTCGATGCGGGCGGCGCAACTTGCGTCGGCGGTACGGCCGCGGCGGTGGGCGCGAAAAGTTGTGCGCCGCAATTGCGGCAAAAACTTTCGCCCGGCGCGGCCGGAGTTCCACACTTCGGACACATCGTGGCCTTTAATGTTGGATCGTTCATAGAACCCCCAGAAGATGTTCTACAGCACGTACGGTGGGAAGATGCTTCTATCGGGAAACGAAACCAATGTCAATTAAATTTTGGAGTGTCCCGGGCTGTCTTTGCGGCGCTTTGCGTCTTTGCGCCTTTGCGCGAGATGCCGCCTTAAAGATTGCCATCTCACGCGAAGTCGCAAAGTCCGCCAAGAAAAACCGCAAAGTAGGCGGTGGAGAAATTTTTGCCTCGGTTGGCAGCCGGATCCGGTGAGAGTTAATCTAAAGTCCGTGATCGTTTAGAAGCGCTACCGCCCGCTTGGTCGGGCAGTTGCCCGACTCTAAACTAAGGTGGTTAGAGTTATGGAAAACGGAAACAAGAAAGCATTAATTGTCGTTGACGTGCAAAACGACTTTTGTCCCGGCGGCTCTCTGGCGGTCGCGCACGGTGATGAAGTCGTGGCGCCGCTTAACCGGCTGATAAAGGAGTTTCTCGATCGCGGTGAGCCCGTTTACAAAACGCGGGATTGGCATCCGCCGAAAGCCAGGCACTTTGCCGACTACGGCGGAACCTGGCCGGTGCACTGTGTGCAGAACACGCGGGGCGCCGAGTTCCATCCGGAGTTGCTTGACGACCCGCGCATCGACGTAATCTCGAAAGGAATCGATGAAAGCGCTGACGGCTACTCGGGGTTCGACGGAACTCAACTGGCCAAATCGTTGCGCGATGAAGGCGTCAAGGAAGTTTGGGTTGGCGGACTCGCCACTGACTATTGCGTGAAGCACACGGTGCTCGATGGGCTGAAAGAAGGCTTCAAGGTTAAGGCTCTCGCCGACGCGATGCGGCCCGTCAACATGAATCCTGACGATGGCGGGAAAGCGCTTGAGGAGATGAGCGCGGCCGGAGCTGAAATCGTCGGCAGCAAATCGAAAGCGGCGGGTGGAGGAGAGTAGAACAACCGTCGCCTGAGGTGGCACGCGCATCTTGCGCGTGACATTCACGGGCGAGACGCCCGTGCCACAGTCTTTCACAAATTCTGACACCGTCTGAGACAGTGCTGATGAGCAGCCCTCGCTCTCGCTGCTCTCTGTGTCTCTGTGGCGAAAGCGGTGGGATAAAAGACCCCACCACAGAGACACGGAGACCCCACTGAGACACAGAGAAGGCCCAGCGCTACGGCAGGCGGTTCTGACAACAGCCCGTGTTATTATCGCGGCCCAATGGGCACGTTGAATTTCGACCGGTATCACGCCGCAATGGGGGACGCGTCGTACAAAGACGCGACGCGCGTGCACGGCAAGCCCCTCAGCGAAATCATCGCGACCTTCTACTGCACCCAAAGAAAACTTCCATTCGCACCCGTGCTCGGTCACGAGCGTCTGATTCGATTGCTCGTCGACAGCCAAATCGATCGGCCGCGGCTGCGTTTCCTCGAGCAGGATCGCGGCGGCCTGCAACGTTTCGCCAAAGCCATTGAAGACATCCAGTTTGTCGGCACCATTCGCGCCGTCCGTCCCGGCGCGATCATGTTTCCACAGCAGCCGATCGCCGACATTACCGGCAAGTTCGGTCTGACGCAGGCGCAGGAGATCAAGTTCGAGCACGCTTTCGATCTGCCCATGACGACGGCCAGCGTGGCGATGCAGTTTCGCATGGCCGCCGGCAAGCGCTGGCTGTCGGATTTCTCTTTGCGCCGCAACGGCGACATCGAGCGCGCGGTGGATATCGCCACGTACGCCTTCATCGGCGGCTTCAACGACACTTCGAATATGGAAGCGGCGCACCGGCTGGACATTCCCGCGGTCGGCACGATCGCGCACTACTGGCAACAGGCTTACATCGAATACATGACTGAGCCGGAGATCGATCCGCGCACTGATCGGCCGAAGCATTTCGAGCAAGTTGCATTCGAACGTTGGCTTGATGCGAATCCAAACGGCACCACGCTCCTGCTGGACACGATCGATGTTTACATGGGCGCGGTGCACGCGGTGATGGCGGCGACTTCCACGGAAGCTCGGCGCAAGGCTTTCAAAGGTTTCCGCGTGGACTCAGGCGATCTCGCAGACTTGGGAAAATGGTGCCTCGAGTTTTTCGAAGCCAATGGGTTGCATGGTTTGCGGCCGAATCTGACGGGCGACCTGACTATTGAAAGAGTAAGACAGATCGTCGACGATTTTCCGCAAGCCGCAGGCTTTGGCATCGGCACCAAACTTTCGAGCGAAGTGAAGAACGTCGCCGGCGTCATCTTCAAAGCGTGCGTCATCGATGGCCGGCCGACGTTGAAAGCTTCAAATTCATTGGACAAGACGACGCTTCCTGGCCGGCTGCAAGTTTTCCGCGGGATCGACGCAGACGGA
>DASUTF010000414.1:0-3585 GCA_036374695.1 Pyrinomonadaceae bacterium
CCATTTCGCGCGTGCGAAATCCTCCGGTGTATTCAGGTTCATGAAGAAATTTTCCGCGCCCGGCAAATCCTCCAACTCGGTGAATTCAACATATCGGGTCCGGACATTTGCCAGCAGGGTCCGCGGAGTGTGTTCGCCGGCGCTGACCAACCTCTCGATCTTCGGCAGACAGGTTTCGCGACGGTAAAGCGCACAGACGGGCTGCGGACGGCCGTCAGGCTGAAGGGGAACAATCGCATCGACAGATTCGCCGGCCAAGCTCTTTAGTCTTTCGAAAAGATCTCGCGTGACGAACGGCAGGTCACACGCGACCACGACGATCCAATCGGTCTTTGCCGCTGACAGGGCCGCGTGGATTCCGCCCAGTGCACCCCACTTTTCGTAGACATCAGGAACAGTTGGCAGGGAATTCCCCGAATAGGCCCGAGGGCTTCCGACCAGCGTCACTGAAGAGGTGACCGGAGATAACCGGTCGGCCACCCGTTCAAGCATAGTTTCAGGGCCGAGCCGCAATTGCGCCTTGTCTTGACCCATTCGTCGAGAGGCGCCGCCAACCAGAATGAACCCCTGGACATCGAACATGAGCGTCAACCAGACTTGATGCTATTACTTTCAAACGAATTGGGCTATATTCCGTGAACAGCGCTTCTCCGGTCAGGCGCACTCGCATTATGAAAATCACTAAACAAATCGTTTCTTTGTTCGTCCTCACTGGTTTCCTCCTCGGCATGTTTTCGCTCGTGGGCGCGCAGGAAAAGACCGCCGTGTCTTTCAAGACCGTCGGCGGCCACACAATTCTGCCCGTTGAGGATCTGCGGCCGGGAATGAAAGGCGTGGCTCGCACGGTATTTTCCGGCAGCGAGTCCGAAGAGTTTGGAATCGAGATCATCGGGGTGTTGCCGAGCTTCAATGGCCCGCGCCACTCGCTGATTATCGGCAAACTCAGCGGACCTAACGTCGCGAAGACCGGCGTTTTTGCAGGCATGTCCGGTTCGCCCGTTTACGTTGATAACCGTTTAGTAGGCGCGATTGCCTATAGCTTTCCTTTCGCGAAAGAGCCCATCTGCGGCATAACCCCCATCGAGCAGATGATCGACATTTTCGAAATGGGCTCGCCGAAGATTGCGCGCCGCCCGCGCCCTGTCTCGATGGCCCAATTGGCGCGCACTGAATGGAAGCCATCGTTGCCAAAGCAAGAGATGGCCAACGGCCCCCTGATGGCTGGCGTTTCTGCCGGCTCGCCGCTCGCGCCGTTCATCGGCCAGCAAATTCAGCGGATTGCCACGCCGCTGGTTTTCAGCGGCATCTCTCAGGAAAGCCTCTCGCTCTTCTCAAACGAGTTGACGAGCCGCGGCCTGCTGCCCGTTGCCGGAGTGGGGGGTGGTGCTGCGATTACCCCGCTCGCGCCCTTCAACGAAAATACGCTCGCGCCAGGCGCGTCGGTCAGTGTTCAGCTCGTGCGTGGTGATCTTTCTATCGCCGCCTCAGGAACCGTCACGTCGCGCGACGGCGAGCGCATCTATGCCTTCGGCCATCCGTTCCTGAGCCTAGGCGGGGCTGATATGCCGATGGCCGAAAGCTCAGTGGTCACAGTGATTCCGAACGCATACAACTCGTTCAAGCTGGCGGTGCCGGGCCAGATGGTGGGAACGATTTCGCAGGATCGGGCGACGGGAATTTTCGGCAAGCTGGGCCGCGCGCCCAAGATGATCCCGATCAAAATCAACCTTCACACCAGTCGCAATCAGAGTCAGCAGTTTGCTTTTGAAGTTGTCAACGATGAATTCCTCACGCCGCTGCTTTTGATGATCACGGTCTTCAACAGCATCAACGCGCAAGAGCGAGCGATGGGCGAAGCGACCCTGTCTTTGCGCGGTTCAATCTCCGTGGAAGGACAAAAACCCATCGAGGTGGAACGTCGTTTTGCTGCGCAGAACGCTACCGTGCTGGCAGCCAGCTCGATTGCGGGCCCGGTTGCCGAACTCCTGAGCAGCGGATTCGAAAATGTTGCGCTGAAGGGAATTAATCTCGAGATTTGGGCCAGTGAAGAGACAAACGTTGCGTCGCTCGAACGGCTGTCGCTGGATCGAACGGAAGTCGCGAGCGGTGAAACGGTTGAAGTTCAGGCCTATCTTCGCACCGATGCCGGCCGTCAATTCGTCCAGCGCATTCCGGTGCAGATTCCCGCGGACGCGGCGTCAGGCCCGCTGATGATTACCGTCGGCGATGGCGCCAGTTTGCAGGAGGCTTCCGCCGCCCGTCAGTTTGTTCCGCTGAATCTTGATCAGTTGGTTTCCGCGATAAACAAGGTGAAGAAGAACGATCGACTTTACCTGCGCGTCCAGCGCCCGGCGCCCGGCGTCGTGATCGGCACGAGTGAGATGCCGAATCTTCCGCCGTCATCCGTCGCAACTCTGAACAGTGAACGCAGTTCGGGCGGGTACACGCCGATGTCAGTCTCGCTGCTCTACGAGCGGGAATTGGCGCCGGCTGAGTTCGTCATCACGGGTCAGCAGACAATCACAGTTACAATTAAGTAGATGAGGGCGCGTCAGCCGGGCTTGTCAGGTTGAGGTGGCTCGCGCATCTTACGCGTGAGGTCACGGGCAGGACGCCCGTGCCACCCGTTTGCGGCGTTGCCGGATTTTGGCGGCTGTTCCCGCCAGCCCCAGGCCTAAGAGAGTAAGCGTTGCGGGCTCAGGCACGGGCGCGCAATTCTGCGTGATCGTAATGTGTGCCTTCAGAAAGCCGCAGAACTCTCCCACGTCAGTTCCGGAAATCTCCACAGGCAGCATCCGCACATCGACGGTGAATGTGTCGAACGCGAAGGTCAGCGCGTCGGCATGAAGCAGTCGCACTGTGTCGGTCGCCATGCCGATATCGATTGTGCCGAAGATGTTCATAAGTTGAGACTGGCCGTTGATGCTGATTAGCTGTGAGAAATTGAAATCGTAAGAGCCGGGAGAATCGACTCCCGTAAAGCCCATCGAGAAGGTGAGCTCGTTCAGATGCGCGACAAAATTGCCGGGGCCGTCGAAGGTGAATGGCCGCGTCGACGACGCGCCAATCAAAGTGTCCAGGCCATTCGGCACTGAACCGTCGTTGCCGAGGTTATTGATTGTGAAGCCGTCTGCACTAATCGACAGCGTGTCGGCCTTTGCCGCCGGAACCGTCGCCAACCCAAACACCAATAAAGCGAGTCCAAAGGACGCTTTCAACAGTAATCTCATCATCTTCCTGCCTTCTGTCGGGCTTACTTCATCGAAGACCGTGGGGCCTCAGACACCAATACTCGACCTTGTAGAGGCAGGAAACGTCGAATTGGAAGGCCATTCCAACAAAAAAGGCCACTGTGTCTGGCTTTCAGGCGCGCCCTGCGGTGACGAGGAAACGCCTCTCAGATCTCGGGATTCGTTCGATGGAGCTAACCGGCAGCGACTGTCGAATTTGCTCTAATAGCGATTCGCCCGCAAAGAGCAGATAAGTGGCCTTTCGGGGCGTCCAATCGATCAGTTTCGGCAGGAGTTCGCTGAATTTGTCGAGGGCCCGGCAGGTGATGAAGGCCACGTCAGGGCAGGGGACGTC
>DASUTF010000415.1:0-13839 GCA_036374695.1 Pyrinomonadaceae bacterium
CGGCAAAGACGTCGAGGTGATCATGCGCGATCCGCCGCCGCATGCTTACCGGAACCTTCCCGGCGCCGATTTGATTCGCGTCACGCCCGCCGTCGATCGCGAATACGACGGCGTGTTCGTCATTGAATGCTCTGACATCGACCGCCCCGGTCTAATCGACCTCGAAAAGCAGCTGGTCGTCAACATCGACCACCACACCAGCACGGTCTTGTTTGGCAAAATCAATTGGATCGATTCAACCGCGTCGGCCGTCGGCGAGATGATTTACAACCTGTGCAAGGCGACCGGCGTACGCCCGACGGTTGAAATCGCGGAAGGCGTCTACACGGCCCTGCTCACCGACACCGGATCGTTTCACTACTCGAACACGACTGAGCGTACTTTCAAGATAGCCTCTGAGCTGGTGCGCACGGGCGTACGGCCTGCGAAAACTGCCGAGGCGATTTTCGGTAACTATCAATGGCCGAAGATCGAGTTGCTCAGCCAGGTCCTTGCCACTGCCCAGCGCGACGACACCGGCCGGGTCGCGTGGATGCGGCAGACAGCGGAGATGCAGCAGCAAACGAAAGCTTCCGATGAAGACGCTGACGGTTTCGTCAACTTTCCGCTCTCAGTCGGGGACGTTCACGCCGTCGCGCTGTTCAAAGAATGTGCGCCCGGCGTTTATCGCACCAGCCTGCGTTCCAAAGGCGACGTCAACGTCGCGAAAGTGGCCGAATTCTTTGGCGGCGGCGGTCACCGCAACGCGGCCGGCTGCACTCTCAAAGGCAGTTGGGAAGAAATCGAAGGACAGGTCGTGCAGCTTCTTCAGGACGCGGTCAGACGAGCCAACGGATCAAAGGCCCCTGCCGACGAGGCGCCCGCCTAGAGTCGGCCGTCTCCAGTCAGAACCACCTGCGGTAGCGGGTGGGCCACCGGGGCAGTAGCCCGACCGTGAGGGAGGGCGTGCGTAACAACCAGATGCCCACCAAAGAGAAACAATACAAATGGCGTCGCGCTGACTATCAGGAGCAGACGCGCGGCCTGCTCATGGTCAACACCGGGCACGGCAAAGGCAAGACGACCTGCGCGCTGGGTTTGATGATGCGCGCCGCCGGACAGGGTCTGAACTGCTGCATGATTCAGTTCATGAAGTCGCGCAACGATCGCTACGGCGAACACGTTTCGGCGGAAAAGCTTGGTATCGAAATCCATACGATGGGCGACGGCTTTACCTGGGACACAAAAAACCCCGAACAGGATCGGCAAACCGCGCGCGAGACCTGGAACCTCTGCGTCGAGAAGTTGAAGAGCGGCGATTACGATCTGCTGGTCTTTGACGAACTTGTCTACGTTTTGAGCTACGAGATGCTGCCGGTCGCCGAGGTGCTGGAAGAAATTCGCGCCGCCCGCGAAACTCAACCTGCGCTGCACGTTGTCGTCACCGGCCGCGACGCACCGAAAGAACTGATCGACGCCGCTGACCTCGTCACCGAAATGACGGAAATAAAGCATCCATTCCAAGCGGGGATTCGGGCGCAAAGAGGAATTGAGTTTTGATGAACCTACTTGGCGAGACTCCATGTGTAGTAGCATACGACTGCCATGTCTAACCACATTGAATTAGCGGCGGAGACTCGGGGCGGAAAGCCTAGACTCGCAGGAACGCGGATAACGGTCGGCGACATCGTCTTGATGCACAGGCGGCTTGGCCGCGCGCTGGAAGAAATCGCCGGCACTTATGATTTGCCGCTGGCCGCCGTGTATGAAGCCATGGCTTACTACTACGATCACAAAGATGAAATCGATCAGAGCCTGGACGAAGAAGAATCCTTAGCCGAAGCATTCAAGGAAAATAACCCTTCGCGCTTGCGAGAAAAATTAGAAGCCCTCTCCCATGGCTGATCGCATTCGCTTCCACTTGGATGAACACGTCGACCCTGCGATAGCCACAGCCCTGCGCCGAGTTGGAATCAATGTCACAACTACCATCGAAGCTGGCCTACGGACAAAGAACGATGAAGCTCATCTACAGTTCGCTCGCAATGAAGAACGCGTGATTGTCACCCGCGATCAGGACTTCTTGCGGCGAGCGCACCACATTGGCGATCATCCTGGCATCGTCTTTTACACTGCCACTCAAACGATGCGAGAAATCATTGAAGGGCTTATTCTCATTTGCGAGGTGATGACACCAGAGGAATTGGTGGGGCGGGTGGAATACATTTGATAGTTGAGTCGACTGGTCACCGGCCGCGACGCGCCGAAAGAACTGATCGACGCCGCTGACCTCGTCACCGAAATGACGGAAATAAAGCATCCATTCCAGGCCGGCATTCGGGCGCAAAGAGGAATTGAGTTCTAACCTCGGTTTCTTTGTGCTAACCTTGCCAATCAAATCTCGACAATTGAGAAGGAAAGTGCTGATTTCTGACGTCTGATCTCTGGCCTCTGATTTCTTTATGCCCTGGTTTCGCAAGAAAAAAGGCAAGATCGAGCCGGTGAGCGACTCTGAGCGCGTCGTGCGCACTGAGAATGTCTTCGTCCGCTGTGACGAGTGCGGCGAGCACCTCTACAAAAAGGATTTGGAAGAGAACCAGCAGGTCTGTCATCACTGCAATCATCACTTTCGCATCGGCGCCTATGAGCGCCTGGAAAAGATTTTCGATGACGCGTATTGTGAAGAACTCGACGGAGAAGTAATTTCCACCGACCCGCTCGGGTTTGTCGACAGCAAGCCTTACACAAAACGCCTCGAGCAGGCACGGCATGGAACGGGCCTCGCCGAAGCCGTCATCAACGCGCGCGGAAAAGTCGGCGGGCACCGAGTACTGGCCGCGGCCATGGACATGAACTTCATCGGCGGCTCGATGGGTTCGGCGGTCGGCGAAAAAATCACGCGACTGATTGAGCGTGCTATCGGCGAACGGGGCGCGGTGATCATCTTCGCGGCGTCGGGCGGCGCGCGCATGCAGGAAGGCGCGCTCTCGCTCATGCAGATGGCGAAAATTTCCGCGGCGCTTGCCGCACTCGAAGAACGCCACCTGCCGTTCATATCCGTTCTGACCGATCCAACGACGGGCGGCGTCACGGCGAGCTTCGCGATGCTCGGCGACATTATCGTGGCTGAGCCGAAGGCGCTAATCGGTTTCGCGGGCCCGCGCGTGATCGAGCAGACGATCCGGCAGAAACTGCCAAAAGATTTTCAGCGCTCCGAGTTCCTTCTTGCTCATGGAATGCTTGACGCCATCGTCGATCGACGCGAGATGCGCGCCTTCATCATTAAGTCGCTCGACTTCATGATGAACCCGGATCTTACGGACAAGTCCCCCGTTTCCGGTCATAAGTTTCAGGTGTCGGCGACCCCATGATATGTCCGCAGATTACGCAGATACCGCAGATTTAAATCCAAACCAGTTAGAACGCAGAGTCGGCTCGCGGTCCCTCTCTGTTTTTGTTTTCTGTGTAATCTCGTAATCTGCGGATAATGCTTTTTGACGAAGCGCAGCAGTATCTCCTTTCCCTCGGTCACGAGACGCTTGCCATAAAACTTGGTCTCGCAAACACCGAGCGGCTGCTCGCAGCGCTCAATCCGCACCAGAGTTTTGCTTCAGTGCAAATCGCCGGCACGAACGGGAAGGGCTCAACGGCTGTGATGCTGGAGTCGATCTGCCGCGAGGCAAGAATCAGTGTCGGTCTCTTTACCTCGCCGCACCTGATTTCAATCACTGAGCGCATTCGCATCAACGGCGAAGAAATCTCAAAAGCAGAATTCGCGCGACTGACTGAACAGGTAAAGCAAACCGCGGAAGATCTCGTGCGCCGGGGCGCGTTACAAACGCTGCCAACCTTTTTCGAACACATGACGGCAATCGCCCTGCTGGCTTTCCAGGAAGCACAGATTGAGCTGGCGATTCTCGAAACCGGATTGGGCGGTCGATTGGATTCGACGACGGCCGCGGGCGCACAGGTCGTCGCCATCACGCCGATCGCGCTGGATCACGAGGAGTACCTGGGTAGCACGCTGGCCGAAATTGCCGCCGAGAAAGCCGCAATTATTCGGCCGGGCGTGACCACCATTGTGGCGCAACAACCGGATGAAGCGCTCGCGGTCATAAAGGGACGATGCGTTGAGGTAGGTGTCACCCCCCGTCTTGCCTCCGCGCCGGCAAACGTCACGATCGCAGAAGATCCAGTGCCGGGTCGGCTGTACGCAACGTTTGAAACCCGAAACGATCGATACGAGAACGTCTTCCTTGGCATGCGCGGTCGCCACCAGGCGATTAATGCAGCAACGACTATTGTACTGGCGGAAGGTTTAGGCGAGCGGGGCTTCGATCTCTCACGACATGTGATCCTCAGCGGACTCAAGAACGCCCAGAACCCCGGGCGGCTCGAACATTGGGATGGCAGTCCATCACTCCTTTTCGACGGCGCGCACAACCCGGCCGCGGCGCGGGCGCTGCGCGCCTATCTCGACGAATTCATCGATGCACCGACGACGATGATCTTTGGGGCGATGCGCGATAAGCGGCTGGATGAGATCGCCGCGATTCTCTTCCCTGCCGCGTCTCAGGTGGTTCTGACTGAGCTCGATAATCCGCGGGCCGCTACGCTCCAGAATCTTAAGGCCGCCGCGCCATCCGGCTTCGATCAAGCAACTCTTCATGAGGCGAAATCGGTCGAGGAAGCGTTGCAGATTGCGCGACAGATAACTGCGCCGCAGGGTCTGATTGTGATCACCGGCTCGTTGTACCTGGTCGGGGCGGCGCGGGAAAGCCTCTTTGCTCTCAATCCATCGGCACACTAAACTTCCGACAATGTCTGACACACCCGAGTTCATCGATTCTAAGAAAGTTTTCGAAGGGCGCGTGTTCAACGTGACCGTTGATACGGTCCGCGAAGGCGACCAGACGTACAAGCGCGAGGTCGTACACCACGGCGGCAGCGCGGTGATCCTGCCCGTGTTTGACGACGGCACGATTGCGCTCGTGAAGCAGTATCGTCATCCGGCAGTGAAGTACCTGCTGGAGTTGCCGGCCGGCACTTTAAACGATCGCGAAGCGCCCGAAGTTGGCGCGGCCCGTGAATTGGAAGAAGAGTTGGGGCTGGTCGCCGGCCGGATGGAGAAGCTCTGCGAGTTTTTTGTCTCGCCGGGATTTCTCAGCGAGAAGATGTGGCTGTATCTCGCGACTGATTTGCAGGAGACCGAGCAACGCCTGGAAGACGACGAAGCGATTGAGATCGTCCGGATGCCGATCGATCGGGCCCTGCAGATGATCACTGACAATGAGATCGAAGATGCTAAGACGATCATTGGCTTGCTGCTCGCTGCTCCGCGGATCGGAGTTTCGGCGTTTGCGCCTGATTATCCGGCGGTTTGAACTTAGTTAGACCCAGGCGCTGCCACCACCCCACGCGGCTGCCCCGCGGGGCCCCGGTCCGCAGCCGGTCCCGGTACTGACTCCGCGATTGCTCTCTGCGCTGGCCTCATGCCGCCGGAACTCACTTCCAGATTGGGTCCCGACTTGTGAAATCCAGAATCGTTAAGGTATTTTGAGCCCGCATATTCTCGGCTGATCATGAAAAAAATCTTCCTCCTGTTGCTTCTGAGCAGTTTGGGCGCGTCGTCAATAAGCGCTCAACAGTCCCTCGACGCCCTCGTCGAACGCGAGCTGCCGCAACTCGTCAGCACTTACAAGATGCTGCACGCCGCGCCCGAACTGTCGCATTACGAAGTAAAGACTTCCGCGTTTGTGGCTGAGCAGCTTCGATCGTTTGGCTACACCGTGACTGAGCGAGTCGGCAAATACGACCGCCCACAGTTCACCGGTTACGGAGTAGTCGCCGTCATGAAGAATGGCGAAGGCCCGACCGTGCTGGTGCGCGCGGACATGGATGCCTTACCCGTCGAAGAAAAGAACAACGTGCCGTACGCCAGCAAAGTGAAAACGAAGAATGATGCCGGCCAGGAAGTCTTTGTGATGCACGCCTGCGGACATGATGTGCATGTCACCAACCTGCTGGGCACGGCCAAGGTTCTCGCCGCGCTGAAAGACCAGTGGCGAGGCACGCTGGTCATGATCGGGCAACCAGCTGAAGAGACTGGCGACGGAGCCAGAGCAATGCTCGCGGATGGTCTTTACACGCGTTTTCCAAAACCCGACTTTGTGATTGGTCTGCACGATCATGCCGAATACGAAGCCGGCAAGGTTGTTTATGCTCCCGGGTATGCGATGGCAAGTGCGACGGCGATCGATCTGACGATTCGGGGCCACGGTGGCCACGGTTCAAAGCCGGAGGCGACAAAAGATCCCGTGGTACTTGCTTCGCAGATTGTGATGGCGCTGCAAACCATAATCAGTCGCGAAAACTCGCCGCTGGATCCGGCGGTCGTGACCATTGGCTCAATTCACGGGGGCGCAAAACGCAATATCATTCCCGATGAAGTAGTCCTGCAACTGACCATCCGGACTTACAAAGAAGACGTGCGCCACCGCATTGTTGCGTCCGTCGAGCGGATCGCCAAAGGGGTTGCGCAGGCGGCGGGAATTCCGGAAGACCGCGCGCCTATCGTCAAAGTAATCGACAGCGAGAATGTGCCGGCGCTCTACAACGAGCCCAAACTGACCGACCGGATTATGCCCGCGATTGCCAGGGCGGTAGGCAGTGACAATGTGGCCAAGGCGCCGCCCCTCATGGCCAGCGAAGACTTTGGTTTATACAGTCTGGATCATCAGATACCCAGCGCTTATCTTTGGCTGGGCTCGATCGAGTCCGCGCGCGTCGAAGCCAGTCGCAAATCCGGTAAGCCTTTGCCTTCCTGGCACTCGAGTTTGTTTCAGCCCGAGCCGGAACCGACTTTGCGAAATGGAGTGAAAGCAATGACGGCAGCGGTGCTGGAGCTATTGAAGAGGTAATTGTGCTTGAGCCGGAACGAAAATCTTAAGGAGCACTGTTAATGGGAAAAGGTGATCAGCGATCGAAACGCGGAAAAATCCATCGCGGAACTTTTGGCAAACGGCGTCCCAAGCCCAAGACGCATAAGCCGGGCGGCGCAGGTGCTGCCCTGTCCGGGGAGGCCGCGCCGGCAGCCAAAACAAAAGAACCGAAGGTCGTCAAGAAACAACCGAAAGATTAGCTTCATTACTCCGTGTCTCTGTGATTCCTCAGTGGCTCTGTGGTGAATCCGTAACTCACCACAGAGGCACGAAGATCCACAGAGACACCGAGGAGAAACCTCCGAGACCAGATTCCACTCCCCATGCATTTCAGTCTCTGGAAAAACAAGACCGCGGCTCAACCGTCGCCACCGGCTCCCGCTCATTTTGAACTCGGCCGGCGCGGTGAAGCGCTCGCCATTGAGCATCTCGAGCAAGCGGGCTATCGCATTGTCGCTGCAAATTTTTCGCTGCCCATTGGCCGGAACCTGCGCGACGTTGTCGTGAATGCAGAGATCGACATCGTCGCGTACGACGGGCCGACGCTCTGCTTCGTTGAAGTCAAAACGCGCGCGTCGGACGATTTCGCACCGCCTGAGGCAAACGTCGACCTGCGCAAACGGCGGCAAATTGCGCGCGCAGCGCTGGCTTACCGGCGCATGCTGGGCCTGGTGAATGAGCCTTATCGGTACGACGTCGTGACGCTGGTCGCAAAACCTGACGGCGCCGAGCCGCGTATACAACTGTTCAAGGGATTCTGGTCGGATGCGCAGTTGAAGAAACGAAAGTGGCAGGAGCATTACTGGGATTAGCAGTTAGAGTACCAACTTTAGTTGGCGTCTTATTACGAACCGCCCGACTAAAGTCGGTACTCTGACACCTTATAAGATGAACGATCTCCAGCGTTACGTCGGACAAATTCTCGACGACAAATACCGCCTTGAGCGGCTGCTTGGTCAGGGAGGCATGGGCGCCGTGTTCTTAGCGACCCACCTCGGGACCGATCGTTATGTCGCGCTGAAACTGATCGCGCCCCAGTTCATGCGCAACCAGGAGTTTGTCGAGCGGTTCAAACGCGAAGCGCGCGCGGCCGGGCGTCTCAGGCATCCGAACGTAGTCGATGTAACCGACTTTGGTTTCTCAGGCGACGGTGAGGATCGAGTCGCTTACCTGGTGATGGAATATCTCGACGGCTGCACTTTGAGCGACGTACTCGCCGAAGAGAATCGCTTACCGCTTTATTGGGTGGTGGACATTCTCGAGCAGGTTTGCGGCGCTGTTCAGGAAGCTCATCAGCAAGGCATCCTGCACCGTGATCTGAAGCCGGACAACATCTGGCTCGAGCCGAACGGTCTGGGTGGCTATCGCGTGAAGGTACTCGATTTCGGAATCGCGAAGCTGGCGGAAAGTGGCAACGCCTTACCCGCCATCACTGAACCGTCTACTCAACTCCAACCGACGGCAGCGGCGGCATCGCTGGAAGCGGTGACGATGATTTATCCGTCGGACGCAGCGGCGGATGACGGAGCGGCGACACAGATCATGCCGCCAGCCGAGCAAGAGACGCGTGTCCTCGATTCGGCGCGTGACACCGCGGCTCGGCCTCAGGAAACGGCCGCGGCTGCGGGCACCGCGGCATCAGGGCTCACGCGTATCGGCGCAATTCTCGGCACGCCGCTTTACATGTCACCCGAGCAATGCCGGGGCGAGCAGCTCGACGCGCGATCAGACATCTACAGCATCGGAGTGATCGCTTATCAGATGTTGACCGGCGCGCCGCCCTTCACCGGCGACACAAACAACGTCATCCGCGCGCACAATGATCTTCAACCCACGCCGGTTCGCGAGCTGAATAAGAAACTTCCGAAGCGCGTCGCGCGCATGGTGATGTGGGCGCTCGAGAAAGATCGCGAGCAGCGTCCCCCAACCGCGATTGCTTTCGCGAACGCGATGCGCGCAAATGCCGACTCACTTGGTACGCTTTACCGGCGCGCGTTCGCGCTTTACAGCGAATACTTCCCTCTGTTTTTGAAGCTGTCTCTGCTGGCGCACATTCCCACCATCATTGTCACGGCGATGATGATTGGTTTCCGCATCGCTGAACCGCATGTAAGTAAGCCGGTACTCGTTGGCCTCGGAATCCCGCTGGCTCTGCTGTCGGTGGCCGCGCAGTTTGTCACCGCATCAACAATATCCGGCATCACGGCAATCATCGTGACGCAACTCGCGGTCGCGCCAATGAAGCCAGTGCGACTGCGCACCGCGTTTCAGATTCTGCGGCGGCGCTTAAGACCGTTCGTCAACACGGGAATTCGAATCTCGATCCGCATTATGCTGGGTTGGATTCTGCTGGTGATTCCGGGCCTGGTGATGACGGCGCGTTACCTGCTTTGGGCGCCGGTCGTTTTGATGGAAGGACTGGAAAAGAAAGCTGCGCGCCAACGCGCTCGGGCGCTCGCGTCACGCTCCTGGCGCACGATTATCGTGGCAATGCTGGTGCAGTTTCTGGTGCCGGCGATTGTCGGCGCGGCCATCGGCGCGATAACCGGCGCTGCAAAGAAAGGCGGCGAGGGCGTCACCGTGAAAGTGACAGCTCAAGCGCTAAGCCTGGTAAACATCTTCGTTTTGCCGCTAATTTCGATCGTGCCGGCGCTGCTCTACCTGAAGATGCGGCAGTTCGGCGGCGAGACTTTGAGCGACGTCATGGCGCAGCTCGAAGAAATGGAAGGCACCAAGAGCCGCTGGCAACAACGCATGAGGTCGCGCCTGACGGTCACACCGCAAAGCCGCACACCGACGCCGTAGGTTCAGGTCTACCGGGTAAGCCAAGCTGGACTCATGAAGTCAGAAGGAAAATCAATTCCGAGTAACTGCAAAAGATCTTTCTTCTCTTCATTCATGCCGGCTTGTCGCCGTTGCGGCTGCGTCGGGCTCGAGTTTTCCGTCAAGAGGAACACGTCCCACGCCCAACGTCCGACGTGCGCACCGCGCGCGTCACGTACCTTCGCTCGATAACGGAACCAATTGCCATGTTCATCCCGTCGTTTTGATTCTTTGTAATCGAGCTCAATCACTGCGACGCCCAAACTCAGGAGTCCATGCAACTCACTCGGTTCGGAGATACCGTTGTGGTTG
Organism: Pyrinomonadaceae bacterium; assembly: GCA_036374695.1. GTDB lineage: Bacteria > Acidobacteriota > Blastocatellia > Pyrinomonadales > Pyrinomonadaceae > UBA11740. The sequence goes on from DASUTF010000415.1 coordinate 10,056, forward strand.
TTGTCCTGCCACAATAGCAACGAGGTGAAGATGGTATCTTGTGCATCTATGACCTGATCGTCATTACCGCCGTTCGCTAGTCGGTCAAACTCGGCGAGAGCAAGGAATCCGTTTCGCTGTACACCTGCCGATGGTGTTGACTGAGGCGTGACATTTCCAAAAAGTTCGGTCCCATTATCAATTACCCCGTTGCCATTGCGATCAAGTGCCAGCCAGGCGTCATCGGGATTCGCTAATGTCCAGGCAATGCGCTTCGGTGTGCCATGCCCACTCAAATCGAACATCACGCCGTGGATGGGATCCGAGAGTGCGAATCCATTTCCGAGGATGTCGATCACAATGGGCGTATATTCGCAATTACAGTCTGGATAACCCATCCAGAGCGCGTGATCCTGCATACACACCCACCAGTCCCAGTAGTTCTCACAGGTCTCGCTCCCGCCATCAGGTGTTGGTGTTGGGGTGGGCGGCGGTGCGCAGCGGAATTGTGTTGTATCGCAGTAACCAGAACAGCAATTATGGGTAGTGGAACTGAAGCACGTCGAGGGAATTTGCACACATGGCGTAGGGGTCGGCGTCGGTGACGGATTGGGCGCGCAATAAACGCCGTTACAGGTCGAGCCGGGACAGCATGGCGTGATAAAGCATGCCGAGAACAGGCCCGCACATGTTGGCGTCGGCGTCGGACTTGGCGATGGGAATGAGCAGATGTCGCTTTCATTGGGGGTGAGCGGGGGACAACAAGGACGTCCAAACTGTATATATTCGCCGGGCCCCGAACATGAAGGCGTCGGCGAGGGCATTCCGCACGTCGGATCATCCACTAACATTTCATGTGTTGTCTCGCCCGTGCACGTAATGTCACGCACCACAGGTCCAGGTTTTTGTTGGCAATCATCAGTCACTCGCGCGATCGAAGTCGTTCCTCCTGGTCCCGCGCCTAACTCAAAAATCGTGAAGCATCAGGAGCACCGCATTCGCCGTATAGACCGGTGTCGTTGTCAATTACGCATCTTCGTGAGTCTTGAGGCGACCGCGGAGTAAGAATTGAGGAACTATTCTTACTTCCCGATCGTCTCAATGAATCCTCGTCAAAATATCCATTTGAGCGAAAACCGTGGTTGAATCTACCTTGTGCAGGTGGCGATTTCGATCGAACTGGGATCCACTTGTTTGGATTAGCCGGATCCTTCTGTACGAAACTGCCGCGCCTCCACATGATGCCGTCGCTAAACGCCACCATCTCGATCGAAATACTCACAGTGGCTTGCGCCGGGTCGCCACCATATGCGCGTAACCGCATAATCGCCCGATCTAATGAATTCGTATCAACGAGGACATCAATCTGCTCATTGGGTTCTAAAACCGCACGCTCTAGAGGCCCCGAAGGCCCCTTAAGCGTGGCGCGGAACAATCGCAGGGGGTCTCCGGGACTAAAGTACAGATATGCACTCAATCCCGTGATCCTCCTACTGGAAGTATTGCGCACTTTGAAAGTTAACTGTCTCAACCAGTCATCGTCACTATTAAAGTCAACGGTGTCTAATCCCTCTTTGCGGTTGTCCTGAAGCCTGGATTTCGTTTTGATTTTCGACTTCAGAGACTTTCCGCTAATTCTTAGATCAACCAACTCCAGCGGTTCGTCCCTGTGCCGTCGAATGTCTAGCGACTTTTTTTCCCCTTCGGCTAACGAACGATGTGTGAATGCTGTGGAGTACAAGGTCAACGCAGTCAAAACAAAAACGGCAGTTGCGACTAGAAGACCAACTTGTCGGTGCATAGCGAACCTCTTAACTAACGTTAATCGTTCAAACCTGCCCGTCGATTGAGAAAATGGCTGTGGCAGGTAGCTAACGCAAAGAGAAATTTTAAGAAAAGCACTGAATTGCGGCGTTGAAAGTCCTTCGGGGACCTGCTTTCGTCAGGGAGTCGCGAGGAAAACGATGCTCTTATACTCGCCTAACTGGTGCAAGTCAATGATTTTTCTGGCGGGGCGCGATCTCTTGCGCTCAGACTTAGGGTCGTTTCGTTTCAGCTGGAATGTATCGGTTTGGATTATTCGGGTCTTGTCGAATCATACGCCCGTTTCTCCAGTAAAGGCCTTCGGGGAAACCGACCAGTCCGATCGACAAGCGAACTTCGGCTGTAACTAGTTCGCCGCCGTATTGTGCGAATCTAATGATTGCCCGATCCCATGAGTCGGGGTCGACCTCAGCCTCGATTTCCTGACCAGGAGCCAACGCTGTGTGCTCAAGCCGAGTTGTCCCTGGTCCTTTTAGATCCACACTGAACATGAGCTGGCCCGCGGGAGGCTTAAGATAGATGTAAGCCTGAAATCCGGTGAGCTGTTTTCCAGAGATGTTTCTCAGGCGAAGACGTATGTTCTTTGGCCAATCTTCGGCGGCAGTGAAAGTCGCCTCATCATAGCCGTCATCGCCGCGCCGCCACTTCGACTTGATCCTTGATTTCACGGATTGATCGCCGATCTTCACATCGATCAATTCCAAAGGCTCGTTGCCATGTCTCTCAATCAGCAGTGACTGCTCTGAAAGTTGCGGCGCAGTCTGGCTCTGACTGAGCGCGCTGAAACCCCACTGCGCTAGTTAGCAGCGCAGATGCCAACACACCGAATCCGAAAACAGAGCGTCGGAATCTCATCTGCAAAACCACCATCGATCAGTTCGCGATCTGATCTTTCCCTCTTGGCGGTGCGTTCTTCACATACTTATCGAACCAGTTGATCCGCTCGGCCAGCACGTGCAGCAGCGTCTCGCGGCCGGCGTAACCGTGAGCTTCGTACGGCAAGGTCACGTAACGCACGGTCGCGCCCTGCCCTTTCAAAGCCAGATAAAAACGTTCCGACTGGATCGGAAACGTGCCTGAGTTGTCGTCCTGTTCGCCGTGCATCAGCAGAATCGGATCCTTGATTTTGTTGGCGTGCCAGAACGGTGACATGCGCGCGTAAAGCTGCGGCACTTCCCAGAACGTGCGACGCTCGCTCTGAAATCCAAACGGCGTCAGCGAACGATTGTAAGCGCCGCTTTCAGCAAAGCCCGCGCGGAACAGACGCGAGTGCGCCAGCAGATTCGCCGTCATAAACGCGCCGTAGCTGTGGCCACCGACGCCGATCCGTTCGCGATCGCCGACCCCCATATCAACGACTTTGTCGATCGCCGATTCGGCGCTCGAGACGAGTTGTTCGACGTACTTGTCATTAGCCGTCTCACCCGCACCGATGATTGGCATGGTCGGATTGTCCAGAACCGCGTAACCCGACAAAAGCAAAAACAGATGCGAGTAGCCGCTGACTAGCGTGAACCGATTTGCCGAACCGGTGATTTGGCTGGCCGCGTCAGCGTCGCCGAACTCGCGCGGATAAGCCCACAAGATCACCGGCAGACGTGTGCCCGGTTTGTAACCCGGCGGCAAAAACAAGTTAGCCGAAAGCTTGACGCCGTCTTTGCGCTGATACGTCACAAACTGACGAGTGATGCCACGAAGCTGTGGCTGCGGATCTTTAAAGTTCGTAACCGGGAGCGTGGTTTTCCCCGCTATGTCGTGAACAAAGTAGTTCGGCGGATCCTTCTGCGATTCATACCGGGTCAGGATCCTTTTGGCGTCATCATCGAGTGGAGCAATGACCGTCTCGTAAGATTTGCTGTCGCTGCGGAACAGACGCTCTTTCTCCAGCGTCTTCAGATTCAGCCGATCGAGGAACGGCCGATCGCCTTCGGGTGACGATCCGGTGCCCGTCAGGTAGATGTTATCGCCCTTTTGAATGATC
>DASUTF010000416.1:0-19799 GCA_036374695.1 Pyrinomonadaceae bacterium
TTCGATTAAAAGCAGCGCTGAGAGATCGGGGAGTGCGCGTTTATCTGGACGATACTGACGACCGCCCGGGTTGGAAGTTTAACGAATCAGAGTTAAAGGGGATTCCGCTCCGGATCGAGATTGGCGCGAATGAAGTCGACAGCAACTCTGTCGTGATTGCCCGCAGAGATAGCGGCAGCAAGGAAACTCTTCAGGTGGGTGACGTAGAGACGAGAATCCCCGCTCTGCTGAATGAAATTCAGAGTAGTCTGTTTGAAAGAGCTCGTGTTTTTCGCGACACCAATACCCATGATGCTAAAACTCTGGACGAAGCCAAAGAGATTCTCAAAGCGAACGCGGGATTCGTGAAAACCTTCTGGAACGGAAATGCTGAAGACGAAGCAGACATGAAGGAATTTCAGGCAACAGTGCGGTGTATCCTTGAGAATGAAACCGGGGAGAAGGGAACCTGCATTGTCACCGGGGAGCAAACCGATCGACGGGTTATTTTGGCTAAGGCATATTGAGGTGCAACCTAGGATCTGTTTACAAATTTCTCTCTTGTTCCGGCAATATAGGCAATCTCGTTTCCGGGAGCGGTTAGTTCCGCTTCCATTAACGCAATCCTTCGATGCTTAAGAGTAAAGAGCCCTCTTGCTATCTTGCTCCAATTAAATTTCATGAGATTCTCTAGGATCTCGGCACTCGCCACGACAACCGTTTCTATAGTTCCGAGCTCGGTCTTGAGCCGATGCAAATCCAAGTGTCTCTGATATTTTGATAAGAGATATTCAAGCTTCTCTTCCACCTCCGCGGCGGAAAGTTTATGTCGGGCGATTTCACTCATCCAGTGACGAAAACCAACAAACTTGCCCTCAATCTCAGCGGTATTGCGGTACTCTAGTATCTCTTCCCAAGGAATTGAATCAGTAGCAAAGGGAAAAGCATTCAGTGAAATCTGAATAACATCACTCTTCGGGAGTTTGTTTCGCTCGTTCCCAAACGCGTTCGTTTGCAGGACGGGGTATGCGTCCATATTCTTTATCTTGCGCAGTCCGGCACTAACGCATCTAACCTCATGGACGGACATTTTCGCGAACCAAACAAAACCGCTTAGCATGCACCAAAAGAGGGGCTGCCTGGAGACGGCCTCACTTATTTCTGCCTCAGTCTGAGCATCATAGGGATCTTTCTTAAGCTTATCGAGTAATTGTTTACAGAGGAGAAAATCTGCCTCGGTCAAGGGACCGATCTTGCCTGACTCATTTGCTTCTGCGCGGACCGCAGAGATCTTCTCAAGTTCGGCTAATCCATGGTGAAAGCCATCGACGTCTTTCTTGGACATTTTTGACTCTGTTAGTGTAGGACCCATGACATCCTCCAGACCAGTTTCAAAAATGACGCTCTTTTGGATTAGCCATTGCACTTCAGCGGCCCTCTCTAATCCAAGTTCACCTAGAGAATCAGCCAGCAATAGGTTAGTTGTGGCGCCAGGCAGTGCTAATCTATCGAAAATCAACGCGGCTTGCTTCAATGGCGAAAATCTCATTACGGCGTCCGCCGAGGAGAGGACACCCACAAACTCTTTCATTTGAATCTCAACCTCACAGTTACAAACTCAGCAAGTTTTGCTATTCCCAGTCTGCAAGAGCTAACTTTAACTGTGACAACGAATCAGGCCCCTCAAATTTCTCTGAGCTTCTTTTAGTATTTGTTACCCCTTCATCTGAGGATCGCAACTATCTCTTGAGCCATTTGGGGTGTACCTGTAGGAATTGTGAACCGTTGCCACGACATACTTCCATATACAGTTGGATAACACCATCAACTCGGATTCAGTTTCGTATGTATGAGGCTTGTGGATCAAACGTTTAGGTATGTCGAAAGACAACAAATAGACACTTTCGAGAATAATGTTCCTTAGGGTTTTGTCTCCCCCGGTGTGGTAGGTAGAGGAAAGAGCTTTGACTGGGTTTTCCAGAACAGGGATCATGGGACTGGTCCTTCTAAGTTCGCCGGATGCAGTCCTATCAGCGATGTATTGATGACCCATTCGCTTTATCTTCTCTAATTCTTCCGCAACCGTCATTCCGTTCTCTAAGAGTCGCTCGTAATCCCGAGGTTTCAACAAGGACTGGGGAGAACGAAAATCTGCTGAGTGGGGACCGCTAACGTCATTCACAAACCTGAATACTCTTATTGTGCTCAATGGAGTCTCCATCAGCTCAAACGTAAGCGATGGCGCGTTATGATGCGAGTCAACGGTAGGCTTACTAAGACCTCACAACTAATTCTGAACTCCCTGGTTACTGCCCGGGAGCTACGACTAAACAGCAATCAGGCAACCTTCAACTTCACTCCCGCGTTTATTTTGGCTAGGGCTCTTCGGACGCCCATCGCGCTGGAGTGCCTAACAATGAGGGAACCATTACCTTCATAATCCATGATGGCGCGTTGGCCAGCCCACGGTAATTCCTTTTCAACAATGAGATCGCCCAGTTCGGTTTGTACCTTTCGAAGTCCTTGGACGGCAGCGATCTTGCCCGCGCCTTCGCTTCGCAAGAAAATTACGCCAACAGCGAATCGCCGCGCGGGAATCGCTTGAAACTTATTTAGTATCATGAGCGTCACCCAGCGCTCAACAATGTCAACTCCGTGAGCCCACTTAAGTAGATCCAAAATCTTCGCACCTGGCGGCCGGGCGGCGACTTCGGAAACCAGGGCAGAACCGTCTCGCAGAAGGAAATATTCCACGTGAGAAATGCCCGTTGACATCCCGAGAGCCGACAACACTCGCTGACACAACCGGTTAACACCGGCATCGCGAGGAGAACTGACGGATTTCGGCATTACAACTGTGAACCGATCTAAAAGATTGCGTGTGGCTTCGAGCGGGGTCGGATGGTAGTGACTAATGGATTGCCACTCAGGCTTACCATTTAACGACAGCGTCTCACAGGAGTATTCCTTTCCCTGAACATACTCCTCAAGTAGGCCTCGCCGTTATGTTTGTCTAAAACTACTTCCAGCTTAGTCTCCAGTGCGCTTGCATTATTCACCAAGTACGTATTCGCACATCGCGCTCCCGAACGCGGCTTAATGACCAACGGAAAGCCAAAATGCTTTGACGCTCTTCGCGCCTCAGCCATGTTTTGTACAATCTGATGCTGAGCGCACTTTATTCCGTGCTGCGATAACACAGATTTCATCAAGAATTTGTCCCTGAAGTTTAATGCCTCGCGATGCTTCATCCCCGGAATTCCCAAGGAGTCGCGAACCTTTGCCACGGGCACTTGAATCTCCTCTGCATCACCAAATACTGTGCTAATCGATCCCATCTCGCACGCAACTTTCTTAGCGAGTCTTAGCAGTTCACGGCTTTCGAATACTTCTTTCGTTCTATGGTATCCCGCTAGGCGTCGCTTGATGAAGCCGCTTAGCTCGGAGTCACGTTCTTTTGTTATCAAGACAACGCGGACGCCGGGCATTCTGACTGCGAAGCGCAATGCCCGCTCGCTCACGTCAGAAAACCACGGCGCGACATAAATCACAACTTTGTCAGTTTGGTTACTGATCATGTTTATGGCCTATCGCATCCTAACGCGTCAGTCATTTTGTGAGGTTCGGCGTGATTCATCTAACTTTGTACTTATGAGGGGATGCAAGTATGCCACGCCGATTGACGAGAAGCGCCGGCGAATAACACCTTTCTTAGGAAAAAGTGATTCAATGAACTTCTGACTGTATGCGTAAGTTGAGAGTCCGTCTGATGAGCCGAAATGAACGCCCTTGCCTGTTTGTTTAATTCTTAGATTGTGGTAATCACAGCGCGCATAATAACGGCCGCGGCACTTGGTTGAATACTCATCCGTCCCATATGTCGCAATGATAAAGGGCAGTGACGACAAAGTGAGGGCTTTTACCACACCGCGAACATCGCTAACGTTACCGATGCTGTTGAATGGGAAAAACGCGATCGGTAGATGCCCGGATAGAAACCCTCTATGTTTCGCTAAAACCGCCACCAAGCTTTGAGCGTCTTTACGCTCAACTCGGCATGTAGCAGTCGAGCCGATACTTTTGATGTGTGCTCGGCCTTCCCTGATGTAGCGGCTAACAATGTCGAGCCCGAGATATCTTTTACCGTGGCTTACGGCCCAATCAGCGGTTCGGGCTTGCATGCAACCGATTTCAATCAAGGCATTGAACTGAGGTGCGATCCTATCAAGCAACCCGCGTTCAGCGCGTAGGTAGTTTCTAATTACAACAGGATACCGCGCATCCTCGATCAGTCGATCTCCGAGTTCACATTCATAGAAAACCCGCACCTTCTGTGTCATACGATACGGGTTTCCTGAATCGAAGCAGAGGCATATTTTTCCAGCAACTCCTGGGACTCCTTCAGAAGTAGCGGTAGTCCAGCAACAGGGCCAAAAACAATGATAGCCGTTAAAACGCTTGTGGTTTCTGTCCGAATCATTGTGCGCTCTGAATCGCTAGTCGGACTTCCGAAAGCGCCACGCGAATCGGCGAAGACCGGTAGGCTCGCGGTGTTAACTGTTTCCTTTCCAATTCCCTTGAAAGCCTCAGAACTAGTGCCGAGTCTGAAGGAGACATGTGAGTCGATTCTATCAGCATCGTAGGAACCCACGGGGTAACGAGCCTTGAGTGAAATCAAATTGTTGACGTCGACCACATTATTAATCTTGTACAAAGACTTTCCTGAAAGCACCCTTCGTAATAAGGCTTCAGCAGAGCCCCGGTAACGTGATGGATCCTTGCCAAGGATTCGATAGCTCTCCCTTGTGGCGCCTACTTCGGGCAATACCTGTACTTGATCTAGCGGTATCTCGGAACGGATACGATCAATAAGAGCTTCAATCTCCGCCAGGAGGAGACTATCGCTAGGAGCTACTGATACTCTCGAGCTAATAAGTCCAAGAGAAATGCTCGGTATCCCTAGCTTGATCGAATCATCGATGTTAACCGCGGCTAGGGTGTTGAGAGGCATTCGAGCACTGACCTTTCATTTATCGTAAGTTCGTAGGCAGCATTTATTTCTTCAAGTTCAGACAGAGTCGCCGGCGACTTCCCAGGAAGACAATAGTTTAAGGACGCTTCGCCAAAATTCCTAAAGGCTTCGACGTAAGGCCCACTCGGAGTTCCCCACTCAAAATAGCGGTATCCAGCCCCGTGGTCTTGCCCTTTGAGTGGATGCTGGACCGCCCAATTGAGGCTGATCGGGCTGGGCAATTCATACCGCATCCGCCAATCTGCAAGTTGTTCTAAGAGTCGTAGTCTATTGGTTTGGTTTTCGCCGATGCCGAATAGGATCGCAACGCCGCAGGCTAGGCCTGAGTCCCGTAAAAAAGTGAAGACCTCTTCAGCGCGATGGATCCAAGGGGTGCGACTCAGGTCCTTGTGCATACCCCCCGCGTCCGCGGGCTCAAATGTTTCGAGACCTACAAATAGATAACGCAAACCAACATCCCTCAACTCCGCGATAAGAGCCTTTTGACGTAGGATCTGGTCGATCGTGTACTGAGCGCCAAAGACTATGTCTAGGTCATCTTTGGATAAGAGGTCCACTAACTCCCGAGTTGCAGATTCTGATCCACCAAGAAGTGTTGAATCTTCAACAAAGGCGCTCACGCGCGCTTTAGGTGAGTCCTTCGTTATTGCTGAATTCGCTGCTGCAAGCTGACGGTGAAGGCGTTTGGCTGACGTAGTTAATCCTTTAGGAACCCCCGATACGCTCCTTCGCTCGGAACAGAAATCACAATCAAAGACGCAGCCATTCCCAGTGTCACTGAATACATGGGCTGTTATCCTTCCACCGAAAACATCAAATCTAGCCCGCGCACCAAATACGACCACTGGGGCAGGCAGCATATCGCGATCCAGATCAGGCCCTAGTCCCGAGATTTGCTTGATCTTACCATCCGAGACCGTTCCGGCGATCCATCTTCCGGGCGCAAGTTGAAACATTTCAAGAAACCTTGCTGTAGATCGGGCATCAAGTCCCTGTTTGAGAGTGCGAAGTAGTACGCGACCAATCGCCTCGATCACATACTCGCCGTCACCACTTACAAAGATATCGAAGAGATCTGGAAGTAGTTTAGCTGAAGTCAGCAGCAGGGGAGACGCAGGGTGATGTCTAATTGCGCCCAAGCGATCGACAAAAAAGGTTTCGTTAAGGTGGCGCCCTCCAAGGACGATCAAGACATTGTTTCCTAGTATTGCTCTCGCGATTCGTGCACATGCTACTGCGCCCGGCATGCACAGCGACATGGCACCGATTAGAAGAAGGTTTGGCCTCTCCTTTAGTAACAAGGTTTCGAGTTCAGACATGCGCTCTGAGTCAGCTGAGTGAAGCAGCAAGAACTTTGAACGGCGAATGCCCCGGCCCCCAGCCCAATTGCTGTGAGCCCAAGGCGAGCCGATGTCCTCAGAACAAGCGGCTGCGACTCTACAAGCATTGAATAAGCTTACGGGATCAGTGCTCGTCAATACCTGAGGGTTCGGGCTACCGTCTGGCCATTCTGGTGCTGATACCGCTACAACGCGTAGTTCCATATTGAGATGAGGTCGGAAGTGCTAAATTTGATCGAGTGCGCAAGGACACGCGAGACTGCTACAACGGGAAACTCGCTATGAAACTTAACCCAAAGCTCAAAAGTGTGGATTTTCGGCGAGTGCACTACAAAAGCGAAATCAAACTATTAAGCCGGGTTCTCAATACCTGCAAGTTTTTATTCTATCCTAAGGCCATTGTGACGGGCAATAAAAACAGATGAGTATGTTTGCTCAGGTGAACCGACGCAAAAGTCTAGTTGCAGAACAAAAGAAGATGAGAACAAAGATTAACCGGGAGGAGATTGCGGCCGCCGTGGTAGAGGTGATTCAAGGATGGCATTTCGACATTCAAATCACGGAGAACACTGACTTTGCCATTGATATTCCGATTGATAAGGCCACGAAAGGTCTTTACTACTACGCTATCAAAATTAGTCTTGAGAAGCTCGGATATTCTTTTTGCGATTTTAGCCCTAAGGATTGCGAAGATGCCGAAACGGTGAAGGACATAGTTGACGCAGTATGGGACGATTTCGACCCGAAGTCGAAAAGGGTTTTCTGATAGGCGTAAAGGGTTTGTCGCTACGCGTCGAGAAAATATCAAGAGGAAACTCGAACAACTTTTGCAGTTAGAGCCACCGCCAACTCTGGACGAAGCGATCAAGTCTCTTGGATTTAAAGACTCCAATTACCTCAGAACATATTATTCAGACTTGTGCCGTTCTATCGTTCGGCGTAACCATGAATATCGTAAGGCAGCGTACAACGGCATGCAGGATAGGCTAAGAGCTATCTTTCATGAGGGGGAACCGATATCGCTACGCGCAGCGGCGGCGCGACTTGGAAAAAATCCGGCTTACTTAGGTTCCCGTTTCCCTCAAGTTTGTAAGGCTATTAGCAGACGCTACCGACGTTACTTACGTCAACGTTCACGTCAGCGAAAAAAGGAAGGCGCTGCCAAGATTAGGGCAACCGCGTTGGAATTACACGCGAAGGGAGTCTACCCGTCTGCCAAAACGATTGTCAGAGTATTAGGAGGACCGCAGGCGCTTACTCCAACCGAGATCGGAGACGTACTCCGCAAAGTCAGGTGTAACCTGAAGCTCCATAGTCCCTAGTAGTGAGAAAGCCGCATTGGAACCAATTCTTTGCCGGAGCCTATTGGAACTAATAAGTTGCCAAACCGGCAAATTAATGGTTCAAGTTACAGTGGTGTTTACTCCAGGTTGGACAAGAGTTGGCTGGGAGGCAGGGACTCGAACCCCGATAGCCAGATTCAGAGTCTGGAGTCCTACCATTGGACGACCTCCCAGCAGCGAAATCGAATTTACAAGCGCCACGCCGTCAAAGTCAAACCAGATTCACTATCGCGAATCCATCGTCACCAGACTGCGCACGTTCCGGCGTTCTCTACGGCGTTTTTGCACGCGTGACGCGTGCCTGCCTGTCGCGTCGCACAATTCCTTGCGAACTGGGCCCACGCAAGATCAAAGCGGGGCGAAAAAGGTCTTGCACCGCAGCGCGAAAATAAGAAGAATGATCGGGTGGCATCCTCATCGTATTTGCCGACTCTTCACGCTCGTCCGATTCCAAAGAATCTACCCCTGATGAATGAGCCAAACAGAATCGCCCCAGAATGCCGAATTGGAACGCTTGCGGGTCGTCGTTCAGGACTATGAAGCGAAACTCGCTGAAGCTGCCGAGCTAGTCGCGCGCGTCAGGCATGAGATTAACAATCCACTGGCAGCCTTGTTGGGCCAGGCGCAGTTACTCTTGCGTGAAGAGCTGAGCGAGAAGTCGCGGCGGCGCGCGGAAACTATCGAGAGTCAGGCCAAGAGGATTGAACAAATCGTGGGGGAGCTGCGTGCGGTCCAGGCGCCGCCCCCCGCACTCAACAATCAAGGCTAATCCGCCGCGTAGTTTCTTAAGCGAGATCAAACAGAAGCACTTCGGCTTCGTCTTTAGCGGCAAGTCGCAGTTGAGGTTCGTTACTGACCGCGACGCCGTCACCTTGCTTTAGTTCCTGCCCGTTGACGTTGAGTTTACCGCGCGCGACTTGAATCCAGGCGTAACGTTTGTCAGGCAACGTGTGCTCGATCGATGAGCCGGGTGGGAAGATGGTCGCGTACAGACGCGCGTCCTGCTGAATCGTTACTGAGCCGTCGCGACCATCTTCGGAGGCCACCAGACGCAACTGGCCGCGGCGTTCTTCTTCCGAAAAGAATTTCTGCTCATAGCCTGGCGGCAGATTGCGTGCCCGCGGCAAGATCCAAATTTGCAGCAGGTGCACCGGCTCAGTCTCTGACGGATTGAATTCGCTGTGCGCGACGCCGGTGCCGGCGCTCATGCGCTGCACGTCGCCGGGACGAATGACCGAGCCGTTGCCCATGCTGTCGCGATGCTCCAGCTCGCCCGAGAGAATGTACGTGATGATCTCCATGTCGCGGTGCGAGTGCGTCGGAAAGCCTTTCGCCGGGGCGACCCGATCTTCGTTGATGACGCGCAGGGTGCGAAAGTGCATGTGCGCCGGGTCGTAATACTGGTCGAACGAGAAGGTGTGATAAGTGTCGAGCCAGCCAAGATCAAAGTGACCGCGTTCTTCTGATTTGCGAATTGTGATCATATTGGAGCGCCCGCATCCCTGCGGGCGGTACGCAGGCATCTTGCCTGCGAATTAAACGTGAACCACAGAGGACACAGAGGAAATCGTTCCAATCAACCTCGGCAAGTCATGTCGCGTGTAAATCTCAAGCCCGTCAGTATTCAGCTCGGTTGATAGACCTGCGCGCCACCGGTCGAAGTTTTGAATAGCAGACTCTCGATCTGAATCGTTGATTGTCGATAAATAAATCGCGTCAACTTTTGCCAGGATTCTTTTCGATGACGTCTTCAATTTGTTCTCGCCCGCGCGGGCGCACATGATGGCGTAATCCGCCTGAACATAGTCGAGAAAGCTGTTGCCTTCGACGATCACGCCGGCGGATTGCACGCGTGATAACGCCTCGTTAATGCCGGCTTCGACCTGATCTTCGCCGACGATGACCCAGTGCACGTTTACCCCGCCGGCGTCCCAAAAGCGTCCCGTGTCTTTTCCTTTTTCGTAATTGCCGGCTCGTCCCGAGCGAATCAGCGGCTCATCGCGCAGCAGTTCGCTGACGCAACAGCCGTTTGGATCTTTGCCGCATGAACGGTAATGGCCCCGCGTCAGTTTGATCGCTTCCCAGCCGGTACGCACGCCGCTGGCGTGCGGCATGCCGGAGGCATGCGCACCAATCGACAAGCGTTCAAGCAATTCACACACGAGGGTCGTCTTGCCGGTGTTCGACGACAGGCCACTGACCGCGACGATGATGGGACGGCGATCGTTCATGAACTTACCGATGACAGCAGAATGCGCACGAGTTGCTCCAACCCAGCCGCGTCTTCCCGATCGAATCGTGAGAGCTTCGGGCTATCCACGTCCAGCACACCGATCAGATGCGAATCTTTCAGCAACGGTACCACGATCTCCGAGTTCGAAGCGCTGTCGCAGGCAATATGGCCCGGGAACTCGTGCACGTTCGGCACGATAACCGTCTCGCATTTTGCGGCGCCCGCACCGCACACACCCTGACCAATTCTTATCCGCACGCACGCGGGTTGGCCCTGAAACGGGCCCAGCACCAACTCGTCGTCCTTTACGAAATAGAATCCGGCCCAATTCACGTCCGGCAACGAATGAAACAGCAGGGAAGAGAAGTTCGCCGCGTTCGCAATCAGATCGCGCTCACCGGCGAGCAGGGCGGAGAGCTGGGTTGCGAGTTGCTCGTAGAGTTCGCGCTTTGATTCAGGTCGAGATGTCATATCAGAACAATTAACCACAGAGGACACAGAGAAAAATATAATAAACCGTTTAGCAGCGCGGCTTGTCCCGACTGATGTCATTGCTGGGACAAATCCCCGCTTTAAAACGCAAATCGGTTCTCCTTCTAATTGTTCTTCTCTGTGTCCTCTGTGGTGGAAACTCTCGTCGGCTGAATGCTGATTACCACACTCTTCGAAGCCGGAGTGTGACTCTTATCAGCGAAATGTCCTAAGGGCACGAGCACGTTCGCTTCCGGAAAGTACGTGGCGGCGCAGCGGCGCGGAATGCTGTACGGCACGACCGTGAACTGACGCGCAATGCGTTCTTCGCCCTCGAAGTGGCTGACGAGATCTACAGCTTGGCCATCCTTCAAGTTGGAAAGCTGAATGTCTTCTGGATTCAGGAATACCACGCGACGACCGTTGTGAATCCCGCGATAGCGATCGTCGAGGCCGTAGATCGTCGTGTTGAATTGATCGTGGCTGCGCATCGTCATCATCAGAAACTGATCCGGCTGGAGATTAATTTCCGGCAGCAGATGAACGGTGAAGTGCGCTTTGCCATCTGGCGTGAGGAACTTCCGGTCGCGAATCGGATTCGGCAGATAGAAGCCGCCCGGTTGTCGCACGCGCGTGTTGTAGTCGTCAAAATCCGGTATGACGTGCTCGATATGCTCGCGAATGCGATCGTAATCGCTAATCAGCGCGTCCCAATCGACGGTACTACGATTGCCGAGAGTCGCTTTCGCCAGGCCGGCGACAATCGCAGGTTCACTCAAAAGATGTTCCGACGCCGGTTGCAAACGCCCGCGCCATTCTTCCACGACGGCCATCGAGTTTTCTGTCGTCACGAACTGCCGCCCGGTAGCCTGCTGATCAATTTCAGTCCGACCGAGGCACGGCAGAATCAGGGCCGTTTGTCCCGTGATCAAATGCGCGCGATTGAGCTTGGTCGAAACATGCGCCGTCAGGCGACAACGGCGCAAGGCTTCAGCCGTGAATTCCGTGTCCGGCGTGGCGGAGAGAAAATTTCCGCCCAACGCGAAGAATACTTTAGCCGATGAGTCGTGCATTGCCTGAATCGCATGCACCGTGTCCAGGCCGTGACGTCGCGGCGGCTGGAAATTGAATTCGGCGCCCAGCTTGTCGAGAAACTGTTCGTTAGGCTGTTCCCAAATGCCCATCGTGCGATCGCCCTGCACGTTGCTGTGGCCGCGCACCGGGCACAGACCTGCGCCGGGCCTGCCCATCTGTCCGCGCAGCAACATCAGATTGACGATCTCCTGAATGTTGCCGACCGCGTTCTTGTGCTGCGTCAAGCCCATCGCCCAACAAAAGATCACTCGTTCGGATTCGAGAAAGACACGCGCTGCTTCTTCGATCTGCGCCTTCGTTATTCCTGATTGTTCGACGATGTCGTTGAGCTGAACATCGCGCAACGTCTGCCGGAACTCTTCGAAACCGGTCGTGTACTGCTTTATGAAATCGTGATCGAGCACCTCGCCGGGCCGACGCTCTTCGGCGGCAATGACTTCCTTCATGATGCCTTTCAGCAAAGCGACATCGCCGTTGATGCGCACCTGCAAAAACAAATCAGCGAGCTTCGTGCCGCTGCCAAGCCACGTCCAAACTTCCTGCGGATGTTTGAAACGCGTCATCCCGGCTTCCGGCAGCGGGTTAATGTGCACAATCTTGCAGCCACGCCGTTTTGCAGCCAGCAGAGTGGACAACATGCGCGGATGATTCGTGCCCGGGTTCTGACCGATAACAAAGATCGAGTCGCACAGAGTGAAGTCTTCGAGCGTCACCGTGCCTTTACCGAAGCCGAGCGTCTCTTTCATTCCCGTGCCGCTCGACTCATGACACATGTTTGAGCAGTCGGGCAGATTGTTTGTTCCGAACTGGCGCACGAAGAGCTGATACAGAAACGCCGCTTCATTGCTGGTACGGCCAGACGTGTAGAAGATCGCTTCGTCGGGCGAAGCCAGCGCATTCAGCTCACGCGCGATGAGCGCGAAAGCGTCCTTCCAATCAATGGCCTCGTAATTCTGCGCGCCTTCGCGCAAGATCATCGGGTGCGTCAGACGGCCTTGTTGGTTTAGCCAGAGATCCGATTGCTCTGCCAGCTCGCAAACGCTCCACTTCGCGAAGAACTCCGGCGTAACACGTTTCGTGGTTGCTTCATCAGCGACGTGCTTCGCGCCTTCTTCGCAGAATTCAAAATGCGAGCGGCCGCTGTCAGGCTCAGGCCAGGCGCAACCGGGACAATCGATCCCATCCGGCTGATTCACCTGCAACAAAGTCCGCGCGCCGCGCACGACACCCATTTCACCCAGCGCGAAACGTGCGGCAGTAAGAGCAGACCCCATGCCCCCGGCAGCTTTGCTGATTGGTTTGACTTCAGGCGGCGCGGGCTCGACCGGCGGTTGAGCGCTCGCTATCGCCTGATCAGAAGACTGAGGCGCATCGTTGAGTTTTGATTGAGCCACGGCTGAGTAAGTTTACGATGAAGATACTAAGAAAGCGCAAACCAGGCAGTAGCCCGACCGTAAGGGAGGGCGTGTCAGTACCCGGAGCGATAGCAACGGGATCAGACATCCAAGTTTGTCTGGAGCCGGTCGCTACCTCCACCCCACGGGCTCCCCGGGTGGGGATCCCGGTCCGCTCGCGGTACGGAGACGAACGCCCTCCCTCACGGTCGGGCTGCTGCCCCGAGCGCGTCATTGACTTACCTGAATGTTTAGCTTAAAAGCATCTTCTTCTCTTCAATTCGGTCAGTTCTCAAAAGCTTTCATGTCGCAGAGCCTTCAAGGAGTCAAATGAACCTCAGACGCATCAGCATTTCTCTGGGCGCAAGCCTTCTAATCATCACCGCCGCGTTAACGGCGCAGGCACAGGCCAACTACACGCGCGACCCGAACCAGCCGCCGGACGAGGAATACACGCGCAAGATCGCCGAATACACGACCGAAAAGTTTTTCAACTCGCCGCTGACCGATTATTTGCCGGCGTCGCCGAATGTGCCGACTCCGAAAGTGGTCCTCGGCGATGTCGCCGGCGCGCCTGGGAAATTGCCGTACTCGGAAGAGGTCTATCGCTACATGCGCATGCTCGAAAAAGCGAGCCCCCGGGTGAAGGTGTATTCGATCGGAACAACGGAAGAAGGGCGCGAGATGATTGCCGTGGCGATCGCCTCTGAGTCGCTGCTGTCGAGGCTGGACAAGAATCGAGCGCGGCTGAACAAGCTGGCTGACCCGCGCACGATCAACTTGAACGATGCTGAAGCTGATCGGCTGGTGGCGGATACGTTTCCGATTTACTACATCACCGGCACGATCCACTCGACCGAAACCGGTTCGCCAACCGCGCTGATGGAACTGGCTTATCGTCTTGCCGTCGATGAAAGTCCTTACATCAAAGCCATTCGCGACGGAATGGTGACGCTAATCACGCCGGTAGTCGAGGTCGATGGCCGCGATCGCATGGTCGATGTTTACAACTGGCATCTGGCGAACCCGGGCAAGAACTGGCCGAACCTGCTTTACTGGGGTCATTACGTGGCCCACGACAACAATCGCGACGCGATGGGTTTGTCGCTGAAGCTGACGCGCAATGTGCTCAATACATTTCTCACCTGGAAGCCGCAGGTGCTCCACGATCTGCACGAATCGGTTCCGTATCTTTACGACAACACGATTGGCGACGGGCCGTACAACGCCTGGGTCGATCCGATCCTGACGGACGAGTGGCAGATGATCGGCTGGCAGAACGTTTCCGAGATGACGAAGTTCGGCATGCCCGGAGTGTTTGCGCACGGCACATTCGACACCTGGTCGCCCGGTTATCTGATGTTCATCGCGGCGACGCACAACGGGATCAGCCGTCTGTATGAAACTTTCGGCAACGCCGGCGCCGATACTTTGGTACGCACACTTTCGCCCAACGACTACGAACGGACCTGGTACAAACAGAATCCGCCGCTGCCGCGTGCGCGCTGGTCGCAGCGTAACAACAACAATTACCAGCAGACGGCCCTGCTCATCTCGCTGGATAACTTCAACCGAAACGGCAAGCTGTTTCTCAAAAACTTCTACTTGAAATCGAAGCGGTCGGTCGAAAAGCCGAAGAACGAAGGGCCCGCGGCTTACGTTTTCCCGAGCGATGATCCGCGGCCGGGCAATCAAGCAAATATTCTGCGAATTTTGCAGGCACAGGGCTGTGAAGTTCATCGCGCTACCGCGCCGTTCACCGTGACGATGAAGAAAAAGCCGACTCGTAGCGGCCCGAGACCAACCGCCAGCAGTTCGCCTTCGCCTTCGCCGTCGCCGGCGAAAGCGAACGATACGGAATCGCACACCTTCCCGGCCGGCACTTATCTCGTGCGCATGGATCAGCCGTACAGCCGCATTGCTGACGCATTGCTCGACTATCAATATTGGAGTCCACGCGACCCGCAGCAGAATGTTTACGATGACACCGGCTGGACGTTCGGCGAACTCGGCAATATTCAAGTCGTGCGCGTGACGGACACAAAAGTTCTAAACGCGGCGATGGATCGCGTCACCGGTGAAGTGCGTTCGGCCGGCGGCGTGACGGGCAACGGATCGATTTACCTCGTGAATGCAAACGCGGACAACAGTTTGATTACGCTTCGCTATCGCTTGCGCAGAGCCTCGTTCGAAGCAGCAGAGGAGCCCTTCGAAGCGGAGGGAAAGAAATTTAATCGCGGCTCGTTCATCATTCGTAATGCTTCGGTGGATGAAGTAAACCGAGTGACAAGCGAACTTGGTTTGCAGGCGTCTGCTGTCACGACGGCTCCAACTGTGAAGACTCATCCCGTTAAGGCCGCGCGCGTCGCGATCATGCACACCTGGTTGAGCACCCAGGATGAAGGCTGGTGGAGGCTGGCATTTGATCAGATGGGAGTGCCATTCGATTACATCAACACGCAGGACGTCGCGAAGGACAACGACCTGAACAAGAAATACGACGTGATTATCTTTGGGCCCGGTGGCGGCAACATCAATGCAGTCATTCAAGGCCGGCCGATGTACGGGAATCCGATCCCCTGGAAGACCACTTCATTGACGCCCAACATCGGCAAGATCGATTCGACCGATGACATTCGTCCGGGGCTCGGCTGGTCCGGCGTCATGAACCTGCAGAATTTTGTAAAGAACGGCGGCGTGTTCATTGGCACTGACGATTCTGCGGACTTTGCCGTCACCACCGGCTTCACCCCCGGTGTCACGATTCAGCGAAGCACGCGTCTGCGCGCCATCGGCATCGTGGCGAAGACCCGCATGGTTGATTCGTCGAGTCCGATTGCCTACGGCTACGGCGATGCGCTGTCCGTTTATACCTTCAACGGTCCCATCTTTAACATCAGCAATGTTGCGGGCGGAGGCGGCGGCCGTCGCCCAGGCGGAGGCCAACGCGCTACGGGCCGCGGCACTGTTGATGATCCGGACGTTGTCCAGGGACGTCCGCCCGCGGAACTGCCTGAGCCACCGCCGCCAGTTGAAGTTTGGGAAGCCGCCCCGGTCCCGGAAGAACAACGCCGGAACCTGATTGGATTGATTCCGCCGGCCCAACGTCCGCGCGTGATTCTTCGTTGGGGTGACGCGCGTGAGTTGCTCGTTTCCGGATTGCTCGACGGTGGCGATGAACTTGCACAACATGGCGCCGTGATCGATTCGCCGCTCGAGAAGGGCCACGTCATTCTCTTTTCAAACAATCCAATGTGGCGGGGCCAGACGATGGGCAGTTATTCGCTCGTCTTCAACGTAATTCTGAATTTCGACAACTTGAACGCGGGTAGAAAGCTGGACGAGCAGTAAGTGGAATCGATAGTGCAGGGGAACCGGAGCAGCCGCCAACTCGGCTGCTGACGCGGCTACTCATTTCTCAATTTCCACTTAGCGGTTCGCTCTATTCTCCGCCTCGACCTTACCTTTGAGCTGCCTTAGCAAGGCGCACATCTGTTCAGTCTTGGTGAGTGCTTCGTTCAGGGTGTATTTCCGATTCGTTTTGGGATTCGTCATGTTTTCTAATCGTTCTACGGTTTTACGCGCGCCGAGGCCGGTGCACGGGTCAAGCAGAATGTTTATGATGTTGTAGAGTCCACCGATAGCTTTTAGGACGTCGGTTGGAATCTGTACTCTCCCCGCTTCTTCCGCGAGATCCCCCACGGGTTTCTCCAGATACTGCGGCAGCCATTCCCAAATTCCCGGAACCTCAGTCCAACCTTTGTAGGGAATCAGGTTCAACTTCCGAATGTTATCGATCAGATACTGCCGGTGGGCCCGGGCGGTTGCCGCTTGCTGCTCGCGCGCGATTCTTGCTTGCTCTGCCTGCTCCTTTTCCTGCTGTGCCAGTCGCGCGGCTTCGGCCTCTTGTCTTCGTTTCAAGTCTGCCGCAGCCTGGGCATCCGCGGCTGCCTGGGCCGTCGCTCGTTGGGCAGCTGCGGCTGCCGCCTGGCGGTCAGCTTCAGCTTGTGCGGCAGCCGCTTGCGCCTTTTCACATTCCTCTTTCAGTTTACGCAGACATTCTTCGTAAGCTTTGCGCGCGGCGTCGGTTTCAGCCTTGGCGCGATCGGCGGCTTCCTGCGCAGCGCGGGCAATGGCATTTGCCGCGTCGGCGGCGGCGCGAGCCTCCGCGGCTTTCTGCGCGAGTTGTTCGGCTTCGAACTTCTTCTTGGCACGGTCCTTCTGATCTTCGTCCTGTAGCCGATCCAGACCATCGAGCGTGTTGATTTCATTCCATCTGTCCTGAAGCTGTTGTCCGTTGATCTTGCCGCCCTTGTAGTCATTCCACGCGGCACGATTGGCTTCTCGCTGTAACTGAAAATCGCGACTGGTATAAACGCGGCCCCGTTCATGATCGATGATGCGGCCACGAGTCGCCGCCGGATCCTTCGCGGCATCAGCGGCTTTCTTCGCAGCCTCCTCCGCCTCGCGAGCGACTTTCTCTGGGCCTTCGGCTTGCTTGCGTGCTTCATCTGCGAGGGTTTGCGCCTTGGCGGCCTCGGCTTCCTTGTCCTGGAGCGCGCGGAGCAAATCCTCACAGTCTTTGCACGGGTCTTTTCCATCGTCAGACGTGCCTAAGCCGCCATCACCTTGATCCCTCGGACCGCCACCGCTGTCGGTCGTTTGTGGGCCCCCAGTCGTTGGCCGCGTTCCACCGGTGGACGTCCCCGGTTTGGGACAGTCGCTGGGAATATTTTTCAGGCACTCTTCGTAGGCCGCGCGCGCTTTTGCGGCCTCGTCTTCGGTGCGCCGGGCGGCTTCCTCGGCAGCCCTGGCTTGAGCATTCGCCGCGTTGGCCGCGGCGCGAGCCTGCTCAGCTGCTTTGGTCGCTTGTTCGGCCTGATACTTCAACTCGGAAAGTCGTTTCCGTTCGGTATCCTGGAACTTATCAATGCCATCCGGACCGTGGAATTCGTCTAGCTTCTGGTAAGCCTCTTCGCTGGTTAGCCTTCCCGCGTTGAAATCCGCCCAGACTTTATTTTCGTATTCTCTGCGTTTGCGAAAATCTGCGCCCGTATAGACTCGGCCGCGCTCGGTATCGGTTAGGCGTTCCAATTCCGCCTCGCTGTCCTTTGAAGCCGCGGTCAAATCGCGCGCCTTCTGTTCAGCCGCTTCAGCCGCACGCTCTAGCTCGTTCGCTTTCACCGTGGCCTGTTGGGCCAAGGCGCGTGCGGCAGCTGCTTGCGACTCCAAATTCCAGGCTCTAAGGCGCGATTCTTCACACTTGCCTTCAGCGTCTTCGCATGGCCCTTTCTTGCCCGTAGTCGAAGTCGTGGTTGGCTGAGTCGTCGGAGGTGTGGTCGTCGTGGAACGAGGCTGCGTTGTGGTTGGTCGAGTTATCGGGTTGGTGCTGGGTGGGCCGGTAGGCGACCCCGTGACGGTAAGCTTGACCGGAAGCCGTTCGCGGTCCTGCGTGCAGGTAGTTTCACTGCTGCATGTCTGGCAGAGAACAAGCACCAATCCGGTGTGAAGACCCGGCGCGATACCATTCGTATCGAAGACCACCGGCACCTCAAGTGATTTTCCGCCCGAGACCTTCACCTGGTTCGTTTCGGTAAACTTTAGAAACGGGACATTCTCCAAAACGATTTGAAAGGTGTGAGACTTCTTACAACGATTGACGACCGTCAGAGTGCTGCGCGCTGTAGTGTTAGTTGCCAGCGTTACTTCCCAGGCCGGTGGCTCATTTGTTTGCGCGAACGAAAACGTTGAAAAGGCGAAGAAGAAGGCGACGAGCAGCAGAAGGGATTTCGACACGGGGGCGCTCCTTTTCTGAGAACTCTAAGGACGAATAGCGAGGTTTAAAACTAGCTGGAACTAACTATGAATATCTGCGGATGATTGACGCGTCGCACCATACGCCCAGGCGCAGCAGATGTCAACGAACCGTCGCCGGGCATATTCAAGTTCGTGGGCTTGTCGTGGTTCGAGTATTATGTCGCCGATTCGTCCGAGACCTGAATTGAATACGAGGAACAACACATGAAGCGTTTCCTGCCTCTGGTTTGGCTTTTCATGATCGTCTTGAATGCGCTTGCTCAGGAGAGATCGGCCCCCGGCAAACTTCCGTCAGTCAATGAAAAAGTCGCCGGCATGCAGAAGTTCGCCGGCTTCTTTCCGTTTTATTGGGACGCGAAGGCCGGCAAAGTCTGGCTGGAGATCGACAAGTGGAATTACGAGTTCCTCTACGTTGAAGCTCTCCCGGCGGGAATCGGATCGAACGACATCGGCCTGGATCGCGGTCAGTTGGGCGACAGTTACATCGTGCGTTTTGAGCGCACCGGCCCGCGCGTTTTGCTGATCGCTCCCAACCAGAATTATCGCGCGATCAGTAACAACTCCGATGAGCGACGTTCAATTAGAGAGGCGTTCGCGGAATCGACCCTTTGGGGATTTGAAGTCGCGGCTGAAGAAGGCGACCGCGTGCTGGTTGACGCCACCGCGTTCTATCTGCGCGACCATCACGGAATTCCGGGCACGCTGCAACGTCTGCAGCAGGGCCAGTTTCGTCTGGATGCGTCGCGCTCGGCGTTCTTTTTGCCCCACACAAAGAACTTGCCCAAGAACACCGAAGTCGAAGTCACGCTGACGTTTACGACCGACGGTGATCCGGGCGGCCTGGTTCGCTCAGTCACGCCGAATCCGCAGGCGATCACGGTTCGGGAACGCGTCTCGTTCGTCGAGCTGCCGCCGCCGGGCTTCAAACCGCGCGAAAACGATCCGCGGGCAGGCTACTTCGGAATTCAGTACATGGATTTCGCGACGCCGATCACGGACGTGATCACCAAGCGCTACATTTCGCGTCATCGGCTGCAGAAGAAAGATCCGTCAGCCACAGTCAGCGAGGCGGTCGAGCCGATCGTTTACTACGTC
>DASUTF010000417.1:0-11360 GCA_036374695.1 Pyrinomonadaceae bacterium
GCCTCCGAGCCAATCCGATACTTCTTGATCTTACTGTAAAGGCGCGGCCGGTAAATGCCAAGCATATTTGCAGCTTTCTGCTTGTTGCCGCCCGTCCGTTGCAGGGTGCGCTCGATGACGAACTTCTCGATGTCCTCGAGGGTCATGTTAGGCGGAATATCCCAGGCCATCGCCGGTGAAGTAGCGGACGGCGCCGTGCCGTTGTCGAATGGTAGATCGACGGGTTCGATCCGATCGCCCTTCGCCAGCAGCACTGCCCGCTCGATGACGTTCTGCAATTCGCGGACGTTACCGGGCCAGGAATGAGAAAAGAGACGCTGGTAGGCCGACTGCGATACGCCATGAAGTGGCCGGTCATACTTCTCGGAGTACTCTTTGAAAAAGTGATCGCTGAGCAACTGAATGTCCTCCATCCGCTCGCGCAAGGGCGGCACGTGGATGGTAATAGTTGAGATGCGATAAAAAAGGTCGTCGCGCAAAAGTCCGTCGCGGATGGCATCAGCCGGCATCCGGTTGGTCGAGCAAATCAGGCGAAAATCCACCGGATAACTCTTCTCTGAACCGATCTTGCGGCAGCTGCGCTCCTGCAGTACGCGCAGCAGTTTCGGCTGCAACTCCACCGGCATTTCCGCGATTTCGTCCAACATCAGCGAGCCACCCGCGGCATGCTGCACCAGGCCCTCTTTGTCGGCATGAGCGCCGGTGAAAGCGCCTTTGGTGTGGCCGAATAGCTCGGACTCGATCAGTTCCTTCGGCAGCGCCGCGCAGTTAACTTTGATGAAAGGCTTTTTCGCGCGCAGCGAGTTGTAATGAACGGCGTTGGCAATCAGTTCTTTGCCGGTGCCGGATTCGCCGACAATCAAAACGTTTGCGTCGGACTTCGCGACTGACTCGATCGTTTCGTAGATCGTCTGCATCGGTTTCGACGATCCGATGATGTTGAAGTACTCAGCGCGCGTCGATAGTTGCCGTCGCATGTTTGCGGTCTCAGCCACCAACTCGCGCCGCTCGAGGGCTTTCTCAACCAGCGGCAACAACTCTTCAAAGTCGAAGGGTTTTTCGACGAAGTAAAACGCGCCTGATTTAATTGCCTCGACCGCGACTTGCACCGACCCGTAGCCGGTCACCACAATTACTTCAGTTGAGGGCTTTGCATCTTTCATGTGACGCAGCAACTCGAGCCCATCCATGTCGGGCAGTTGCAGATCGCAAATGACCAGATGATGCGCGCCGCCGTCAAAAAGATCGATCGCTTGAGTGCCGCTGGAACTTACGTCGACCGCGTAACCCTCATCCGTCAGGTGTTGCCGCAGCGAATCGCTCATCAGCGGTTCGTCGTCAACAACCAAAATCCGAGTGTCTTTATTCTTTGCTTTGCTCATTCTGATTACGTAGAACTCCTTTTGGATTTATTCGGAGAGAGGTAACGTGACACGAATCTTGTCGCGATCGAATTCAACCACGCCGCCGTGGGCCTCGATCGCTCGTTTAGCGAACTGTGCATGGATGCCCGGCTCCAGGCCGTCTCGCAAAGTTAAGCCGCGCCATTCGATGAGGGCTTTCGCCGGACCTTCGCCTGCACTTCTTTCGGCGTGTAGCGTGACGGTTTCACCACTTGCACTTCGGCCCGCGAATGCTTCTCGCGCCAACGAGCTGAAAGCATCGGCGAGCATATGCGGGTCGAATACGCCGACCAGTGGCCCGTCACTGATATCTCCCAGGAGACTTCCACTCAGTGCGCCGGTCACTCGCTGCGCCGGATCATGCGCGGCCGTCTGGATTACGCTGCGCAAGTCGACCCCCGATTGTTGGCGCAGATCCTGCGGCTGTGCGTATCGCACCAGTGCCGTCAAATCTTTGGCCGCGCGATCCAAACCCGCGACCAGTTTCGCAATCGTCTCGCGCTCTTCCTGCGAATGTTCGTCGCGCTCCAGACGCTTGCGCAGGAATGTGGCGTACAATTTGAGTCCATTAAGCTGGTTCTTGAGATCGTGAACGATTCTGAGCGTCGCTCGGCCCAGATCTTCGAGGGCCGCCGGGTCCAATTCCATGGCAGAAGCAGCTTTCATTAGCAAAGTTCATGATACCGGCAAAGCTGTACGAAATAGGCTCGATTGCGTTGTGATTTTGTGTCGTGTTTCAGTGCGAGCGCAAAACAAGGTTGTTTCGGCGTATGCTTGTCGTGCGAATAAGGCGTAGTGAGGGGCGGGGCTAAAGGCTAATGCGAGAGAAAGAACTCTTTTTGGTGGTTGAGGATTTCGAAGATAGCCGCTTTATGATGCGGCGTCTGCTTGAGATGGCTGGTCACCGGGTGATCGAAGCCACGGACGGCGAGCAGGCCGTAGAAGTGGCTTTAAGTGAGCATCCTGACCTAATCCTCATGGATCTGAGCCTGCCGAAGCTTGATGGTCTGGCCGCAACCCGCCGGATTCGCGAGAGCCCGGATTTCCGTGATGTGCCAATTGTGGCGGTTTCCGCACATGACGGCGGTGATTCGCGCGACGCGGCGCTCGCGGCTGGCTGTAACGAGTATGTGACGAAGCCCATCGATTTTGATCAACTCAACAATCTGATCACCCGCTTCCTGGCGAAGAACGGGGAGTAGAGTCCCCCTTTGTACCGTTGTACCGGAATCGCTCGTTAGATGGCCGATTACAGTGCCAATTGATTAATCCTCCCGGCGCATAATCCTGTTTTCCAAAGGCTGCCAAGCGAGTCCTGGCTGGCACAATCCTTGACTACTCAAATGATGTGAGTTCTGCGGAAGAGACCCCTGCTTTGACGCCAGAAAGAACCACGTGCGAAGCGAATACCTCCCTGGACCTCACGCAAACTTCGAACAAAGGAGCGTCCCTGGATCTGACCGAAGATGCGGTCGGAAAACTGGACGACGGGACCATGAACGGCGATTTGAACATACCTCACAACCGCGTGCGCCTCAACGGAGCGTTATTAGCAAAGGACGAGTTCGGACCAGAGTACGTCAGGCAAGTGACGCATGAACTTCGCACGCCTCTAAATGCGATCATTGGCCTGTGTCAGTGTCTCGAGCGCGACCGCGAAGCGCCGCTGACCGAAGGCCAGCGCGACACGGTCGCCCGTGTAGACCGTAACGCGCACGCATTGCTCGAGAGCGTCAACAGACTTTTGGAGCGGTTGCGCCACCAAAAGCACTAACGATTCGGTCATCATTCCGTACAGTACCGCCCGCGTCAGCGGGGGGATCATTAAGTCAACTTTAGAGGCGCGTTGGTCTCATCCGCTTACGCAGACGGTAAGGACTTGACCCGTTTCTCAAACAGAAACGAGATCAGGCGGGGCGGCTTGCCTGCGTCTTCTTCGTGCCACCACTCTTTCAGCTCTTTGAGCATTAACCCGTTCCTCACGGCGGCGTTCGTGAAGTCCGTAACGTGATGCGTGAAAGCCGTAATGTGCTTCGTGTCATCCGCACGCTGAAAACGCGCCTGTGTACCCAGGTACTGGCGGCAGGGGTGGAGCTCACAGATAAAAAACCGGCCGCCTTCGACCAGTACGCGACAAGCTTCAGCAAAAATGAAATTGAGATCTTGGATATGTTCGAGCACGAGATTGCAGACGATCAGGTCGAATGATTGCTCTGTGGAAGGCCATCGCTTTGTAATGTCCGCACTTTCAAAAGTGACGTTCGGCGCCGTTACTTTCGCTTTGGCTTTCTCAATCATGCCGGCCGCGAAATCCAGCGCCTGCACATGTTCGCCAATCGATGCAAGCAGCGGCGTGTTCTTTCCCGTGCCGCAGCCAAGCTCGAGAATTGCTTTGCAGCGGAGCTGCGCGAGTTGTTGACGCGCGACATGCTGATCCAAGTCGCGCGTCAGGTTGCGATCTGAATCGTAAGTGGCCGACCAGTCGGTGTAAGCATCCTGAATTGTCATCACTATCAGAGTGGCACAGACTTTCGTCTGTGAGTTCGACGGGTGAATCACAGACTGCTGTGCCATTCAAAACGCGACTCACTCGCGAACGGCTATCACCTCGTAAACTGCGTTCTTGAAGAAGACGCGTTTGAGGCGATCGCCCGCGTGACGCGCGCGCGTCCGTTGCGCGCGGGCCCTGGCTGCTTCGAGATCCGTTGTCTCTTTGACGATTCGTAATGGTTGCCGCGCGAACAACTCGCGAGCGGCCGCCACACTCAGGTGGACGGTGTGATCCGCGAACGGGCCGACTTCGTAAGGAACCCCGAGACGCTGCCAAATCCCGTGAATTCCCGAAGCTATTGAATAGATCGGATGGTGCACATTCACCGTGAAGTACAGCACGCCCGAAGGCGCCAGGACGCGCGCCATTTCCGCGATGATTCTTGTGGGCGATTCAGCGTGATCCACAACGTTGTCGCACAAGACGACGTCGAACGAATTGTCCGGAAAGGGGAGTGCTTCGCCGGACGCGCCGATTGTCGTGGCCTTTCGTTGCCATGCCGGAAACAGTGACGAGTACTGATGAGCGAGCGGATCTACTCCGATGGCGTTCGGCGAGCCGAAATAGAAGATCAAGCCGTGCGCTCCGCTTCCGACCTCCAGCACGCGCGCATCGTCTGCGATGGGACGTGCCTGCTGCAATTTCGCGCGCACTTCGGCGGACGCTTGCGTCATCCCGGAGATTAACTGCGGCTCGTGCCCGCGCAGCTTTTGCGCCTTCTGCTGCTGGTACGCAAGTTGGCGCTGCAGCGCGCGTTGCGCGCGACGATGGGCGAAGGATCCGTTGTCAGCCGCCATCTCTACCTGGTATTTAACAACCCGAAAGGTTGACAGAAAGTAGCCGGAGGTCGAAGCGAAGCGGAGACCTCCGGATCGGCGCGTTCGTCAGTTGCACCCTGTCGGGGTGCCAGATAATCCGCGAATTCTTGCGTCCCTTCAGCATGCCCAAATCACTGCCCCCGGTTCCGGTCGTCTGAGCCCTCCGGGCTGAAGAAGTATCGAACTCGAAGTCACTTTTGAGCCAAAGCAATTCCGAACCGTTCCTTCAGTATTGTTTCGTACTGCGTTCTATCCGCCAGCTCAACCTCTTTCCGTTCGCGTCCACGCGTGGTGATCAGCCGCATCTCGCTCAGAGACACCCGGCCATCGAGCGTTGCCAGTGAGCAAATTCGCTTCTGCGTGAAATGCGATTCGGGCGACGTCTGATGATAACGGCACATTTCGTCGAAGTCCGCGAATCCGTACGGCTCCAGGGTAAAGCGATATTGAGGCTCCCAGTCACCATTCTCCCGGCGCCGTGACATGAGCAAATGAGTTTCGGTGTCTTCGATTTGGAAAGCGTCGTCACCCTGGATTTGTGGTTCGCGCGCATCGAGGCGCAAAGGTTCGCGAAATGAATCGCCGAATCCCACATCCGCGAGCCAACGCTCTTCGAGCGTCACCATCAGCGTCATGTGATCGAAGGGTTCACCGAATTCCGCATTGTTGTTGGCGACCTCGGCCGACAACATCGTCACGCTAAATCCGAGCGAGCGCAGCAAGGCCGCAAACAATCCGTTCAACTCATAACAAAAGCCTCCGCGCCGCCGGCGCACAATCTTTTCAAACAGCGCGTCGTCACTGAGGACGATCGGCTCGTGGCGGTGAATGCTCAGGTTCTCAAAGGGGACGGACAGCAGGTGCGCGAGATGCACTCGTCGAAGGGTCTCAGGCGAAGGCGTAACCGGGCCGTCGTAATTAATTCGCTGAAGAAAGGCCGCCGCGTCCACCACAGCGCTAATTGTGCGGTGGGGCGCTGGCTACTTGCAAGAGACGTTTGGACTTAGGCACGAGCGCGAGGAGGTAGTGGCTTATTTTTAATTTTGCGGTGCTTTGCGTCTTGGCGTCTTTGCGTGAAACCGCCTCTTTCAAGTGTGTGACTCACGCCAAGGCGCAAAGTCGCAAAGAAAAACCGCAAAGTAAAGACACTACCGCGGGGCCAGACTCAAAACTACTTCGCCGGCGTCAATCCCGGGTTGTGCGATGCGTCGAAGACCATCAAGCGCTTTGCCAGCCCCTCGGGAATGGGCCCGACCAGGCGGTTGTAATCAAGCCGCAGAACCTGCAGCGCCGTTGCTCCCGAGAAATCGGGAATCGATCCCGAGAGTTGGTTTCGATTAAGACGCAGATCGGTGAGCTTTTTCAGCTTCCCAAACTCTGCCGGAATCGTGCCGGTCAGTTTGTTGTTGGCCAGCAGCACGGCGCGCAGATTTGGATTCAGCGAAGCCGGTATCGGTCCCGTGAGTTCGTTGTTGTGAATAAAGAATTCTTCAAGCAGCGGTTGGCGAAGTAACTGTCCCGGCAACTCACCTGAAATGCGATTGTCCTCGGCGCGAACAATCTTGAGCTTGGGAGTGTTCCAGGCAGTTGGCAGCGGGCCCGACATCTCGTTGGCGTGCAGGTCGAGGTACTCAAGCTCAGGCAGCACAGCGACGCCCGCCGGCAGCTGTCCGGTGATTTTGTTTCCTTTTACCCACAGGTTCTTGAGTGCGCGGCAGTCACCGAGCTTGTCCGGCATGGCACCGGAGATCTTGTTGAACGAAAGATGCAGCGTGTGCAGTCGTTCCAGACGGCAGATGGCCGCTGACATCGGGCCAATCAGGTTGTTGTCGTAGATCGTCAGCACCGTGACATAACCGTCGGCGTCAGTCGTGACGCCGTGCCACTCGCCGACCGGACGCTCACTTGCCCAGAAGTCCCGCTCGATCCAGTCGGGCCCGCCGAGCGCCTCATAAAACTCGGTCAAGGCCCGTCGTTCGCGCTCACGTACGGTGGCGTCCTTCGGTTCAGGAAGTCCCTTTGGTGTTTCTTGTGCGAATGCTGATGCTCCTAACGAACTGAGCATTAAGAGCGCGGTAAAAATTTGCCTCAACTCCTTAACCCTCCACCATTTTGTTCATGAGTTCATAGAGCTTACGCGTCGTATTGGTATTTCGCACGGTCATATCCTGAAAGACTTTCTGGCTCGAGAGCTTGAACATCGTGGTCCGGCTCATATCACTTATCCGCGCCGACCATAATAACGTGCCGGGATAATAAGCTACTTTCTCAATTTCACGTTTAGCTCCGAGACTTTCAAGCACTTTCTCGGAATCAATCGAGTGCCTGAGAAATATTACGTTGTACTTCCACTCCTTGTCCTCATCCCAGCCTTTCGGCAAATTTTCGATCAGACTGGCCATTTCCAGGAAGCTTCGCACCACGACTTTGCAGCCCAGCTTGTGCTCGCGCGACAGCATCGCCTCGATTTTTGTTTCGAGCTTGCGTGCGTCGCGGGCCTTTGCCTTGAACAGGATGTTGCCGCTGTTGATGTACGTGCTCACGTCCGTGAAACCCAGCTTCTCGAAGCTTGTCTTGAGCGACTTCATGCTGATGATGTTATTGCCGCCGACGTTCACGCCGCGCAGCAGGGCGACGAATGCAGTAGCTGTTGAGGATCTCGGCATTGGGTGTAATCGATACTCCTCAGGTACGCGTCAGAGGTTGCGGTTATATCATGGTTAACGAAACCTGGCGATACTGCTCGCTACTTGATCTCAAGGCGCTGGCATGGGCTATTTTAGTCGTGGCTAAACTCACAAGGTACGTATGAAATCAATCATCGTCGGCACGGCAGGTCACATCGATCACGGCAAGACGGCACTGGTGCGCGCGCTGACGGGCATCGACGCCGATCGTCTGCCGGAAGAAAAAAAGCGCGGCATAACGATCGACATCGGATTCGCCGATCTCGATTTGGGCGACGTGCGCGTTGGATTTGTAGACGTGCCGGGCCATGAGCGCTTCGTCAAGAACATGCTGGCCGGCGCGCACGGCATCGACCTCGTCGCGCTGGTGATCGCGGCGGATGAAAGCGTGATGCCGCAGACGCGCGAACACTTTGAAATCTGCCGGCTGCTGGATGTGCGAAGCGGCCTCATCGTGCTCACCAAAAAAGATCTCGTCGATGAAGAAATGCTGGGGCTGGTGCGAGAGGAAGTCAGAGAAATGGTCGCCGGATCATTTCTTGAGGGCGCGCCGATCGTTGCCGTTAGTTCGCGCACCGGCGAAGGCCTGGACGAGTTGAAGAGTACTCTGCGTGAAGTGGCTGGGCGGGTTCCCACGCGCTCGGACAATTTCATCACGCGGCTGCCAATCGACCGTGCTTTTACGATGAGCGGATTCGGCGCGGTAGTCACGGGCACTTTGATTTCAGGTGAGATTGAAGAAGGAACCGAAATGGAGCTTCTGCCCCAGGCCCGGCGCGTGCGCGTGCGCGGATTGCAGGTGCACGGGACAAAGGTGAAACGCGCTGTTGCGGGGCAGCGGACCGCAGTGAATCTCGGTGGCGTGGAAACCTCCGAGTTAGAACGCGGCATGGTTTTGGCGCCGGTTAACCGGCTCCACGCGACGCAGATCGCCGATGTACACGTCCAGATGCTCAACGATGCGCCTCGCGCTCTCCGGTCGCGCCAGCGCGTGCGCGTTCACCTGGGCGCCGCGGAGATTCTGGCGCGCGTGCGCGTGCTGGGCAGTGGCATGGGCGTCTCGCCCATGAGTCACGCGCAGGATGCGCGTGCCACGATCAAGCCGGGCGATATCGGGTTCGCCCAACTGCGTTTCGAAGCGCCGGTTGTCGGGGTGCTGGGCGACCGTTTTGTCATCCGGTCGTATGCACCACAAAGAACCATCGGCGGCGGCATGATTCTGGATGCCTTTGCCACCCGGCATCGCGCGCGCGAACTTACCACCGTGCGAGAACGGCTGACGTACCTCGTCGACGGAACGCCGGAACAGAAGCTGGCCGCGTTTGTTGCAAGCGGGGAGGAGCGTGGCTTGGGCCGAGGGGATCTCGTGACGCGAACCGCCTGGAGAGATGAAGTCGTTCAGAATGCGATTGACGCGGCGCGCGGCGCCGGTTCAGTGGCAGAGATCGGTGGGCAGTTGTTGGGACCGGGCGTGCTCGAACAATTGAAGCGCACCGTGGTCAAAGACGTTGCGGCGCATCATCATGCTGAACCCTTGTCGCGGGGCCTCGCGCTTGAAGTCCTGCGCGGACGTCACTTTGCGCACGTACCTCCGGAGTTGTTTCGTGCGGTGTTAGCCGAGGTCGAGCAATCCGGAGTAATCGTGGTTGAGAAGGACGTTGTACGCAAGCCGGAACATACCCGCGCGGTTTCAGGAGCGGACGCAGCATTGCGCGATCTTCTTGAGGGAGTTTATCGCGAAGCCGGCCTGGCCGCGCCGGGCATGACTGAAGCGTTTACGCGGGCGGGCATTAAGGCAACCGCACAGCAGCACGGGCGCAAAGTTCTTCAGGTGTTGATTGACGCAGGCAGCCTGGTGCGCGTAGACGGCGAGATGTTCTTTCATCGTGACGCGCTGGAGAATTTGAAAGCAAAGCTGCAGTCGCATGCGGCGAAAGAGAGGTCTATAGACGTCCCGACCTTCAAAGAGCTGGCAGGCATTTCGCGGAAGTACGCGATTCCTTTGCTCGAATACTTCGATCGTGAGCGGGTGACGCGCAGAGAAGGGGATCGAAGAGTAATACTTTAGGGTCTGGGGTGTGACTGGAGCGCAAGCGTCTCGCTTGCTTGCGTGGGGCTTAGGATGCAGGAGCAAGCGAGACGCTTGCGCTCCAGTCACACCTCCACTTTGTTTCCCGCCGCGGACGTTGTAGATTATTCCCACTTCAAATCACTCGGAGATCATGTTGATGCGTGCTTTTACATTGATGACGGCGATTGCTCTGCTGGCGGTACTCGTGGCGTGTAACTCGCAGGAAGGGAACCGCGGGTCTGGAAATACCGCGCAAAAGACGGGGACTCCCCAGACAGCTCAACCACCCAGTTCGTTGAACACTGCTCGCCGCATCACGGCCGAGGAACTGCACAAGCTTTGGCAGAAGGACGAGGTGCTGATCGTCGATACGCGCAACGAACCCTCCTTCAAACAAGGGCACATCAGGGGCGCCATCCTGATCCCTACTAACGAATTTGCGGCGCGAGCGGATGAGTTGCCCAAGAGCAAGATGATTGTCACCTACTGTACTTGACCGGCCGAACAGACGAGCGCCGGTGCGGTGCTCACGCTCAATGCGAGGGGATTTCACAACGCAGCGGCTTTAACCGGTGGATTGGATGCGTGGCGGAACGCGGGCTATCCAGTGGAAACGAAGCCTTAACTTTTGATTTTCGGACTGTGATGGGAGCAACCCTCTCCGTGCTAATTTGGATGTTGTGAGGAAGATGAGTTGACGTTGAGCAATATCAATATTCATTGCCCCTGCGAAACCTCAACCTGCATCGCGGCAGCATGTATTTTTGACTTCGTTAGCAAATCCGCAAGCGCCGTTTCCACTCGGTTAATTAAGTTCACGTCAGGTGCAGAGTCCTTTCTTAACCAGTCAATGATCTGCCTCACTGTTTCGATTTGCTCAGCTAGAGTCTCCAATGAATCCCTGCGCACTCCGCGCCTTTCAATTGCTGCCCACCATTCTCGCAATCGCTGAATTCCGTGCTGTAGATTGGCATGTGAGATGCTTCGACGTCGAAAGGCTCTGACAGTTACCTTCCAGATCCTTATGTAGTCAAGTGGATTCGAAACACTTCTATCCGTCATGAGAATAAGATTCTGGTAGAGTAAACCGCGCATACTGACAAGTTGCCGCGCATTGCTGACTACGTGGCCTGTTTGCAAAACTGTTTCAATCTCTCTGATGCCAGTCCACAAATAATCGGACGCTTTCACATAGTCTTTTGACTTTCCGGCGATATCCGCTAGATTTGAGTGCGCCTCGGCACGCATGAGGGTTCGTTCTTCGCCAAATGCATTCGGCATTTCCAGATCAGTGATATCGAGGATTCCGATCCAATCTTTTAGCCTCTTCTTCGCTTGAATCCATAACTGTAGTAATTCAACCCGTTGACATTTAAGTTCATAAGCTTTTCTCAAGGCAGCATCGGCGGCGCGGGCGTTTGGAGGATTCGTCCGGAGGTAGGCGCTACCTAGTAGACATTGAATGTCGGCATGTTTTTGGAATTTCTTGGCAGCTTGTTGCGCGACTTCGAGGGCGTCATCGACGGAGCCATTTCGCCAGAGTGCGACTACGCGATAAGTCCATCGACTAATCTCTATGTCGGTGTCAGGCGACTCCCGACGCGCTCTGGCGCAGGCAGACTCGATGCGTTTCGGATCGTGGACTTTGGTTCGGATTAAGTCCTTCATTAGTTGGATCCAAGTCGGGATAACCAATCGAGCACCGCCTTTCGGGGTTTCTCCTGCCGTGGATATCAAGTGGTACTTTCTAAGTTCTCCTAAGTCATCGATTAGCAGATTACCGCTGCTTTGAGTCACCTGCTTTAACTCCAGTTGTGAGGAATCCCCAAG
>DASUTF010000418.1:0-4884 GCA_036374695.1 Pyrinomonadaceae bacterium
GCGGCCATCAAGTGCCTTAACGGTGAGATGCAGGCGCGTTTGGTTTTCGATCCGGAACGGCTTGGCGTTGACAAGAGTAAGGTCCCGCCGGCCGCCGAAGTCATCGAGCGTCTGAAGTCCATGGGTGTTAGCGATCCGAACAAGGTCTACGACACAGACGACCTGGCACCCGGCAAGAGAATTATTTTTGCGGCCACCGGAGTTACGGATGGCGCGTTGATGCGCGGCGTCCGCTTCTTTGGTTCCGGCAAGCGCACGCACTCACTGGTGATGACCAGCGAATCAAAACACGTTCGCTTCGTTGACAGTATTCACATCGAAGGCGGCCCGGATACAGTGATTAGATTCTAGACACGCGGTTTTCAATCGATGAACGTTAATGGACGCCACTGAGGTCAGGCATATATTTGAACTGACTAATTTTTCCCTTCCGTTCAGGAGGCTCCTATCCGTCACCGCACCTCTTTTGGCTAATTCGATTATTGCTAGTTACGACACAATAAGCATCACGATTCTGCAATCGTATTGTCCTTGACACGGTTCCGCCGCTTATATACTTCGCGCCATTCAACAGCGTACCGTCTCCCCCGCTGCCTGCTCACTGAGGCACACTTAGTATGAAAAACCAAAATTTAAGGTCGCTGCCAACTGTAATTGTTATTGCAATTCTGACTTCTGTTCTTGCCTTGGCAGTATCACTCGTATCAGCCCCGGTGATTAGGTTTTAGGGTTTTTTGGCCTTTTGATGGGCATGAAAACCCCTGCGACATCCTTGTGGGGACCTCGGATCGGAGGGAATTAAAAATGAAGGTAAACAATAAGGTTGGATTCTTATCAGCCGCATTCTTAATGGGTTTTGCAGTTTTAATATTGAACTCTGCCCGCGGTACGAGTAGTCAAACTCAAGAACCATTAAATGATGATAAGAAAATGGTGGATGCCATCAGACGCGGAGGTCTCAAAGAGGCCGCCAAACTTAAGCGACATTACGTTGCAACTGAGGATCCCAGTTGGGATTGGGCGAACTTCAATCTCGAACAGCTCACAAAGACAAGTGTGGCCGTCATCGTGGGAGTGCCTCAGACGAGTGTTGTCCAGCTTTCGCCCACCGGCGACAAGATTACAACGAATTACAAAGTCAAAGTTGAGGACGTAATCAAGGGCGGCCATCTCGCTGCGAGTAACATCGTGGAGGTTAGCATGCTAGGTGGACGGATGGAGTTCGAGGACGGGACAAGTGCAGAAATTCAAACCCCCGGGTTTACACGAATGCAGAATGGCAAGAGATACATTTTGTTCCTATACGCAAACCGAAACGGCAGCGAAGTCTTATTGCTAACGGGCGGCCCTCAAGGATTGTTCGAACTCGGCAGTGACGCCAAGGTAAAGCCACATGCTCGACCTACTGACCACGTCGTAAAGGAAACTGAACATAAGAACATAAATAGCTTGCTTGAAGAGCTTCGCATGTATGCGGAGCGATGGCCTAATCCTTCGGGCTGTTGCGATTAAACGATTTGAATTGGCGACCCTTAAGCGACCGTTACGATTGCGCTCTAGGACATCTCATGGATCCGAGCATTAGAATGAGGCATCAACGAATTGTTAGTCGGTAATCGGTTGAACTCATAGCAATCAGTCTGGTTTTGTTTGCCTTCTTGCTCTGGTTAACGCCTGGACTTGCTCAGCAATGCAAACCAAACGATGCAATGGCTCGGTTTGCTAACAAACCTCGGGATGCCAATGGAAACATTCACATAACCGTCAATTACCGTGCTGGAGGTGTGGTGGCCGATCCAGCCACACAAGGAGCGATGGAAGCAGCAATCGCCGAATGGAACACCTTTTCCAGTTCAACGAAGGTCATTTTCGAACCTGCTCCCGCTGGTCAGAATCGGGATCTTGATTTTGAATGGACTAACGACTCTTCTAAGACCGGTGGCTGCGGACGTTTTGACGAAGCTAGTTCAACGATCTTCCATGGAGTCGAAATGGAATCGCGCCTCGCTAACCCAGGGCAGGCGGAGGTGGAAGTTGTATTCAAGCATGAGATAGGACACTTTCTTGGTCTAGCCCACACGCCAAACTCCCCGACTATCATGAGTCAGCCGCCCATTGGCGCTACATGTACAAATGGACAAATTTCCGTTACAAACGTCCAGACAGCCGACGCAACTCAGGCGTCAACCTGCATACAAGCAGTAAACCCGACACCAACGCCGACGCCGTCGCCGACGCCTGATCCGAATGAATGTACCCCAGTAGGCATGCCGTGTAGTGGCGGTGCTGCGTGTTGTGACCCGAGCACTAATTGGTGCAATGGCAATACGGGCCTCTGGACCCAGTGTCCGGGACAACTGGTTGATGGATTGTGCACAGAAACACCGATACTGATTGATGTGTTAGGAGATGGCTTTAATCTTACCAACGCAAGCGGTGGAGTGATGTTCGATCTGGACGTCGATGGAACGGCTGAACAGTTGTCGTGGACTTCAGCGGGCAGCGACGATGCGTGGCTGGTGTTAGACCGAAATGGCAACGGAATGATCGACAATGGCTTGGAATTGTTTGGTGAATTTGCACCCCAGCCTGCTCCTCCGAGTGGAATTGAAAAGAACGGATTCCTGGCGCTGGCGGAATTGGATAAACCGGCGAACGGCGGCAACGGCGACGGCGGAATTGATAGTCGCGACGCCATTTTCTCGAGTCTGCGCCTTTGGCAAGACATGAATCACAACGGCATTTCTGAGCCCGGCGAACTTCGAATCTTGTCTGCCCTGAATGTTGAATCAATCTCGCTGAAGTACAAGGAATCGAAACGAGTCGACGAACACGGCAACCGGTTTCGCTACCGCGCGAAAGTGGATGACGCTAAACACTCCAAAGTAGGGCGCTGGGCGTGGGATGTGTTTCTTGTCCGTCAATAGGCCGTGGTAGGCTGCGGCATTGTGATAGCCGCCGGCCAATTCCAAAACACAGACCATTCACGAATTTCTTCAGCGGCCTTCGCGGTTTGGGTTGTCGTGGCGACGCTTGCCGTCATGCTTTTCATCGCGGTCATTGCCGCGCCCATTCTAAACTCTCAAGGACACATCGGCAGTGCGACGACCATTTACCAAGCCTTCAGTTACCTCTGCCATCAGATTCCCGAGCGTTCATATCATCTCGCCGGCCATCCATTCGCCGTATGCTCGCGCTGCACGGGGTTGTATGCAGGATTTGCTTTCGCGACGCTCGGGTTGCCGCTGGTGCGGTCGCTTAAACGAACCGACACGCCGCACGTTATCTGGCTTCTATTGTCAGTGGTGCCGCTCACGATCGATTTTGGCCTGACGTATTTCGGTGTTTGGGAGAACAATCACTTTACGCGTGTGACGACGGGCGCGTTGTTTGGCGCAGTCGCCGCAATCTATGTTGTTCCGGGGCTCATTGAGTTGTCATCAAACGTGGCGAATCGATTGCGAGCCGCTAGAACCTAAGCTCGAGTTTTTGATCCCGTCCCTACCGCTCCGGGTTCTGACACACCGGCGATTTATGTAGTGCCGGGATTGCTTGAGTTAAGCGTGAACGTGCAACGGCGGTTTGGAAAGTCCTCAC
Source organism: Pyrinomonadaceae bacterium (assembly GCA_036374695.1). Lineage (GTDB taxonomy): Bacteria > Acidobacteriota > Blastocatellia > Pyrinomonadales > Pyrinomonadaceae > UBA11740. Next base: position 3,598 of record DASUTF010000418.1, read on the forward strand.
CATCAAAGTGAGCTCATGATCGGGTCGCTACCCCGACCAGTCGGTCCTTCCGTAAATTGCCCTCAATAGTGTCCTACTTTGCGTGTCTTTGCGTCTTCGCGCCTTGGCGTGAACTAGCCGTTTTGAAAAGGGCAATTCACGCAAAGACCCCTAAGTCGCAAAGGGCCGCAAAGAAAATGGACTCAACGTTGCCCTCCCTAACAGTCGGGCTTCTGACACGCCCGTGCTATCCTAACGAAAATCCCAAGAATTCCCCCTGTTTTCCCTGATGATGCCGTGGCCATTCGCAGCATTGATCCGCATTTTCCGTCGCGCGTCTGATGACAGCGGCGAGCCGCCGATTCGTGAAGAGCTTTACAGCGTCGAGCGGCTCGAGCAATACGCCGGCGAACTTGCTGCCCAGCACACGATCGCCGGCACGCCTCAGCGCGTCAGCCTGCTCTTGCCGCGTCTGGAACAAAACGGTCGCAAGCTGGTTGAAGCCTACAACGCTCTCGTCGAATCAATTCGCAGTGAGCATGTCATCTCGCCGGCAGCCGAATGGCTGGTAGATAACTTTCACATCGTCGAAGAGCAAATTCGCGAAATTCGCGAGGACATGCCCAAGAGCTACTACGACGAACTTCCCAAGCTTGCCGACGGGCCATTCAAGGGTTATCCGCGCATCTATGCGCTGTCGGTCGCGCTGGTCGCGCACACGGACAGTTATCTCGATTCGGAAACGCTGCGCCGATTCATCAACGCATACCAAAAGGTTGCGCCGCTATCGATTGGCGAATTATGGGCGGTGCCGATCACTCTTCGCCTGGCGCTCGTCGAAAATTTACGCAGGCTCGCGACGCGCATCGTTTCGTCGAGGGCCGAGCGCGAAGAAGCTGACAAGCTCGCCGACACGCTTCTTGAAACCGCGCAGCTTAGCCCGCAGGAGACTGTGCCGTTGATTTCGGGAAGGCTCGGCAAGCGAAAAACACTCGGCCGTGCGTTTGTCGTGCAGCTCATGCAACGTCTGCGCGAGCAGGATCCGGCAGTGCTGCCGGCGGTTGAGTGGCTGGAGATGCAACTGCAAAAGTTGGACCTGTCAATCCACGACATCGTTCACGAAGAACATCGAAGACAAGCCGGGGCGCAGGTCACCGTCGGCAACATCATCACCAGCATGCGCCTGCTCTCGACGCTCGACTGGCGCGATTTCTTTGAAACCGTCAGCTTGATCGATCGCGAATTGGCGAAAGATCCGGCCCGCATCTATTCGCGAATGGATTTCGCGACGCGCGATCGTTACCGGAA
>DASUTF010000419.1:0-22101 GCA_036374695.1 Pyrinomonadaceae bacterium
GAGGCATGCGTACCACAAGAGCATCCCGGGAGGCATGCGTACCACAAAAGCATGCCGGGAGGCATGCGTACCACAAAAGCATGCCGGGAGGCATGCGTACCGAAGGAAACACAAATGCCTAAAGCCGCTCGAGCAACCAAAACGAAATCCATCTACGGCGTGCATCCAGGCGTTGTCATGACGCAGAAGTGGATTGCGCAACTGAAAGAGAAAACCGGACGCACGCTCGAAGAATGGTTGAAGCACATCAAGAAAGAAGGCCCGCCGACGGAAAAGGAGCGGCGGGACTGGCTGAAGAATGAGCTTGGCCTGGGAACCAACACCGCCTGGTGGCTGGCCGAACGATCAGTCGGCAAAGGCGAAGAGGTTGGCGATCCGGATGAATACTTAAAGGCGGCGGAAAAGTACGTTGAGGAAATGTTTGGCGGAAAGAAGGCGCACCTCCGTCCGATCTACAATGCGCTCTTAAAGCTTGGGTTAGCGGTGGGCAAAGACGTGAAGGCTTGCCCCTGCCAAACGATTGTGCCGCTCTATCGCAATCACGTGTTCGCGCAAATCAAACCGACGACGCAAACGCGCATCGATTTTGGCCTCGCGCTCGGCGACACGAAGAAAACGCCGAGGCGGCTAATCGACACGGGCGGCCTGGCTAAGAAAGATCGCATCACACACCGATTTGAGATTACTTCGTTAAAAGATATTGACGATGAAGTGAAAAAGTGGCTCAAGGTTGCGTACGAAAGAGACGCTTAAAGGAAACTGTGATTCGGATGGCAACAACAACTAAACCTCGAATGAGCGACGAAGCCGTCGAAGCAAAGACGGGCAAGACCTGGTCGCGCTGGTTCAAGCATCTCGACGCTGCCGGCGCGAAAAAAATGACCCATCAGGAAATTGTGGCGCACCTGCGCGACAAGCATGACGTGCGGCCCTGGTGGACACAGATGGTTGCCGTCACTTACGAACAGGCGCGCGGGCTGCGCGAGAAGCATGAAAAGCCCGGCGGTTTTGAAATCAGCGTCAGTCGCACAATCGAGGCGCCCGTCGCAAAAGCTTATAAAGCCTGGACGGATGAGAAGACGCGCCAGAAGTGGCTGCCGGCGAACTTTACGATCCGCAAAGCGACGGCGAACAAAACTCTTCGCATCACCTGGGAAGATGACTCAAGCGTGGCCGTGGCGTTTCTTTCCAAAGGCGCCGGCAAGTGTCAGGTCGTGGCCCAGCACGCCAAGCTGAAAGACGCGAAGGCGGGAGCGAAGATGAAGAAGTACTGGAGTGATGCGCTCGAGCGGCTGAAACAGGCGATCGAATAGAGCGAGTAGCCGGAAACCCGACCGTCAGGTTGCGACCAGCGGTGTTGGTGGGTGGCCCTACACGCTGTGCGAGGAAAGATCCCGCTTAATCATCCCCCTACCGCCCTTTTGCTATCAACGGCTGCGGTTCGGGCTCGGGCGCACGGCGACTGTCGCTGGGCGGCGGCAGCGGTGGCGGTGGATTCGCGACGAACTTCTCGAGCGCCGCGTCCATGACTTCATTGATGCGATTCAGCGGCACCACTTCCAACTCGCCGCGGACGTCTTCGGGAATGTCTTCCAGATCCGATTCGTTGCGGGCGGGAAGAAGGATGCGGTGAATGCCGGCGCGGTGCGCGGCCAGAACTTTTTCTTTCACGCCGCCGACCGGGAATATCAACCCTGACAAGGTAATCTCTCCCGTCATGGCGGTGTCGGGACGAACGCGGCGGCCGGTGTAGAGTGACGCCAGCGCGGCTGTAATGGTAACGCCCGCGGATGGGCCATCTTTGCGAATCGCGCCCGCCGGCACGTGCAGGTGCACGCCGTACTCTTTGAACATCTCCAGAGGAATTCCGAATTGGTCGGCGTGCGACCAGAGATAAGACTGCGCCGCGCGCGCGGATTCCTGCATCACGTCGCCGAGCTGCCCCGTAATGGTGAATCCTCTGCCGCCTGGCAGCAGGTTGGCTTCGATGAACAGAATCTCGCCACCCATCTCGGTCCAGGCCATGCCTGTGGCGACTCCCGCAGGCAGTTCTTTGCGCGCTTCTTCCGGATAAAACTTGGGACCGCCAAGAAATTCTTTGATGTCGTCGGCGTCCACGACAACCTTTTCAGTCTCGCCTTTCGCCACCTTCAACGCTACCTTCCGCGCGACGCGACCGATGTTTCGCTCGAGCTGGCGGACCCCGGCTTCGCGCGTGTAACGCGTCGAGATTACATTCAGCGCCCCGTCCTTGAGCTCAAGCTGTTCGGGCTTCAAACCGTTCTCGCGCACCTGCCGCGGCACCAGGTAGCGTTTCGCAATTTCGAGTTTTTCACGATCGCTGTAACCGGCAAGCTGGATCACTTCCATGCGGTCGCGCAGCGGTGGCGGAATCGGCCCCAGCTGATTAGCAGTGGCGATAAAGAAAACCTTCGTAAGATCGAACGGGAGATCAAGATAGTGATCGGTGAACGTGTGGTTCTGTTCCGGGTCGAGAATTTCGAGCAAGGCCGCGGACGGATCGCCGCGATAGTCGGCGCCAAGCTTGTCGATCTCGTCCAGCATCATCACCGGATTGTTCACGGCGGCGCGGCGAATGGATTGAATGATCCGTCCCGGCATCGCGCCGACATAAGTCCGCCGGTGCCCGCGCAACTCGGCTTCGTCACGCACGCCGCCCAAACTGATGCGCTCAAACTTTCGGTCCATGGCCCGCGCGATCGAACGCCCGAGACTTGTTTTGCCCACGCCCGGCGGGCCCACGAAGCACAGGATCGGACTCTTCGCGTCGGGACGGAGTTTACGCACCGCAAGAAATTCAAGGATGCGTTCTTTGATGTCTTTGATGTCGTAATGGTCTTCGTCGAGAATATTCTGCGCTTCGTTCAGATCGAGTTTGTCTTCTGACGAAAGGCGCCAGGGCAGCTCGAGAATAAAGTCCAGGTAGGTGCGAATGACGTGATAGTCAGGCGCCATCGACGGAAGCTTCTCCATCCGGCTTAACTCACGTTCGGCTTCCTTGCGCACGACGTCAGGCAAGTCTGCCTTCGCCAGACGCTCGCGCAACTGCTCGGCTTCGGCTGCTTCGCCACCCTCGCCCTCGCCCAGTTCCTTCTGAATTGCCTTCATTTGCTGGCGCAGAACGTAGTCCTTTTGCGCTTTGTCCATTTCGGTCTGCGCTTCGCTGGCAATCTTCGAACGTAAGCGGATGATTTCGACTTCGCGGGCGAGAAAATCGTGCGCCAGGTGAATCAAGTCGTCGACCGTGTTCGCCTCGAGCATCTGCTGCTCTTTGTCAACGCCGAGACTGAGAATCGAGCCGAGGAAGTAAGCGAGCTTCACCGGATCGTCCGCCCCCAATACCACCAGGCGAACTTCCGGCGGCACCTGCGGCAAGTATGCGAGCGCCTGCTGGATCAAAGCCTTCACATTGCGCGTGGCGGCTTCGACTTCTTCGGTATTCAGCGGCTTCAACTCAGTCAGGATCTGCACGCGCGCGCGCAAGAACGGCTCTTTCTGGGTCCACTCAAGCACGCGAATGCGATCGGTCCCCTGGACGATCATGTGGAGAGTGTCTTCGACTCGCTCCATGCGCTTGATCATTACGAGCGTGCCGACTTCGAAGAGGTCTTCAGATATGGCGTCTTCTTCGGAAGTTTTGTCGGGCCGCACGCTGATGCAGGCAAGCAGCTTTTCTTCGCTGGCGAGCGCGGCTTCGACCGCGGCCATCGAGGCGGGACGTCCGGCGGCCAGCGGCACCATTGTTTCCGGAAACAGCGTCGTGTTTTGCAGCGGGAGTACCGGGATTTCGAAAGGGGCCGCTCCCAGCTTTTGCGCCGGGTCAACAGTCGGCTGAGGCGCCGGGTCAGCAGCAGGCTGAGGCGCCGGGTCAGCCGTGGGTTTGTTCTCTGTGGCCGTCGATTCCTTCGGGTTTTCTTTTTCTTCAGCCATTGGTTATACGATCATCGACGCGCTGCGGCTTTTCAGTTCTTCGCGGCATTCTTCGTTTTCGTAGAGATGTAAGAGCAGCAAGCCATCGCGATAGTCGCGCTCGACCGTCGCTTTTTCGATGGAACAGGGAAATTGAATCAGCTTCTCGAAGCGGCTGTAAGTGATCTCGAGCTGATAATGCGAGATACCCTCGCCGCAGAAACCGTCACGACGCAGGCCGCTGACGCGCAGCAGATCGCCGTCGAGCGTAACCTGAATGTCATCGGCCCTGACGCCGGCCAGATCAAGCTTTACCAGCCAACCATCCTGCGTCCGGTAAACGTCAGCCGCCGGGTTCCACAGCCGTCCCGACGGGCGCCGGTGACGCAAGTCGCCAGTATCGCGAAAGAAGTGATCGAACGATTCGCCAGGCATAACAGCGTTCCGACAAACTCCTTAGAGGTTAAGGGTTGAGTTGGATTATAGAGGTTGGAGCGAGGAAAGTCAGGTCGTTACAGAACCGCGAACGGTAGTGAGCGGAATAACGAGTCAATTTTTGGCGGTGAGTCTTTGTCCCGCTCACTACCGTTCGCGGTTCTGTGACGTTGCTTCACGGATGCGTCATCTCTTCCGGCTTAACCCACTCGTCGAACTGTTCGCCCGTCAACAAGCCAAGCTCGATCGCTGAGGCGCGCAAGCTGATGCCTTTCTTGTGCGCGTGCTTGGCAATCTTCGCGGCGTTGTCGTACCCGATGTGCTCGTTCAGAGCAGTGACCAGCATCAGCGAGTCGCGCAAATTTTCATCGATGCGTTCACGGTTCAATTCGATTCCGTTGATGCAATATTCGACAAAGCCATGCGACGCGTCGTGAATCAAACGAATCGAATGCAGCAGGTTGTGAATCATGACAGGCTTGAAAACGTTCAACTCAAAGTGACCCTGTGAACCGGCGATGCCGATCGCCGTGTCGTTGCCCATCACCTGCGCCGCCACCATCGTCATGGCTTCACTCTGCGTCGGATTAACTTTGCCGGGCATGATCGATGAACCGGGTTCGTTCTCAGGCAGGATCAATTCGCCCAGCCCACAGCGCGGCCCGGAAGCCAGCCAGCGAATGTCGTTTGCTATTTTCATCAGGGACGCTGCCAGAGTTTTTAACGCGCCGCTGCAGAAAACGATTTCATCGTGCGCCGACAGCGCTGCAAATTTGTTCGGATGCGATTTGAAAGGAAGGCCGGTGAGCTCAGCGATCTTCTTTGCCGCGCGCTCGCCAAATTCCGGATGCGCGTTCAAGCCGGTGCCGACCGCCGTGCCGCCAATTGCCAGATCGTACAGCCCGGGCAATGTCGCATTCATTCGATCAATGTCGCGCTCAATTAAACTCGCCCAACCCGACATCTCCTGGCCGACAGTTAAGGGAGTGGCATCCTGCAAATGCGTGCGGCCAATCTTGACGACGTCTCTGAACTCTCCGGCCTTCGCATCGATGGCACTTTTAATTTGCCGAACCCGAGGTATTAACTTATTCATCTGCTCGGCGGCGGCGATGTGCATGGCCGTCGGAAAAGTGTCGTTCGACGACTGGGACATGTTCACGTCATCATTAGGATGAATCGGCTTTTTACCACCGAGGACGCCGCCCGCAATCTCAATCGCCCGGTTCGAGATCACTTCGTTGGCATTCATGTTCGTCTGCGTACCACTGCCGGTCTGCCAAACACGCAGAGGAAAATGTTCGTCGAGCTTGCCTTCGATTACTTCATCGCACGCCTGCACGATTAAATTAGCTTTGTCGGCCGAGAGCTTACCGAGGTTCTGATTCACCAGCGCGCAGGCCTTTTTCAAGATGCCCAGCGCGCGAATCATCTCGCGCGGCATTACGTCAAAGCCGATGTTGAAGTGCAGCAGGCTACGCTCGGTCTGCGCGCCCCAATACTTGTCAGCGGACACTTCGATGGCGCCCATCGAGTCGGTTTCGGTACGAACGCCGGATTTCGCTGGTTCCGTTTTTGGTGTCATATGCGTGGCTAAATTGAGCGCACTGCGCGGCGATCCGACACAATTGTACACTGGGCGCCGCCATCTCAAGAATTCAAAGCAGCTTGTATCACGGTGCGCGGTTTGCTATAAGAACTCCGCACCCCTTTCCCGAAAACCAATTTCCCGGTTCCCCGTTTAGACTCGGTTCCCCGTTTGGAAGAGCGTTCGTGTCTTTCCGGACTCGATGATGACTTCACCTGCGGACAGGAATGCGCTGATTCTGGTAGTTGAGCGGAATCCGCTCGTTCAGCGACTCGAGAAATTTTTTCTGGAACAGGCAGGTTATGGCGTTGAGTTCGCCGCCGACGGCCTCACGGCGTTAAAGCGCGCACGCGAGCTACGCCCGTCAATCCTTGTTACCGAGGTGTTAGTGCCGAAGCTCGATGGCTTGAGCCTTTGTCGCCAGCTCAAGTCCGATCCGGTAACGAAGGTTACGAAGGTGCTGATCTTCAGCCACCTGCATGCTGAGGACCGGGCGCGCGAAGCAGGCGCGGACGCGTTCCTGATCAAACCGTTAAATGAAGAACGTCTAATCGAAATAGTCACGAGGCTAATCGAAGAAATGGACGAACTGGCCGCGGCCGGAGAACAGAGTTAATGCCTGACAAGATAAAAACTGGATGCGCCGGTTTGGATGAAGTGCTGTACGGCGGGATTCCAACGAATACTATCAGCGTCATTATGGGAGCTCCGGGAACCGGAAAAACCATTCTCGCCGAGCAGATTGCGTTTTCCAACGCGACGGCCGATGCGCCCGCGTTGTATCTGACGACAATGTCTGAGCCGCTGGAAAAATTTATCGTGCACGGACAGAGTTACAGCTTCTTCGATCAGGAGAAGATCGGCACTTCGGTGTTTTTCGAAGACCTCGGCCTGATGTTGCGTGAGCACGGCGTCGAGAAGATGCCGGAGATCATTACCGATCTACTCGCCGCGCGTCGCGCCAGATTTGTCTTTATCGATTCGTTCAAGGCCCTAAACGAGTTGATGGAGCCGCGGCAGCGACGGAACCTCATATTTGATCTGGCCACGGTCCTGTCCACGTATGACTGCACCAGCTTTTTGATCGGCGAGTATGCCGACGCGATGATGACCGAACTGCCGGAGTTTGCGATCGCCGATGTCGTGATCCAAATGCTCAAGCTGGCGACGAACGTGCGCGAGGAAAGATTTCTGCGCGTTGAGAAGTTGCGGGCATCGAAATCAACTCCTGGTTTGCATGCGTTTTCCATCACGTCCGACGGTCTCGAACTCTTTCCGCGTTTACTCACGCCGCCGATCGCGCCGAATTACACGGCGCGGCCTGAGCGCGTGACTACCGGTATTAAGGGTTTGGACGAAATGGTCGCCGAGGGCTTCTGGCGCGGCACGACCACTTTGGTGGCGGGTCCGCCGGGATCGGGAAAGACGATCATGGCACTTGAGTTTCTCCGGGCCGGCGTGAGTAAAGGCGAGCCGGGAATTTATCTTGGGTTTCAGGAAAACCCCACTCAACTCACGCGAGTGATGCGGAACATGCAAATGCCGGTTGAGAAACTTATCAATGACGGCTTTGAAATAATGTACCAGTCGCCGGTCGAGATGCAGTTGGACAGCATCGCCGCGCGCCTGTTTGAACGGATTCGCAGCGGCAAAGTGAAGCGCGTGGTGATTGATGCCCTGGGCGACCTTGAGCGCATCAGCGTCGATCGGCAGAGATTCTCGAATGTGATCTATGCCCTGACCCAATGGTTCGCCGTCGAAAACGTGACCTGTTTCATGACTTACGAACTCACGAGTCTTTTCGAGGTTCACGGGATTAGCGACCAACAGGTTTCGAATATGAGCGACAACCTCCTGCTGCTCAGATTTCAACCCGGGCTCGAACTGAAACGGACGCTACGAATTATTAAGACTCGTGGCAGCGCACACGATACTCACGAACATGAGATTCACATTACCAATAAAGGCCTGGTGATCGAGGGGATTCGATAAGAAGCATCATGGACAAGCCGGATCCTGAAAAGAAAAGTCATTCCGGGCGACTCGCCGAAATCAACCGGGCGATTACCACCTCGCTGAATTTCGATCAGGTCCTCGACATCATCGTTGAGAGTGCCTTGCAGTTGGTCGAGGCCAGGGCCTGCGTACTTCTGCTGGTCGAGAAAGATGGGATGTTTCGCGTGCGGGCCGCGCGCGGAACTACGCCGGAGTTTGCCGCAGAGTTTTCCGCTTCGATGGATGAAAACGCGGTGCGAAAGCTCCACGAAGCACTCGCCGTGGCGCCGGACGAGGCCATGGTATCCGTGCCGGTGATTGCGACCAGCGCCGTGAACGGCATGCTTGCCGTGGTCCGCAGCAGTCCCCTTGACGCTGACGAAGAGTGGCAATTGTCGGCGATCGCCGATCAGGCGGCAATCGCGTTACAGAACGCCCGTCTTTTTGAAATTGAATCAGCCGAGGCCAGACGCTTGCGCGACGTGACCGAAATCGCGCGCCGGCATCTCGCTTCGATCGTCGAATCCTCAGACGATGCAATCATCAGCAAAAATCTGGACGGCATTATTCAAAGTTGGAACGAAGCTGCGTCACGAGTGTTTGGCTATTCCGCCGACGAGGTGATTGGCCGGCACGTCACCATGCTGTTGCCCACAGATCGCCTGAACGAAGAGAGCGTGATTATTGAAAAAATCTGCCGGGGCGAGCCGGTGGATCACTTCGAGACCGTGCGACGCCGCAAAGACGGAAGTCTAATCGATGTGTCGCTCACCATTTCTCCGATCAAAAACCAGGAAGGCCGGGTGGTGGGAGCGTCAAAGATTGCCCGGGACATTACCGAACGCCGGAGGGCTGAGGCCGAGCGCGATGAACTTCTCAAACGCGAGCACGAAGCACGCGCCGAAGCCGAAGCAGCCAACCGGCTGAAGGATGAATTTCTCGCGACCCTCTCGCACGAGTTGCGCAATCCGCTTAACGCCGTCGTCGGCTATGCGGAAATCCTGCTGCGCAGTAAGGAAACGCGCCATAACGAGTTGGTGGTCAAAGCTGCTGAGACGATCCGGCGGAACGCCCTGGCGCAAACGCGCCTGGTTTCGGATCTGCTGGATCTCTCGCGTTTGCAAATGGGCAAGCTCTCGCTGGAATTCCAGCCCGTTTCACTTTCGACAATCTTAACTGACGCCATCGACACCGTGCAGGATGAAGCAAACGGCAAAGATATCTCGCTGAGCGTGGCGATCGAAACTGACGTAGTGGTTGAAGGAGATCCGATTCGCCTCGGCCAGATTGCCTGGAACCTTTTGAACAATGCGGTCAAGTTCACCCCCGCCGGCGGCAAGGTGAGTATTGAAGTGAAGCGCGTGTCCAATGCGGCCGAGTTTACGGTCTCTGATACGGGGCAGGGAATCGGAAGCGATTTCCTGCCGCATGTCTTCGAGATTTTCCGGCAGGGTGATGCCAGCAGTGTGCGCCGGCAGGGTGGTCTCGGGATAGGTTTAGCGTTGGTGAAACAACTTGCCGAATTACATCGCGGCCATGTGAAAGTCGATTCCAAAGGCGTCGGTCAGGGGACAACGTTTACCGTCACCGTTCCCCTGTATGAGACCGAGCACCGGGTCGCGATGCCGAACGCAGCGACCTCACCCGAACTCCTCAAGGGCAAGTCGATCTTGATTGTGGATGACTCGCGCGACACGATCGACATGCTGACCAAACTCCTGACCCTGGAAGGCGCGCGCGTCGAGTCAGCCGGCAGCGGCAAGGAAGCGCTGCAAATCGCGGGTGAGCGCAGTTTTGATCTGATTATCTCAGACATCTCGATGCCGGAAATGGATGGTTACCAGTTGTTGAAGCAAATCCGCTCACTGGCAAGTGGCGAGAGTCTGCCGGCCCTGGCCCTGACCGGTTACGGCCGTTCGCACGACATCGCGCGGGCGCGGGCCGAAGGCTTTGCCGATCATTTGACCAAGCCCATCGACATCAACCGATTTCTCCGGACAGTGCAAAGGTTGACTGCGGCGGCGTGAGTGGGGTCGAAGTTGCCCACTACTTATCGGCGGGCAACAGGGCGATGAGTCCTTACTCTGCATTCACGCAACGTCCTTCCCACTTGCCTGAGGCGGGACCCGTCCCGGTGGTCCGTTCCCAGTCACCTGATATTTTCACACCGCTGGGCAACGGGAGGTAATGCAGGCTTAATTTTCCTGTGCCGGTATCATCCTTCCAGTCAGCGTAAATTGTTTTCCCGTCTAGCTTGCCAACGAACGTACCATTATTTGTCGAGTACGTTCCTCTGACAGGCGCGGACTTCGCGCCGTTGGCATCACGTACTAAATCGCCGGTGCGAACAATGTTCAAGTGTCCGTCGTTTGTTTCCCAATCGCCAAGTATCGTTCCTGTGCAACCAGAGAGTTTCGGGGCAGCCGCATCGTATAAGTCCTTCGAGTAGAACGCCCAGCGAAGCTCGGGATCGGGATCTCCCTGAGTAAAGACGCGGGTGAAGAGCATGTAGCGCGACGATCCAAAGTAATGTCGCTCTCTGCTTTTGGGTCCTTCATTGGACCACGTGCGTGCGTCATACAAATCGAATTCCTTGTCCCAAATCTTCGAACATTCATGTGGTTTGTATCCGGTTCCGATTTTGATGCTCTTACAGATCAACTCTATTCGGTCCACACTCGCGGTAGTCGATTCATCGCTATATTGAACGTAAATTCTTACGAGATCATCAGCGGACTTGTACTCGATCAAAGTCTTGCTCACGCTGTTCACGGGCCGACCCAGCACGCGCTCGACCTCAGCTCGTGTAGACTTACCGGGCGTGAGTCCTTTGTAGGTACTTTGCGCGAAGCAAGTTGCGCCAGCCATTAGTAGCAAGAGTGCAATTCCAAAAGTCTTCCACATGCTTTCGATCTCCTCTGTATCTACTGGGGTGTTCCGGTGATGGTGATGCGCTGGTTTTCCGTTGGTCCGCGCCCGTGAACAGGCATGTTTGGGTTTACCAGTTGCAGCGCGCTCGTTTGGTCTGCCGGTTGCGCTCGAGCGCCGCCGCGCTACCGACCCAGATTTCGCTTGAATGCGGGAGACGCAGTCGCGGCCTGATACAGTTCGTGGCTGTAGAACGCCAACCGCACCCACTTGTTGTTCGCGAACGTCAAGACAGCGTAGAAAGGTTTTCGGTAGTACTTGGCCTGTTTCTCAAGTCCGTCCCCAACCGTACCCTCCCAGTCATCGTCGGTCATCGCGGAATTCTGTTGTGCGAAGAAATCCGAGCAATCCGACTTCTCAAGCTCGCAGAAGAACTCAATGCGTTCAATCACCGGACTGTGTTTTCGGTACTGCACATAAATCTTGCTGGTTAGCGGCTGCGGTCGATATTCAATCAGCGTCGCACTTACATTTTTCACCGGCTGGCCCAACACTCGTTCAGCTTCAGTGCGCGTGCTCGTGCCGGGCGTGAGTCCTTTGTAAGAACTTTGTCCAACGCAGATTGCGGATGTGAAGGCAAAGAATGAGGCGCAAGTCAACAGTTTGTTCAGTCGCTTATTGAAGCAGGACATAATAGACCTCGTTTATTTCTCATCGCCGACCGTTTCCACCTTTTTCCCGGTGCTAGTCTCGACGGTCGGCAGTATGACCCTGTAGTTGTCCTTGTCGAGATGCAGGACCGCAAAATCCTCGGTGGTCCTGATCGTTAGCCAATGCTTTTTGCTTTTCATAAAAAAGATCGGCAGGGCAAAGACGCCTATCAGAACGGCGGCGCCGATCGCCGTCTTCCAACGCGGTTTGGTCGAGTACGAATACTCCGCGCTGACGATGCTCGAATATGGGAACGTCTTGTAAATCGTTTCGCCTTTGTCGGCGTCGATGATCAGGTTATTGCCGTCAAACAGAAGCCGGACGGATTTTTCCTGCACTTTGTTACCTTTGGGAACCAGGAGATCGACCTTGTCGAAAGTAATCGACGAGGGTTTATTGCCGGCTGCTTTCGCCGACGCAGTCGAAAGTTGGGGAGGCTGCTCCTTCATAGGCGCACCCTGCGGCTTCTTGAGCGCAGCCGCGAAAAGTTCGCGGCTGTAATAACCTATCCTGATGACCGGACTAGATGCATCCGGACCCTGATGAATCAGGACCACCAATGCCGTTGCACCGAAGTATTCCTCGAGTCTTCCCTTTGAGTCCCATTTTGTTGTATCCGGCTTTTGGGCGAGACCCATTAGGCCGGCCACGGTTGAACGCGGCACCGGATCGTCGAAAATGATCTCCACCCGGTCGATCAATTCAGATTGCTGGGCGTATTGAATGTAGAGCTTGCGTCCCGCATCTTTCGGCCTGTATTCAAAGAGCGTCTGGCTCACGGTGGTAACAGGGCGTCCGAGCAAACGTTCTACGTCGGTTCGCGAGCTCTTTCCGGGTGTCAACTGCATTACCGCAGTCTGCCCGAACGAAACCTCGAGACTTAAAAGGATCATCAGTGTGGTCTTAAAGAATCTTTTCATTTGTCCCTTCCCCTCTAAAGTCTCTTAAGGACTCACGACCAGCCGCACTCCGGCGGAAATAGGAGAGCGATTTCCAGTCGCGCTGTGGGAGCTTGCGTCGAAGACGTATTGGTTTCCGGAATTTCTTCGACCACAGGCGCCGGTTTGTTTGGTTTGTTGGTTGGAGCCGTAGCCGTGTTGGAGCGTCCGCGATTGCCAGGGATCTCTTCAACCTTTGGCTTTTCAAAAACCCGGTCACGATCGTTGATCGCCACGACCGGCCCGGTTTTTTTATCTGTCGTAGCAGGCTTTGTCGTTGTCCTTGCCGGTTTCGCTCCAACCGGGTTCGATCGCTGTGCCAGACTAGCGCTGTCGCACGTGCTGTCTTTCTTTACCCAAACATCCGCGCCGTAAGGATTCACCGAGCTAACCCTGACAAAGCGGCATTCCGATTCGATCCTCAGCAGCATCCTGCCGCCGCCGATCGTCGGGCTGCCGGGAAGATCCTCCCAGACACCGTCGATCTTGTCATCGATGATCTGTCCCTGAAAGACGTTTGCGTACGATCCCAGTGCTACGGCGTCAACGACCCAGACCAACTTGCTGCCGATCTGCCGTACCCGATAGACACCGGCGCCACCCGGATTGCGCCAGAGCCCGGTCAGGTCTTTCGACGGATTGGCCGATGACGGCGGGTTCGTGCCGGAACCGGATTCTGGAGGCGGCGCCGCCGATCCCTGATTCCCGACACGGAAGCGTACCGGTCCGAGTACCTTGTTCGCGCCGGCCATGCCATCCAGATACCAGGCGACATAGCGCGCTTCGTATTCGCCCTCAGGCAATCCCTTGAAAGTGAAGGTACCATTTCGCTCTTTCAGTGAATTGTCGTTAGGATCGAATCGCTTACCGTACTGGTCGTTAATGCTACTGAATGGCCCTTTCCCTTCGGCTGTGCTGTTGGGATTGACGATAATGACCCAGTCCCAGCCGCTGCCTTTTGCGTTGTAGTAGTCGATCGCAATTTCATCGTTAACGCCGAAGACACTCTTTGTTGGTTTGACCAAAGGACGGTCCTGACCTTGCGGGGCGGCGGCGGTTTCATTCGACCCCCCGCCGGCCTCAGCCTTGGCCATCGCTACCGACACATCCGCAAAGAACAGGTCCTTCTGAGATCGACTCAGGTAGGCAAATGCGGCGGACAACTTTCGCTGCAAGTTCTCCAACGCGCCTTTTGGATCCTGGCGGGCCGCCCAGTTCTTGTGAGTTGACCAATTGGAACTGGCTGCGTCCTTATCACCGGGCGGAAAGTTGGCCCGGCCTGCCCGGTCGGCGATGATGACTGAGACATCGGCGAAGGCACTGGAAAGTTTTTCCGCGTTCACCGAAGGAGAATTGAACAAGCGGGCAGCTTTTGAGATAAGACGTGATTCGAGAGCCGCGGCGTCTTGTTTTTGCGCCCAACGGTATTGCCCGTCTCTGTCGGACGGCCCCACACCAGCGTCTTCGGGAGAGTTTGTGCTGCCCGACGTCGCCGGGTTGGCTACTTTCCAACCTCGGAATCGATAATGGAAATGATACGTTACATCGACAGGTTTGGAGGTATAGAACCTCAGCTCAACATTGAGTGTGAAATCCTTTCCGCCTATATAGGGTGGCCTCAGATTCCCACCGCAGGTGAACTCATCCTTTTTATAATCCGGGTAACGAGCTGCATAAACTTTGAAGTCTCGCCACGTGCCGCCTCCTTTGTCTCCAGAAGCCAATGTGAAATCGATATTGCATCGCATCGGCAGATAGTCATTTTTTCCGCCAACGTCTTTTAGGGTCATGACTTCTGTTTTAACCAAAACTGTGAGGCTGGGATTTGCGTCGGCAGCATTGGTTCCGGTCACAATCTCCTTGAGATCCATAAAGACGACGGCCGCCTTTATTAAGTAGCCGCTCACCGACCACGAGATTCCGCTCCGTTCTCGAGTATCGACAGGCAAGTCCAGAGTTTCACGCGGCGGCAAGTCAGGGTGAAACGCCGTGGTCTTGATCCCGTCCAGCTCCCAAGAGCCGGTGCGTAAAACAGGATCGCCTGTACCTGCATTCCTACCCAGGTCCCGCGGCGATTCCCCGGTCTGCTCCGGGCGCTTCGGCGATTGCTGGGCGACCGTCCGCAAATCCATTCCCAAGATCATCAAAGCAGCACAAAAAGTGACTGCTAACAGATTCCGAGTCTTTTTCATGAGTGTTACTCCGCAGCTCGCAATGCTTACCGAATTGCTGCCATTACCTGCTCCGGTGTGGGCCTCGCGCCGTCGCCAGGTTCAAGCACAATTTCTATGCCTGCCTTGGGCGTCTGGACATTCCTGAATCCGTTCCACTTTAGGCCCGGACCGGAAACGACGACTGTCCACTTACCTGTCTGCGACAAGCCGACATACCGGAAGACCCCGTACTTATCAGTTTTTGTCTGGAGATGACCGGACAGGTCGATGCGATAAAAATCAACTGTCGCGCCTGCAACTGGCTGTAATGAACCATCGGCTGCGCGCAGTTTCACAATTCCCGTAATCTCGCCATAGACGCCGCTTAAGGCGGGCGCTTTGTGTTGTTCCTGCTCAATTTTGGCAATCAAGTCCGTGTTCGACTTGTCGATTCTTTCAAACTCGGCTTCATACAATTCCGGACTGTAGAACGCCAAACTCGATGGCGGCACGTCAGCTTCGGTTACCCCCGCCATGTCTGTCGAAGTAACAATGAATAATGGCGGGCCATAGAGCACCCTCAACTTTTGTTCGCCGATCATCCCGGCGTTTGTTTCCGTGGGGAGCGTCAGACCGAGGCTCTTGATCAGATCGTTGCAGGTCGAATTCTCCAGTTTACAGAGCACCTCGATTCGTTCAACGACAGGAGAATTTTTTCGGTACTGCACATAAATCTTGCTGGTTAGCGGCTGCGTTCGATATTCAATCAGCGTAGCGCTGACGCTCTTGACGGGCCGACCCAGAACGCGCTCCACATCAGCGCGCGTGCTCTGACCGGGCGTTAGTCCTTTGTAGGAACTTTGCCCGAAGCAGTTTGCGCAGACGGCAATCGCGAAAATAATCACGCCGAAAGTTCTAGTTATCATGGGTATGTTCCTCCGTTGCCAGTAGACGCCTATGGATGAACGATCAGCCGCACTCCGCTGGAGACAGGAGAGCGATTTCCGGTTGCCCTGAAAGAACTTGCATCGAACACATAGGCATCGAATTGGCCGGCTGGGAGATTGAACCTCTCCACACAATCGGGCGAGGTAAAGTACATCCAGAGAACTAGCCTGTCATTCGAGGACTGAGTTTCGCCCGCGCGAAAGATGCCGATCCAGTCACCGCTGCCTGTTCCCCGGCCGGCCGGCGCGGTGAACCCCATCAATACCTGCTCGTTCGCCCGTGGTTGATTCAGGGCGACAAGCGAATACGGGCCGACCTGACAACCAGAGGTCTGCGCCGGCGCTTGGGGACTCGGCTGGGTTTGGCCCGAATTCGGCTGATTAGTAATAGCCTCGCGCAAGGCGCCCCCGATTTGAGTCCAGATATCCGGCTTGTTCGGATCCCTGGGCTTCTTTTCTTTTTTTGGTTTGGTGTTTGGTTGATTTGTTCCTGACGCCCCGGACGAATTTGTTGTGCCACCGCCCGTGCGATTTGTGGTCGGCGGGTTGTTGGTTTCCGGGATTTCTTCGACCACCGGTGGCGGTCTGTTTGTTGCAACTCTGGGTGACGCGTCTTCCGGAATTTCCTCGACCACCGGCGGCGGCCTGGTCGTCGTTTTGGTTGTCGGTTTGTTGGTTGCGACTTTGGGTGACGCGTCTTCCGGAATTTCCTCGACTACCGGCGGCTTGTTAGCAGGTTTGGGCGCCGGCTTGTTCGCGGCGATTTTGGTAGAGTTGTCTTCCGGGATTTCTTCAACCACAGGCGCCGGTTTGTTTGGCTTGCGGATTGGAGCAGTCGGTGGGTTGGGGCGCGCACGGTTATCCGCGATCGCTTCAGTCTTCGGCTTGGTCTCAGCCGTTTTGGGTTTTGCGTTTGCGGCTTCCTTCTCGTTTGCACCGGTGGCAGGCTTTGTCGCTGTCCTTGCCGGTTTCGCTCCACTCGGGTTCGATCGCTGTGCCAGACTAGCGCTGTCGCACGTGCTGTCTTTCTTTACCCAAACATCCGCGCCGTAAGGATTCACTGAGCTAACCTTGACGAAGCGGCATTCCGACTCGATCCTCAGGAGCATTCTGCCGCCGCCGATCGTCGGGCTGCCGGGAAGATCCTCCCAGACACCGTCGATCTTGTCATCGTTGATCTGCCCTTGAAACATGTTAGCGACCGAGCCCATTGCCACGGCATCAAGGCCCCAGACAAACTTACTGCCAACCTGCCGTACCCGATAGACACCGGCGCCACCGGGATTTCGCCACAGCCCGGTGAGATTCCAGCGTGTGTTGGCAGGCGGCGGTGCTGCCGGGCCCGAACCGGCCGATGGCGTGGCCGGTGGAGTGCCTGTCGGACCGCCGTCGTCACAGCTTATTTCGAAAAAGATCCGGTAATAGTCCCGCGCACCCGGGTGGAGGTGAAGCGTCGGTTGCGTCGCTCCCGTGATCTCGATCCGGTCGCCCGTGTTTTCAGCATGAATGCGAGCTATTCGACACGGGGGGCCGCCAGTAAGGCTTATGGGGTAGTTGCCCGGCGCGTCCACCCACATTTGCAAATCGTGGTTCGCATCGGGCGTACCAAGTTGATCTCCTACTCTCAATCCAACTGTAAGCGGGGGAAGAGGAGAGCCTCCCAGAAAAATAGAGAGACGTATCTTTTCTGGAGGTGGAGGGACAACGCCTCCGAAAGCATGGGAAGAGCCGAAGCCAAACATGAGGAATAGGAATGACACTGAGACAAAATCGCGCTTAATCGCAAAACTCATCATGATCGTTCTCCCGAAAGTCTGTTGATCCGAAGTGAATCACTCGCAAGCCATGCTAAGGCGACTTTTTGCCTGAAACCCGACACGGCAAACCACTGCACTGCAGCACGCCATCATTTCCTATAGAACAATCGCCGCTACCCTTCCGCGGGCCATTACTCCACGTTACCCGCAGAAAAGTGCCCCGGACGCTGCCCTTAAACGACGTCTGGTGCCGAGCGAGATTCTTGTTGTGGGTGGCCTCGGGGTTCTCGCAGTAGTCCGTGTAGTACTCGGTCCCCGTCACGTTGTCGCACGAGCCTCCTATTTCGATCTTTGGCCCCATCACAGTCCGCCAGGTGCCCACCATCCTGGCGAAGAGGGCGGCCTCGCTGGCATTACACTGACGGCCCTTCGCCGTATCCATCTGCGGACGCCAGTCCAGTTTTCCTCCGTTGGCCGCAGTCGTTGGCGTGGAGATAATGTCCCTAATCTTACTGTTGTAGATATCGCGCAACCGTCTGACCCGGTCCCTTAGGCACGCGATCGGTCTCGCGGCGGTCTCGGCCTGTGTAATGGATTGATCGACGGTCGCTGATCTCCCGTTTTGAAGCAATTCGCTTTCAGCGGTGACAACTTTCGCCTGAGCGTCTGCTCCTTTCCTGATGCGCTCGATCTGATCCGCCATCAGGGGTTTTGCTCTGATCGACGCGGGGATCTGCTCGATTACATCAACGGCATCCTTGTAACGGCATTGGCTTTCGAGCCCATTCAAGTAAACAACTCCGTCCCGAATGGTCTTCCAGTAATCGAGCTGCTCGTCGATCTTACCCATCTCACACCCGAGATTCCGTGCCTCGGCGATCTTACCGGCGGCAGTCTCGGGCCCGCCGTTTTCCATGAGGAAGAGGGCTTCGTCGATCTTTATTCGACAAGCCGTCGCCTGATTACTCTGTTTGCTCTTTTGAATGCATGCTTCCGCCTTTTTATCGAGGGCAGCTGCCCCAAGCTCGATGACATTGCCCGAATTTATAGCCTGTATCGCCTGTATGTCGGTTTCCATCGATTCGGACGTACAGGTTGCCGTCGCCTGAAAACTGGCGAGAAGACGTTCCGCCTGGGCTTTACTGGCTTCAACATTGGCCACAGACATTTGAACCGCTTTCTTCGAACCATCATCCGGATCCAAAAAAAAGACATTGTTCGACTGCCCGACAGCCACCGTCATTCTTTCGATCTGTTTGCTCATCGCCGTCGGGAGATCGTCATCGTACTCGGCAAGGCCGTATTGCCTTTTCAATCCTTCCAATTCCGCCGAGTATTTATTACGGCGAGTTACGATGTCGGTCTTCCACAACATCAAATCCGCCGCGACGGTATACTGCCTGGTTTTATTGGCCAGATCGCGGAGCTGATCGAGCTTTGTAGTAGCCGTCGTGATCTCCGTGGTGGTACTGGTTCGCTCGGTCAGGTACCGTCTCAACTCGGCGGACGCATTTCGCTCCAAATCGTTCATATCGCGGGCGAGGGCGGTCGCATCACGATAGAGTTTTGAAACACCGTCTGCCATCGCTTGAGTATTGCAGGAAGCGGCGAGGGTCAACGCCGCATCCAGCTTGGTTCGTAGGCTTTGCTCCTTAGTTTCAGCTTCGTTCCTGTAACCCTTGATCTTGTTGGAAGCCGACTGGCACTGCATCGTGGCTGTGCTCATTCCGTTTACACCGCCCAGCGAACTGCTGAACCCCTCGACTTCCTTTAGCAGGGCCGCGGCAGTTTCCTCGGCCTTTCTCGCGTCATCCGCCAACTGCTTTAATGCGGCCTCGTTGGCCTTTCGAGTGCGTACGTCGTTATTAAGAGCCGCGATAAGCCCTTCGAGCTGGTCAAGCGCTCTTCCCAGAGCAGTCCAGTCGCGCTCTAAAATCGCCTGATAACGCCCTGCAACGATCGACGGCTCGAGGAGATTGGCCGGAAGTTGTCGATTTACGATTACCTCCTTCCCACCGATCTTGACATTTATGGATATGCCTTTGCGCAGCTCGGCGAGCGGAACATTGGTGTCGCTGCTGCGAAAATCTCTCTCGCCATTCGC
The DNA here is from genome assembly GCA_036374695.1 of Pyrinomonadaceae bacterium. Classification (GTDB taxonomy): domain Bacteria; phylum Acidobacteriota; class Blastocatellia; order Pyrinomonadales; family Pyrinomonadaceae; genus UBA11740. Next base: position 19,427 of record DASUTF010000419.1, read on the forward strand.
GCCGGTTGCTCCCCCGTACAGCAACTGCCCGTTACTGTAGAAATCGACGTCCGCACCCTGAACCGGTTTTCGGCGATGATCGACCACTTCGACGATCAGGCGAATCGGCGTGTTTTCATTCAGACCGGGCAGCAAAGTAAAGGTCGCGCGGCCCGTGGCGGCGCTAAACATGGGTTTGTTGATCCGGACCCGTTGAGTGGACGGTTCGTAGTTGTCAGCCGTAACTGTTACCGCTTGATCGATTGCGTAAGCGCCTTTAAGCGTGGCCTGTCCCTGGGCGTCGGTGTACGTGGTCTGGCGTCCATCGGACACGGCGGCGTTCTTCAGCGGGCGCGGTTTGTCTTTGGTGTCCGCATGCTCTTGCGCGAGCACGGTGACCTCAATCGTGTCTCCCGCCGCGTCCTTCGTAGGCTTGCGGATTAAACGAAATGACTCTTCGGCGCCCGTGGCGGGTACGTAAATTTCCTTGTCTTTTGCCGGCCAGTAATTGTCTTGAGAAAGCCTGACGACGTAGCTCCCCTTTTCTTTAACCGACAACGTGACGACGCCCGAAGTGTCTGTCGTGGCGGTTTTGTATTCCGCCCCTTCAAGAATGACGTCGGCCTCTGCCACGCCACTGTTGGTTTCGCTATCCAGAACGGTGACTTTTACCTCGATGGCACCGGTGCCAGCCGGGGCCTGGTCGAGCCAGATGACCTCTTCAGTCGTAGTTCCGACTGCCCTGTTCCACCTGTTGTCTATCCGTACGACTTTCTTGAAATCTTTATAACCAGGTTTGGAGACGATTAAGTCAAAACCTACATCTTGTCGGGTAGATAACAATTCGACAGCGATCGTCGCTGAACCGTTAGTGTTGGTATGACTCTGGTGGGGCGTACTGCGTATGGAAGGCACCCACTCGGTGCCGTCAGTGATCTTTACCAAAGCGCCTTCCAGGAGCGGCCCGTCAACATCCGTCACCGTGACCTTGATGTCTGCCTTGGCAAATCCGCTAGAAGCCTGCGCCCGCGGAGTCAATTCAAACTCTTCCATCTGACTAAGTGGAATTAGATTAGGGCGGATCGTCACAGTTCTTCTCGCCGTCTGCATGTCTTCGCGAGAGACTTCGACCGTAATCTCGAAATTTTTTTGTCCGGGCTTTACAGGGATTTCAAAGACCCACATGCCATCGGCGTTCGTATCTTCTTGAAAAGTTGGTGGTCTAACGAAGGAATCCGTGCCGAAAGTATAAGAACCCACATAAATATTAACGTGAGCTTGTTTTATTCCCTTGCCCTCCGCGTCCACGGCCTTAACGGTAAGCAGGAACTTGTCGCCGCCGCCGCCGGGCAATCCCGGCTTGAGCGTGATGTCCTCAATCGGAAGCCGCTGCGGAAAGTCCGCACCCAATTTCATCTTATGTTGCTTCGTTTGCATCCCCGGCTTGGATACTTCAAGGAATAATTCCAACGCGTTGCCCGTGTTGAGGTTGATCTCAAGCTGCGCAATGCCGCGCGCGTTGGTATCCATTTGCCCGAGATGCTGTTCGCCTTGAAAGACGGAGATGCGCGCTGCGGTGATTGGTGCGTTGTTCTCGTCGGTAACCCTCGCCGTTAGCACCGCGGGTCGCTTTTGTGGTGGAGCGCTGCTGCTCGATGCCGTAAGCGTGATGGACAGGCTCAGAAATGCGAGCACCAGCAGGACGCTCAGGGTGATAGGGCCTTTTTGCGATTTCATGATTCTCTCCGGAAATGTCCGACAGACTCCAGTTTGTCGCTGGTCTTTTAAGGTCTCTTTTTCGAACAAACTAAAGCTTGTCGGACAGCTCAACTACTGAGACAAATGGCGCTTGAGGTAATCTCGCGCTCTTTCTTTGGAATTGATCTCGCGGCGAAACTGCTCGGTTTCAGACCGCGCCCACCAGTCGACGTGCCGGCTGACAAACGCCATGTATTGATCGGTAGGCCGCCCCTGCGCGTCGAAGATGCCAATTTCTCGGCACACTCGTTTGAATGTGTCGTTATCCAGCGGCGACTCGCTCGCCGCCAACGCGGCGCTGTACAGCCGATGCTTTTGGTCTTCGCTCAACCGGCTCGCCCCAGCATTGGTCGCGGTCGAGCCTTTAGAACCACAACCTGCCAGCGAGATGGCGATTAGCGCGGCGACGATGAATGACTTCATGTGGGACTTTCTGACCTGAGCTATAATCCGCCGGCGGTCCCGACGATCCTCGGTTTAGAGATTCGAGCGAACGCGCTTATCCCACAGAAGCTCGCTGTAGTCCTGAGAGAACACTGAAATTACGCTGAGATTGCTTCCTTCTGAGTTAGCGGAACCATGAATACGCAGGGCCAAAGGGTTTATCGTATTGAGAACGTAGAAATCGACGCGTCGCGACTAAGCGTGCAGCGCGATGGTGTCGAGCGTCACCTGCGTCCCCAGCCCTTTCAAGTCCTGATCTATCTCCTGGAACAACGCGAGCGGGTCGTTCCCAAGAAAGAATTGATGGATCACGTCTGGCGCGAGACAGCCGTCGGCGACAACGCGCTGGAACAATGTCTGGCCGAGATTCGCAAAGTTCTCGGCGACGACTCGCGGAATCCACGGTTCATCAAAACAGTGCCGCGCGCGGGCTATCGCTTTATCGGTAAAGTGGAGGAAGTCAACGCAAGTGAAATCGCGGCTAAGAACGTCCA
>DASUTF010000420.1:0-11427 GCA_036374695.1 Pyrinomonadaceae bacterium
TTATCGCGATCGAGGCTTTGTGCCGGCGGCGTTTCAGAATTTTCTGGCGCTGCTTGGTTGGTCACCGCCAGACGAAAAAGAGATTCTGTCGCGGGTTGAACTGCTCGAAAAGTTCTCGCTTGAAGGCATCGGCCGCGCGAACGCCGTCTTCAATTTTCATGAAAACGATCCGCGCCATTGGACGGACGACAAAGCGCTTTGGATGAATGCGGAATACATTCGCACGATGCCGCTTCTCGAACTGTTGCCCATGGTCAAAGAAGAACTGCGCGCGGCGAAACTTTGGCGCGAAGAATATGATGACGACGAGCGCGAGTGGTTCGAAAAAGCCGTTGAGCTAATCCGCCATCGGTTCTTTACGCTCAAGGACTTTTCTTCGCAGGGGCGCGCTTATTTCTCGGAGGACTTTGACTTCGATGAAGCGGCGGTGAAGAAAAACATTCTGAAGGAGGCGCGCCTGAGGGAGCTACTGCCGTCGCTGGCGGACCACCTGGAAAACTTAGAGCCGTTCAATGCCACAACCTCCGAGGAAGCCTTGCGGGCGTTCTCCGATGAAGCGGGCGTGAAAGCTGGTCTGTTGATTAACGCCTCGCGGACGATGCTCACCGGCCAGGCCGTGGGTCCGTCCATGTTTGAAGTGTTCGATATCATCGGCCGCGACCGTTCCGTCACACGCCTGCGCAGTCAGGTGCCCTGGCATGAAAGCCAAGTAGAGTAGACTTCAGTCGGCTTTGCAAAAAAAGTGTTTCAACATCCCGAAAGAGCGGGGGCAAGCCCGCTTTCCCGACACTCCTAAACTTACTCGATGACTTTACGTTGAAAGCCGTTCTCAGGTGGGATCACAATTTCGACCTTAATCAGCTCGGGGTGAGGAAGGTGGGCTTGCCCCCGCTCTTGTCTTTTTTGTGCAAAGCCACTTGAGTCTGTGCTACTAATGATCCCAGAAAAAATTACCCGCAATTAAGTTGACTTAGTTTAGAATCGTCCCGCACCGTGCCCCCGCGGCTGTTAACTGAGGATTACAATAATGAAAAGACTCTTCGTGGCTGCTTCAGTTCTGTTCTCATGCGCGGGTCTGGCACTCGCGCAGAACTCGAATTCGTCGACTGTAGATCCAAACACATCGTCCCCCACAACCCGTGAACGGCAGGTGGCGCCCCCGCGGCCGACGCCGACACCCAGGACGGTAACCAAGACGCCGGCTACTGACCCGAAGCCAGGCGCGACCCCACGCCAGGGAGCGACGGGCGCGGTCTCGCCATCGGGCGCGGTGCTGGCCGCCTTTAACGGTTTGCTCGATGGAATTCGCCACGCGGATGTGAAGGCGGCAACGAACGCGTATCAGAATACGCCGCGGCTTTTGCTCTTCAACTACAACGGCACCGTGACCAAAGGTTGGGATCAGCTCAAGGCGAATCGCGAGGCGTCTTATCCCCAGATGAAAGACGTGAAGCTCGACGTCCGCGATGTGCGGGTGACGATACTTAGTCCCGCCTCCGCGTTTATTACTTGCCAATGGACACAGTCAATGACATTCAATGGAGTGCCTGAGACGGATACCGGCCGGATGACGATTATCTTCCGGAAGATTGGCAAAGACTGGAAGGCCGTTCACCTGCACACCTCGCCTGATAGCACGACGGCTTCAGAACCGGCCACGCCCAAGCCTTAGCCCGCTTCCACATCGAATAGTTTCCGCATCGAATAAATGAGAAAGCCGCTCGCGATCAGTCGCGAGCGGCTTTCCGGTGTACTGTTTGGATTGACCTGGGCTCCGGACCTTCGGAAAGAAGGTGTCACGGTGACTTACTCAGGAAAGCAATCCGAAACAACTGATTGATCCTGAGGCTAGGTCTCAGCCACCTCACTGTGATTAGAACTCATATATTTTTAGATCACCTCCTTTCCAGTGTTATGCGGATGATAAGAAAGAAGTGTGGACTCGTCAATAAAAAATTTTCGTATCTGGACCTCAGTGTCTCTGTGAATTCTCTGTGACTCTGTGGTGAATGCTTCTTCGCGTGATTTCCACCACAGAGACACAGAGTTTCCACTGAAGACACAGAGAAGAGTGCACCCTCCCTCACGGTCGGGCTACTGCCCCGAACGAGCGAACGCCAGCTTCCCCGACGTATAAACCTTCCACGGATGTTCGACGCCAAAGAAGTACGGCAGTTCGCGATAGTCTGATGCATCGTGAATCACAAAATCAGCGCGCTTACCTTTTTCGAGCGAGCCAACTTCATCGCCGCGCCCAAGCGAGTAAGCCGCATTAATCGTTGCCGCGGTTATCGTTTCCGCAGGCGTCATCTTCATCTGCGTACACGCGAGCGAAAGAATCATCGTCATTGAAGGCGTCGGCGATGAACCGGGATTAAAGTCCGTCGCGAGCACCACCGCGAGACCCGCCTCGATCATCTCGCGCGCCGCCGGATAACGATTCGAGCCGAGCGCGTAAACCGAACCGGGGAGCAGCACCGGCTGAACTTTTGCGGCCTTTAACGCAGCGATTCCGTCTGTATCAGCGTGCTCGAGGTGGTCGGCGGTCGCCGCATTTAATTCCGCGGCTACCTTCGCCCCGCCGGAAAGTGAAAGCTGATCAGCGTGAACACGCAAACCTAATCCATGACAGCGTGCGGCCGAAAGAATCTGCCAGGCTTCGTCGGTCGAGAAGACATCCGTTTCGCAGAAGACATCGCAGTATTCGGCAAGCTTCTCTTCAGCGACCCGCGGCAGCATCTCGTTGATAACGAGATCGACGTACATTTGTCGCCGGGACCTGTATTCAAAAGGAATGTCGTGCGCGCCGAGAAAAGTGGGCACGTAATTGAGCGGCGTATCGTGGTCGAGCTGCCTGATGGCACGCAGGATTTTCAGCTCGTCTTCCAGTGTCAGGCCGTAGCCGGACTTCGCCTCGACGGTTGTCGTGCCGCACCGCAGAAACCACTCGGCGTAATGCTTACCGGCTTTTACGAGGTCATTAAACGAAGCATTACGGGTGGCCCGGACGGTCGCGCGAATGCCGCCGCCGCGCGCGGCAATTTCTCGATAAGTGGCTCCGGCGGTTCTTTGTTCGAATTCGTTAGCGCGGTTGCCGGCAAAGACGGGATGCGTGTGGGCATCGACAAAGCCGGGCAGCACAACGCGACGGCCGGCGTCGATGACCTCGGATTCTGAATCGATGAGAGCTTCTATTTCGCGGCGGCGTCCGACGGCTTCAATCCGTCCGTCGCGAACGAGCATCGCGCCGTCTTCAACGATCGCAAGCTGACGCAGATCGCCCCCGCTGCGAGGCCGGTGGGCGCCTGCAAGGGTAACGAGCTGTGAGCAATTAATTACCGCGAGTGAGTTCGGCAACCCTGAAATCCGTCACACTTCCTTGTACAGCCACGCTCCGGCAATCGCGGCGATGACGTATTCAACGATCGCCCAGCCCATGACCAGCAGCAGGACGTTGGTCGGGATGAATCCAAACGCCGCTCCGATCACGTTGGGATAGACCACGACGCCGAACCACGCGAAAAGCGCCGCGATCACAGCCGTTTTCACACCCGGTCCGAACCGCGGCCGAATCGCAGCATACCCAAGGATCATTACAAACCCGAGTACAAACGTCATCGCCATCGCCACGCCTATCGCGGCCCCGGTTGGCTGGGGAAAGTTGTGGCGGTTCAAATACTCGGTCATTTGATTGGCCAGGACCATGCCATTCAACAGCCACTCACCAAGATTCAGAATGACGCCGGCGACCAAACCGCCCAGCAACCAACGTCCAATATTGATGTTCATTTGGTTCTCCTCTCGGGGTAAAGAGTACAGAAATGTCCGCTTGCGGGCGCGACTTCTATCACAACCGCAACGCGAAAACCAGCGTTAGTATTCGGATTCCGGGGGGATGCTGTGAAGATAAGCGCAAGTCTCAAAAGGGAGCTTAGCCCAACCGTAAGGGAGGGCTCCAGATGCGCAACTTAATGGAGCCCTTCCTGACGGTCGGGCTAGTGCCCCGACGCAGCGGCCTTCGGAGATCGCTTGCCGCGTACGGCGTAAAGAACAACACCGATGACGTTAGCAATCAAAACTACCGCGAAGACCTTCAAGGCGAAGGCGCGCGGCTGGGCGACGGCTTTGATGGGAAACATCGCGTAGAACCCCGCGATCAGCGAGACGATCAATCCCGAAGCTGATGCAATCTTCAGCCACACCGGCGCCTTGGCGCCGAATCTCCTAATCGCGACAAAAGGAATCGCGAAGAGCACTACGTAAATCAAGGCGTAGAACATGGTCGCGGCGTTGTCCTGAATTTGAAATGCTTCTTCTTCGAGCACGCCGATCAGTGGCAGCAGACTGAAAGCCAAAGTAATCACGCCCACAAACAAGATGGAATTCACCGGCGTGCGATATCGCTTGTGAAGACGGCTGAACCAGTTCGGGAGAAGATTGTCCCAACCCGCGACCATCGGCAGGCGAGTGTTACCGGCGAAGTAAATGCTCATCAAAGCGATCTGTCGGGCGGCCACGCCGAAGATCGTGATCGAGACCAGCGTCGAGACCCAACCGAAGGAATGAAAGCCCAGACTGAGCACCTGCGGAATCGGACCGATCAGATCAACTTGTTCGGGGGCAACGAAGGCGAGGACTGAGGCAGTGCCCAGCACGAACATCACCACAATGATCGGCGCGGCAATTAGCACTGACCGGCTGATGTTTCGCGCCGGTGCGCGACACTCACCGGCGAGTATGGCGATGTATTCGAAGCCGGACAGCGCACCCACCGCGAGCTTGCTGAAGACGTTGATGTTCTGACTGCTGACTTCCGGCAAGCTGGTCGCGAACGGGTGGTAGTTCGCGAGATTGCCGGTGATGAAGGGAAGCAGAATCAATGTTGCGAACGTAACCAGCAGAAAAAGCCCGCCGACGTTCTGGACCCACTTGCCGAAAACCAAACCCCTGCGCGACGCGGCAATAATTGTGATCGTCAAAGCGACGCAAACGCCAATGGTCATTAGCTTGCTGTCGTGCATCCAAGCGGCGCGCGGGCCGATGGCGTAGGCGATGTTCTTTTTAATGATTAGGCCGATGCCTGACATCACCGAGATGCCAAAGATCCAGAGGTTCCACGCCACCATGAACGCGACGAAATCGTTGAACGCAACCTTCGCCCATTGATAGACGCCGCCCTCGAGCGGCGCCAGGCGGTTCAAAAAGATGACGACCGCCGCCAGAGGCAAATAGAACGTGATGATCGCCAAGACCCAGTACGCCATCTGATGGCGTCCGAGCTGCGCCGCCCAGCCAACCCAGATTGTGCCGACGACAAAGACGACTTGCGTCAGCACCAGATCGAACAGGCCAAGTTCCTTTTTCAGCGAGGCGCTGCGCGCTTCGACCTGGTGTTCGACGGCGGCGAGATTAGTACGAGTTGAGTCAGTCATGAATGAACCGAGCGACCCCGAAACCTCACGGTCAGGAAGAGCGGCTTGGCGCCGCTCTGTCACATCTCACAAGCGGGGGCAAGCCCACCTTCCGGACCTGAGAGATATTTACAGGGTCGCATTGTGCTTCCCTGGACTTTGTTCGCGCTTTGCGCTCATGCGGGCAGGTGCCCGCGCTGCCAGATCACGCGCTCGATGTGTGATCGTGAACGATTCTCCAGCCGTCCCTTGTTTTTCTGAAAAGCAACGTGAAGCGTCCGCGCGGCTCGCCTTTAGCGCGCAACTGCCAGCGTCCTAAAACGATCGCCGTGTCTTTGCCGAGCATCGTGATCTCAACGTCTGAGAATGTCAGCACGCCCATCTTCTCGCGCGTGTCGTAGCTGCGTTTGTAACGCTCGAGCACGGTTTTCCAGCCACGGGTGACGCGATCGCCGGAGATAAAAACGATGTCAGGCGAGCGTTGATAGCCGTCCATGTAGCCTTCAAGATCGCCACGGTTCCAGGCCGCAACCTGTGCGTCGAGCACGGCCCGGATGGCGGTCACTGATTTGACGTCTCTCGGGTTGTTTTGCGCTGAAGTGAAAGTTATCTGAACAAGAATTAGAAGAGCGGCGCATGTGAGCAGACGATTTTTCATGATGGTCGAAGTGAGTGGCTGCGGAGCAGCCGAATGTTGTTAGAGCCGGCCAACCTTCGATTCAGTGCAAGTCGGCGCGGAATCTATCATGCCGCGCCGATTCGTACTAGGGATTTTTCAAGGCCCTTTGGACCGCTCTCAGGTAAGGAAGAGCGGCTTGCCCCGGCCCTTATTGGACAAGAAGAAAGCGGGGGCAAGCCCACCTTCCCCACCCTGAGATTGCTTAGAAGTATCGGTAATGGCCGGTGATTTTCCACGCGAACAGAACGTCTTCCATGCGCGTGCCCGATCCGATGTTGTGAACGATGAGATAGCGCTGCGCAGGTTTGTACCAGACGTTTGTGACAATGCCGATGTGATCGACGCCGCCGCCCAGGTCCCACGTCACTATGTCGCCGGGAAGGAAAGTGTCGGCGCTGCCGGTCGTCGCCACCTCTTTGCCTTTGCGTGCGAAGTAGGTTTGCAGGTTCTGGACGCGGCGATGATCGATGTTGCGGTCCGTGCCGCGCAAGCCCCACTTCGTCGGGTACGAAGAGAAGTTGCCTTTCATATCCTCGTGAACCTCTTTTTGCAGGTCGATGCTCGCCATGCGAAACGCGCGAATTATGACGTCTGAGCAAACGCCAGTCTCGATCGGCACATCGCCGTTTGGATAGTCGAGCTTTTGGTAGGAAGGATCGTAGCTGGTCGTCTTCCCAACCTGATCGGTTGCGCCGTCAATTATCAGTTTTATGTTCGGTGAGCTGTTCACCGCCAGTGCGCGAACTTCGGTTTGCTGTTCGGGTGGTTTCAGCGGCGGGATTGTTCTCGCGACCTGCTGCTGGCCACAGGCTGCGGCCAGCAGGAATGCGGTCATGAGAAGCCCAGTCGGAAAATATTTCATCATTAGATCATCCACAGATTTACGCAGATTCCACAGATTACGAATCGCGGTCAGGGTCGTCTTTCTGCGGAATCGCGGGCAGTTCTCTGAGTAATGACGTTCTACGCGGCTGCCTTTTGCTTCAACCATTCTCTGATGTCATCGCGCATTATCGGCGAAATTTCATGTCCGGCATCGTAACTGCGAAATTGCACGTCTTTCGCGCGCTGTCGCAACTGGGCGGCGTAGTGCGCCACGCGCGAGGGCGGATAGAACTCATCTCGCTCGCCGGTAAGATGAAAAACGGCCGCGTCAGTTTGCTTGTAGGGCGCACTTTCCCAATCTCCGGGCAGTCCGCCAGAGATACCAATCACGCCGCGCAGCACCTCCGGATGCGTGAAAGCGAAGCGGTAATTCAGCGCGCAGCTTTGCGAGAAGCCCAGCAGGAAAATGCGTTTCGCATCAGCGAGACCTTCACTAACGAGCGCGTTAACCATGTCGAGTACGCCCCGATGGTGTACTGCGACTGAGTCCTCAGGATGAAAATTTGTCAGCCAGCCAAATCCATAGCGCAGCGGGCCGCCCTTCTCCCTCGGTTCTCGCAGATGTTGATGAGGCCCTTGCAAAGAAGCAATGGCAAAGCCTTCCGGCGCGAACATCCTTGCTTCCCGCATCGCGTGCCATTTGCTCGCGCCATATCCGTGCAAGGCGATAAGCAGCGGCGCCGCTCGCGACGTCCCGGCGATCACGTCGTAGTAGAGTTTGCTCTGCGAGGTGAGCGTCCGTTCAATGGTCTCGGCAGTCTTACTATTTGTCATTGATGGGTGGTTATAACATGGCGGCAAACGAATCGCTGATTGGAGTGTCGCTGCTTTGCATTCACGATAAGACACGGCTACGATGCTGGACACGAACAAATTCCAAAAGCGGGCAAGATGCGCGCTCCAAAGAGGGTAACAAGATGAAATTTCCGGGCGGACTTAACATTCAGCAGATGATGAAGCAGGCGCAGCAGATGCAGGAGCAGATGGCGCGCGAGATGGACGAGATGCGCGTCGAAGCCTCCGCCGGTGGCGGTGTCGTTAACGTGACCATGAAGGGTGATCACGAAATCCTTTCGCTGCGTGTCGATCCGGAACTGGTGAAAGAAAATGACGTCGAAATGCTTCAGGACATGATTCTGGCGGCGGTGAACGAGGCCAATCGCAAGGTTAACGAAGCGATGAAGAGCAAGCTCGGATCGATGTTGCCTCCTGGACTGGGAAATCTCTTTTAGTTTCGAGTTTCGGGTTTCGAGTTCGATACTCCACCCGCCGTTGAACTCGGAACTCTAAACTTGAAACCCGAAACTGCCTATGCTGGACTATGCTGAGCCCGTCACGAAACTGATCGACGAATTCAAACGCCTCCCGAGCATCGGGCAGAAGTCGGCGCAGCGGCTCGCCTTTCACATCCTCCGCTCAACCGAAGCGGATGTCGAACGCCTGATTGCGGCGCTTCACGAAGTCAAAGAACGCATCACCGAATGCTCGGTCTGCAATAACCTCACGGACGTAAATCCCTGTCATTACTGTGCTTCGCCGACGCGCGATCGTTCGCTGATGTGCGTGATTGAGCAGCCTTACGATTTGCTCGCGGTGGAGAAAACACGCAGTTACAAAGGCCTCTATCACGTTTTGCACGGGGCGCTTTCGCCGATTCGAGGCATTCGGCCCAGTGATTTGCGGCTGGACAATCTACTGTTGCGGCTGAAACCGGAAAACAACGATGGCGTCGAAATTCGCGAAGTGATCGTGGCCACGAATCCGAACACCGAAGGCGAAGCGACGGCGAATTACATCAGCCGTTTACTGAAACCTCTCGGCGTGCGCGTGACACGTTTAGCGATGGGCATGCCCGTGGGAAGTGATCTCGAGTACGTCGATGAAGTAACGATGGATAAGGCGCTGTCGAATCGACACGAGATGTGAACGCAGAAGGCAGAAGGCAGAAGGCAGAGGCGGATTCAGTCACTTGATTGGCGCAAACTTGGAAGCGTTCGCCATCATTCCACCTAACATTTTTCCAACCTCCTCATAACCCTCGATCAAGCGATCATGATTTACCTTAGATAGGTAGCCGCAATCGAAGGCAAAATCGAGCCAGACTTGTGTCTCGGTCGCTTCTCCATCGCAATCCGTAAGCTTATTAATCAACATGTTCGGATAACGGCGTTTCCGAAAACCCTCGGCGATGTTAGCGGCCACGCTGCGGGATGAGCGCCGAATCTGATCGGTGAGCGAATATTTTTCCTCAACCGGAAAAGACTTTGACAGATGAAAGATTTCCATTGCCAAGTCATACGCCAGTTGAAATACCTTTAGATCGCGATGTCCACGGAGCATGGGAGCCCCTCCAAGGAAAGATGTTGTTAACTGCCTTCTGCTTTTTGCTACTGCCTTCTGGTATCAGAAGCGAACCATCTCCTCCGGCGCACCCTTCTTACATTCCACGCAATCCTCAGCCCGGTCGTAGAAGTGCTCTTCAAATTCAACCAGGGCCTTAATCGGAACGCCGTTGATGTTGTCCGGAGCTGAGGTGAAGCGCACGATGGCGCCGCAACCAATAATCGGCGCGCCGAGTTCTTTCACTAAGCCGACGGTCTCTTCAATTGCGCTCCCGCTGCGGATGATATCGTCGACAATGATGCACGGATTGATGTCACCCTGATTCACGTATTGGCGGAAGGCGCGTTTGTTAGTCGCACAATCCTGTTCGGCCCAATAGATTTGCTCGGCGCTGAGCGCTTCGCGCACGCCAAAGGCCACCGGAATTCCGCCGGAGCTCGGACTGATGACGGAAACCTTCGGCAGTTGGCTGGCAATGTCGCGTTCCACCCGGAACTTGCGGCTGAGCGCTACCGCCAGCACGCGGGCGGTGTCATAAAGCCGAAACGCCAGAGGCATCTGAAAATAATGCGCGGTGTGTTTGCCGTTCGGATAAACGAAATGACCTTCACGGAACGCGCCGGTCTTGCGCAGAGCCTCCATGACTACTTCGGGCGAGGGAATTAGCTGGACACTTGGTGCCGCCATCTTCTTCTCCTGGTAAATTGTGATGAATTGCGAGGCGTAGAATACATCATTCTCGCCGTTTTTCTCTAACATCGATCGCCCGCTTGATCATTCGACGCTGATCTCGCGAGAGATCGTCCGGCAAGGCATCGGGAGCGAACCAGCCGGCCTTTCTGATTTCGAAACTGCTCGGAGTCGGATTACCTTTCGTGGTGCAGGCGAAGTGAATCTCAACCTGGCGGGGCCTGGCCAGCGTGCGCGCGAAGAGCAACTGGACGTCATCTACTTCCAAAGCGACTTCTTCGCGCAATTCGCGGCGCAAGGCTTCCTCCGGTTGTTCGCTTTGGTTGAGAAAGCCCCCGGGAATTCCCCAGCGACTATCCGGACGAAATTCATGCTCGAGCAGCAGGATGCGGCCCTGCTCATCGAAGACAAATGCGCCGGCTGTAACCGTGAAGCGCCGCTGCCCGAGACGCACCAGCCCGCGACGAAACCCGCCCGGAAGGAAACGAAAGATAGAACCAAGGACTTTCGCGAACACGGGCGAAGCATAGCATGCGGGATATCCGACTCTCATTCACCCCGCGCTTTTAGCGTGGTGATGTGCCGGTGCGTGAAACAGGAAACCGTTTAAGACTTTCCTGAGAGCCGCGCCCCCTGGTCCACCGGGCTAAAGCCGCGGTGTTAATGAGAAACAGGGCGTTAATCTTCTTTATCATAAGGAATGATTTGACGCGCGTGCCTGCAGTCTTTAAGATTTGCGCGAACTTTGGAATTGGATCGCAAACTAAGCAGCAGCGGATCATCAATGTCGGCAAACATCACCGAAACCAGCGCGCCAAACCCAGCCACGCCTACGGTTCCGAAACGCATCACCAATGCGCAAACGGTCTGCAACGAACGCAACGAAAAGAACAAACTCTGCAACGGCCATCTCAAGCAGTTGAAGACCGCCGGCGAGTTCGCAGAAGTTCACCTGCGCGGCGATGACGTGCTGTTCAAGTGTCAGATTTGCGGCACGCTTTACATGGGCCCGCCGCTCGGACACGTGCGCGACCCCGAGAAGCAGAGCCGATTTGTCGAATTCGAGTTGGCGGCGTTGCTGCAAGCTGCCGGTGGCACGATGCCGGTCATCAAGAAGAATGACCGCGGCGTTTACGTGATTGTCGAACCGGAAGGTGGGGCGCCCAAGCACGGCGCGCCGGCCGCGAAACCGGCTGCCGCGCCAAAAGAGGCGACAGCGCCCGTCGCGACGCCGAAACCTTCGGCGCCTGCGGCCCCAGCAGCCGTGGTGGCGGAAAAAGCGATGGCGCCTCCGCCCGCGGCAAAACCCACAGGCTATCCGGATCGATCGCTCCACACCAGATCAACTTACGCGGGTTTCAAAGACACCGGACCGGTTGCAGGAGAGTCGAAGGAACAGAAGATTGCGCGGCTGACTCA
>DASUTF010000421.1:0-4990 GCA_036374695.1 Pyrinomonadaceae bacterium
AGCGGACCTGAGATTTCCGGTGACCGTCTTCGAGTTTGTCGTCGGTGGCCGCTACGCATGGTCGAGCGCCAAAGCGTGGGGCTGGGAAAATGATCGCGACATTGAGGTGGCGCAAAACTCAATTCGCGAAACAGAACTCGCGGGTTTCGAATCCCGCTTGATGAATGAGTTGTCGGGTGGGGAACGCCAGCGCGCAGTACTCGCGCGTGCGCTCGCGACTGAAGCGCGCGTCTTTCTGCTTGATGAACCGACGGCGAATCTGGATCTCGCGCATCAGGCGACGATGCTGCGTTTGATTAAAGCGCGCTGCGCCAAAGAAGAGTCGGCGGCGGTGGTCGTGACCCACGACGTCAATCTCGCGGCTGAATTCTCAAACGAGGTGATGCTGATGAAAGCCGGAGGCGTCTTGGCGGCGGGCGCGCCGCAGGAGGTCTTGACCGAAACGTTGCTTGCAGAGGTTTTTGGCTTGCGAGTGCTGGTGGACTCGCATCCGATCTCAGGCGCCCCGCGAATCACGCCGGTGCACAACCAAGGATGAAGGATGAAGATGAAAAGGATTCTGTTTCTAGTCATCGCAATAGCAATCAGCGCGGCGACAGCCTTTCCGCAAAGCGGCACTGAACTTCGCGGGCTCGTCACTGACGAACGTAATGCAAACATTGAGGGCGCTGACGTTCGCCTCCGCTCACGCAGCGGCGGCGAGATGTCGACGACTACGGATGATCGCGGCGCATACGAGTTCAGGAATGTTGCGCCGGGAGATTACGTGCTGGAAGTCAAAGCGCCCGGCTTCGCAGCGTCTGCTTCACGCGTGATTATCCAGCGGGGCCAAACAGTGACGAATGACGTGCGCCTTTCGGTTGAAGCTATCAATGAAACCGTAAGCGTGACGGGAACCGGCATCGCACAAACCGTTGATGAGACCTCAAAAGCGATCAGCGTCCTCGACAACTCGGCGATTGAAACGAAACGTGAAATTGGACTGAGCGAGAGCCTGCGCGGCATTCCGGGCGTACGCGTGCAGCAACAAGGTTCGCCCGGCGCCTTGACCAGTGTACGTTTGCGGGGACAGCGAACGTTCGACACGGCGCTGTTGCTCGACGGGTTGCGCGTCCGCGATGCGTCGGACATTAACGGCGCCGCCGGCCCCTTGTTTGCTGACCTTGCGCCCACTGATTTGGATCGCGTTGAAGTTCTGCGCGGTTCGGGCTCGTCAATCTACGGCTCAAACGCGATCGGCGGTGCGATTAATCTCGTCCCGGCGGTGACTGGCGGGGACCGTCATTTTGAATTTGGTTTTGATGGCGGCAGCCTGACGCAGTTTCGTGAACGCGTTCGCGGATCCGGCGGCATCGGCAAACGCGCGGGCTTCAGTTTTGGTTTGTCACGCGTCGATGTGCGCCAGGGGATTGACGGCAACGACGAATACGGCAACACGGCGGGCTCTGGCCGGTTTCAATTGCACCCGACGCGGTCTTCAACACTGAGCGTTAACTTTTACGGAACAACTTCAAACGCGCGCACGAATGACAGCCCATTTGCGCTTCCGGCGGCCTTTAGCGGCGGTCAATATCCGAACGCGGTTGAAGGCGCGACGTTCAACGCTGACTTCAACAATCCTGATCAGGGCCGCCGAAACCGGCTGCTGGTTAGCGCTGTCCGATTCAGTGATCAGGTCAATGACGCGATCTCATATTCACTGGCCTATCAACATGTGGGTTCGCATCGCCGAAATTACAACGGCACCGCGATCGATCCTCAGTTCGCCGCTTTCTACCCTTTCGGTGATTTCGCGTTCGTCGCAGTAAACAACGGCTCAACGGATACATTCGATGCGCGCGCTAACTTCAGATTTGGGCGTCACAACCTGTTGACGGCCGGATTCGAGTACGAGCGCGAATCGATCTTTCAATCCTCAATTCCATCTTTCAGCGCGTTCAATAACACGACCGATCGGCAGCGCACGATGGCTGTGTTCGCCCAGGATCAGATTTTCCTTCTGGAAGATCGATTGCAGATTTCGGTCGCGGTCCGTGGCCAGTGGTTTCGGATTAGCGCTGCCGATCGACCAGGATTTCTTGGCTCGATCAATCCCGAGAGTTCAATTACCGGCGATGGCTCGCTCGCTTACTTTATTCGTTCGACCGGCACCAAACTACGCGCGCACGTTGGGAACGGATTTCGCGCGCCGGCGTTGTTTGAGCGTTTTGGCGCCGGCACTTTCGCCCAGGCGGGCCTGACGCGTTTCGGCGATCCAACCTTGCGCGCGGAACAATCGATCAGCGTCGATGGTGGCTTCGATCAACGCGTCGCGAACGACCGCGCACGGTTCGGCGCGACTTACTTCTACACGCACTTGCGGCGAGTTATCGCTTTCAATTCATTTTTCGTAGTCGACCCGTTGGGAGCAGGCCGGTTTAGCGGCTACGAGAATCGTCCGGGCGGCTTCGCACGGGGCGTGGAAAGCTATTTCGAAGCAGCCCCATGGCGCGGCGCCGATTGGCGCGCTTCGTACACTTTCACGAACAGCGATCGATTTGTACACGGCAGCGGCTTGCAGCGGGAATACGTTATTCCCAAACAGCTGTTCGGCTTGAACGTCAATCAACGCTACCGCTCATTCGTCGTCAGTTTCGACCTGAATCACACGGGAAGCCATGTCGCTCCGATTTTCGAGAATGATTTTCCTTTCCGCACCGCGGAACTAACTTTTCCCGGATACACGAAGGCCGATCTCTTCGCGAGTTACGAACGGCGCGTTTCCGAACGTGTGACGCTCACGTTCTTCGGCGGCGCCGACAATCTGTTCGACGTCGCTCACTTCGAGAATGGGTTTCGCAGTCCGGGAATTGTGGCGCGGGGAGGCCTGAGCATCGCAGTGAGATGAGGTTTGAGCGATCGTGAATTCGCCTGGGGAAAAGATTTGCACGCGCTGCCACGCAGTGTTCAGTTGCGGCGCCGCGCAAGCAGACGAGAGGTGCTGGTGCGAGCGCTTGCCGCATGTCCCGTTGATTGCTGACGAACGGGCGGACTGCTTTTGTCCGCAGTGTCTGAGTGAAGCTATCGCGAAACTCAGCGCCGAGGAATCAGGACCCACTGAAGTTTTGAATCAAAAGGCTTTACCGCCATTGCGGGAAGGGCAAGATTACTATTTCGAGGGCGGCTTCATGGTTTTTACCGCCGCCTATCATTTAAGCCGGGGCTACTGCTGCGACAGCGGCTGTCGTCATTGCCCGTATGAACGAAAACCAGTCGCCGGGTAGTTTCCTGGCTTAACGTGGCACGCTCATCTTGCGCGTGGTCTTCACGGGAGGACGCCCGTGCCACTTTTAGTCTCAAATAAAAAGGCGAGCCTCCAATCGCGGTCACCCAGACCGCAATTGATCCACTCGCCAAAACTTCGAACCGCAACTGGCCGCTAGGCGCGCCTTCCCAACAACCCGCCGGCTAAGAACACCACGCCCAGCAGAACGTGAACGATGTGATCCATCTGTCCCAGTTCGAGCGTCCCAGGCAACACTTTCCATAATCTGGGATCCTGATGCGTCATGCCGGCCATCTCGGACGCTCCCGGCGCTCCCATGACAAATCCGACTACGCCCAACAGCAAATAGACGGCACCGAACGCCAGACAGAACGACCTGGCACCGCTGGCTGAGCCGGCAAAGCCGAAATAGAGGGCAATCGCGCCCGAAATCACGTGGACCAGATTATGCGCGAGGCTCAAATGTGTCCCGAGCATGCCCGGCGCGACAAATCCGGCGACCCCGACCAGTAGAAAAACTACACCGAGGATTTTGCAAACTGTCTTTGCCATGTGTCGTTTCCTCCTGTGAAAGCAATAACTACCGTTGCAGAACTTCAAGTTCTGCGCGTTGAATGAAATTGCGAGGTTTTCCGTGAACCCGCGGATAATACATCAAACTGACACAGCGATAACAGATTTTTCTTTCCGTCGGAACGGGAATCCACGCGTCGCTTGATCTTTAATGCTAATCGGGGAGTATAATGCGCCCCCAATCTCGAACAATTCGGTCAAGGGGGTAGCGACATGAAGTCATTGGTCGCTTGCTTGCTCGTCCTCGCCACGTTTGCCATGGGATTTGGTCAGCGCCAAAGCCCGCGGCGGTCCCAGAACAAGACGGCTCCGGCAACGCAGACGATCCGGATCTGCCAGGGTGTGCCGATCCCTGACGGTTACGTGATCGTGGCGTACCTGACGTCCGCCGCCTGTCCGCATGGCTCATATGTTCTGAAAAAAGTGAATTCATACGAGAGTTCGTTAGGTGTGAATCGAAACTCAGCGGACCCGAAAACTTCTTCCACCGCCGCGAGCGATCCAGGAAAACAAACCCGGACGGCAAGAACCGCGACCGATAACGGAACGCGAAGTTCGGCGAAACGATCGACTTCACCGGCTCCATCTAACAGCTCGCCGCAGTCGTCGGCAAATTCGCCCGCGGCCGGCCGGGGAGCAGCCACTGCATCGCGCCCGCGTGTCGTAGGCAACCGGCAAACCCAGGATCAAGCAGCGAATGCCCTGGTCAGCACGCCACAGTCGCAGGATGAAGAAACCGGCCCGCCCACGTTGACCGGCAGCGACCCGTCGCGACCCTCAGGTCCGCCGACATTGGCAAAAGCAGGCTCTCTGCCGCAAACCCCGAACACCACGGAGACTAATGATCCGGCGGCGGAGCCTACGGTTGAAGAGCTTAGTGAAGGTGATGTCCTGCGCGTTGACACGACGCTGGTAACGGTTCCGGTTAGTGTGCTCGACCGTCAGGGACGCTTCATTCCGAATCTTAAGCGCGAAGATTTCACGCTCCTCGAGAACGGCAACGAACAATCTATCGCGTTCTTCGAGACGGCCGAAAAGCCTTTCACCGTCGCGTTGCTGCTCGATACTTCGGCATCGACGCAGTTCAAACTGTCCGAGATCAAGGCCGCAGCACTTGAGTTCGCGAAGCAACTGCGGCCGCAGGATCGCGTA
>DASUTF010000422.1:0-3282 GCA_036374695.1 Pyrinomonadaceae bacterium
TTGATCTTGATCTTGATGATGCGCGGCGCATGCTCCGAAATTGACGAACGCGCTTCGGGCAGCGCTTGCTGCATCAGGCCGAGAATGTACAAGCGACCTTTCTTTGCCTGCTCCAGCGCCTCAGCCATGATCTGGGCATTAACGCCTGCGATCTTAATATCCATCTGCAGAGCAGTGATTCCATCGGGCGTGCCGGCGACTTTGAAGTCCATGTCGCCGTAATGATCTTCGGCGCCGGCGATGTCCGTCAGAATCGCGTACTTGTTGCCCTCCATGACGAGGCCCATTGCTACGCCTGCGACGGATGCTTTCAGCGGCACGCCGGCATCCATCATCGACAACGCGCCACCGCAGACCGAAGCCATCGACGACGAACCGTTCGATTCGGTGATGTCAGAAACGAGCCGGATCGTGTAAGGGAACGTCGTGTCGTCCGGAAGCACTGCCTCGAGCGCGCGACGCGCGAGTGCGCCGTGGCCAATTTCACGTCGACCGGGACTGCCGAAGCGTCCAGTTTCGCCGACCGAATAGGGCGGGAAGTTGTAGTTCAGCATGAATCGCCGCTTAATCTCGCCCTTTTCGAGATCGTCCATGAACTGTTCGTCTTCTTTCGTGCCCAGCGTGGTGGTCACCAGTGCCTGGGTCTCGCCGCGCGTGAACAGCGCCGAACCATGTGTCCGCGGCAGCCAGCCAACTTCGCAGTTGATGGCGCGAATTTCTGAGAAGCGACGGCCGTCCGGACGGCGGCGATGATTCAGAATGTCGTCGCGGAAAATCTTTTCCTTCAGATGGTCGAAAATTTTCTTCGCCATCTGCCGCTTTTCGGGTTCATCTGCCGGATAACCTTCGACTACTTCCTTTTTCAGCGCATCGACGGCGGCATAGCTCGCGCGTTTCTCCTGACCGGTCGTGTCCAGGGCGGCCCGCAACCGTTCCGCATAATTTCGTTCGATTTCGCCGATCATCTCCTCGTTCAGGACCGGCGGCTCGACCGCGCGCTTTTCAATGCCGAGGGCCTTGTAAAGTTCCTTCTGCCAACGGCACAGGCGGTTAATTTCCTTGTGCGCCAGCATCAAGGCTTCGACCATGATGGCTTCGGAAACTTCCTGGGCGCCCGCTTCGACCATGACGATCGCCTCTTCCGTTCCGGCCACGATCAGGTTGAGTTTTGATTCGCGAATCTCCGCATAAGTCGGATTCACCACGTACCGTCCGTCGATCAAGCCGACGCGCACGCCGGCAATCGGGTTCGGGAATGGAATGTCGGAAAGGTAAAGCGCGCAGGATGCGCCGGTAATCGCCAAAACATCAGGGTTGTTTTCCGGATCAGCGGAAATGACCGACGCCACCACCTGAGTTTCATTGCGATAACCCTCGGTGAAGAGCGGCCGGCAAGGCCGATCGATCAACCTGCAGGTAATGACTTCTTTTTCATTAGGCCGGCCTTCGCGCCGGAAATAGTTGCCGGGAATGCGGCCCGCGGCAAAGAACGCTTCGCGATACTCAACGGTAAGCGGGAAGAAATCCACTCCCTCACGCGGCGTCAAAGCGCCGACGGCGGCGCACAACAACATCGTGTCTCCATAACGGATCACACAAGATCCGTCTGCCTGTTTGGCCACGCGACCAACTTCTACGGTGAGATCGCGATCACCGACTCTGATTGATTCTTTCAGATACTTTTTGACTGTCATTTTTGATCGTCTCCTTTTGACGATGGCTGGCGGCGGCTGTTTCTGCACCCTCCCTCACGGTTGGGTTCTGCCCCACCAGTCACGCAGCGTCTCATCCGCTGCTTGGTACGCACGCCTCCTGGCGTGCTGCATGCCGGAGGCATGCGTACCCATAAAAATGAAGGCGGCAGAGCCTTTACCCGTGAAGCTCTTGCCGCCTTTCGGTTTTGTTATGCTTCGCGCCGCCTGTCTCCTCAATATCGCCGTCACGTTCGGCTCGGTCGCAGGCCTTCGAATGGCGCGGGCTTGTTCTACCGGAGAGTCGAATCTCTCCTTTATGTTTGTTTTCGACTAACGATTAACGACGCAGGCCCAAACGTCCGACGACTTCGTGGTACTGCTGTATGTTCGTCTTCTTCAAGTAATCGAGCAAACTTCGACGATGCGAGACCATCTTGAGCAGGCCGCGCCGCGAATGATTGTCCTTCTTATGTATCTTGAAATGCTCGGTGAGTTCGTTGATCCGCTGACTCAAGAGCGCGATTTGTATCTGGGGTGACCCCGTGTCGCTTTCGTGCGTCCGAAAATCCGTGAGGATCTTTTCCTTCGCTTCTTTTGCTAATGCCAAAGATGGCCTCCTAAACTGCAGTAATGCCGACTCTTCGGCAAAACCGCAAAGAATTCAATATCGCAGAGAAGTTAACATCCGGCTGCCTGACTGTCCAGCCACGGGCAGTGCGACCCGTCCGGGCCGCCTACTGTGTCGCGCGAGGCATGTCTGTTAACATCACCGACTCGTTTGGTTGACAGTTGAATAGCGATAAATGGCTAAAAAAGACGCGAAAATTGTGATTCTTGGGGGCGGCTTCGGCGGGTTATTCACGGCACTTGAGCTGGCCGGGGCCGGCCACGTGATCCTGGTTGATGAGAACGATCACTTCCTGTTCAAGCCGATGCTCTACGAGTACCTGAGCGGCGAGGTCGAGGCCTGGCATATTGCGCCGAACTTTTCAGAGCTGCTCGATGACGTAAAGCTGGTGCGTGGGGCCGTCACATCGATCGACCCGGATAAGCGCTCTGTGACAATTGAAGGCCGCGCCGCGCCGCTGACCTGCGACGCGCTTGTGCTGGCACTCGGCGCAACGACGAATTACTGGGGCGTTAAAGGCGCCGAACAATTCAGCCTTCCGTTTCGGACAATCGCTGACGCGAATCACTTACGGCGACGCATGACCGAAGCCCTTGATCGCATTCAGCCGGATGCCGCCCCGCAGGACACCCGAGCGGCGCTGACATTCGCCGTCGTCGGGGGAGGGGCGAGTGGCGTTGAGCTGGCGACGAAAATGGCTGACTTGTTGCGCGATGCGGTGAACCGCCGCGCGCTTCGGGGTGAGCCACGCGTCATTATTATCGAAATGACTGATCGACTCGTGCCGGGCATGGGAAATGAGATTCGGGAATATGTTGAGCGCGAGCTGGCAGAACATCGGATTGAGATTCACACGCAGACACGCGTCGCGCGCGTCGAGCCGAATGTACTGACCGTGGAACACAACGGACGCGAAAGTGATATCGAAGTTGCGGACGTCGTTTGGGTGGCAGGTGTGCG
>DASUTF010000423.1:0-5548 GCA_036374695.1 Pyrinomonadaceae bacterium
AGTGGACACACGTCCGTGTCGAGGTCCACGGTGCACAGATGAGCATCTATCTGGCCAACAAGCGAGAGCCGGCGCTGGTTGTGCCGCGACTGCGCGCCATCCCGCAAAAGGGCACAGTGGCACTATGGGCGAGAGTCAACAACCGGCCGACCGAGTGGGCCGCGGCGATATCCAATGTTTCCGTTCGACCGGCAAGTCCGGCAAAAAAGACTACCGGCAATCGCCCAAATCCACCTGCCGGCACGCTGACTTCATGGGAAGTAGCAGATCCGATCCAAGCCGAGAAAGATCCGATCGTAAACGTTCCGCAGATTAAGGGATGGCGTCCCAGTGAAGTAGAGGAATCCGGATTGGTCAATCTCAATCGAGTGCGGCGCAATACTGCTGCAGGTCGCTGGACAGCCTTCGCGAGGACGACTGTAAAAGCTACGCGACCTCAGACGGCTATGCTCGAACTGGGATACTCGGATGAAGTGACAGTGTTCCTCAACGGTGAGGCCGTCTACCGCGGTATTAATGGCTTTGAAAGCCGTCACCCGGAATACATGGGATTCGTCAAACCCGGATTTGAGAATGTCTTCCTAAAACTCCGTCAGGGAGACAACGATTTAGTCTTCGCGGTCACTGACGATCAAAGGTTTGGCTGGGGATTCATTGCGCGACTCTTAATGAAATAGTTTGTCAGAAACGCCGAACATTCGCAGAATTAGAAAGATACGGACTGCCACTTCGACATCATGGATTCGCGAAAGTTACAGACCTGGCTTCTACGACTGGCAGGAGCGTTTGAGATCCTGGCCTTCTTTGCCGTCATCATGCCGCGTTCGTGGATGGAGGTGTCGCATGCCTGGCTGGGGATGGGCGAGATGGCCGTTAGCCCGCTCCTCATGTTCATGATCCGTCAGGCTTCATTCACTTACGGCATGCACGGCGTATCTTTGTGGGTGCTCGCTTCTGATGTAGTTCGTTTTCGCGCGCTCGTGATTCTCAACGGCGTCGCGTATTTGTTGGCCGGTCCGATTTTCTTTTGGATTGACTACACAACCGGAATGCCCTGGTGGTGGACGATTGCGGACTCGCTCGGCTGTGGATCTATGGGCGCGGCGATTCTCGTGCTTGACAGGCTACAGCTCCGCGGATCGTGATTCAGTTTGCGATCACTTCGCCGGTTGGGTCTCAGCGTAGAAAGTCTTATTGATGATCTTCCACTCGCCATCAATCTTCAGCATAGACATGTAATCCGTGAATTTGACTTGCGGGTAGTGGAGCGTGATTTTGGCAATCGCCGCATTTCCAGTGATGTCGATACTGTCGATGCGGCGCATGCGTTTTTCTTCGTCTGCCGCAGGCTTTCCTGAAGCTCGCGCGATGTATTCTTCGCTGGTGAGTTGCCAGTACTTTCCCTCCCGAACGGCGAACAATTTCGCGTCGGGATGGAATACTTTGCGGAAGTGCTCGCCCTGTCCGGTCGCGTGACCGCGAAAGTAATGTTCCAGCGCCTGCCGCACCGCGTGCTCTTCAGGATTTTCCGCCTTCACCGAAAACCAGGCAGCCGCGGAACCGACCGTGATGATTAATGTCAACAGAAAAAGTTTCTTCATAAAACCTCCATACAGGTCAGAACAGAAGTTTCACGCCGAATTGCAGGTGACGCGGATCGCGCGCCGAACTTACCCGGCCAAACGTTGGCGAGCCCAGGAAGTTGTCAGGCAGATTCAGATTCGGATGATTGAAAAGGTTGAACACCTCAGCGCGAAACTGAAGATTGAAGCGTTCAGTCAGCAGAGTGTTCTTCATCAACGACGCATTCACGTTCTGATAGCCGGGCCCCCGCAGAATATTTCTGCCGGCGTTGCCAAACGTGCCTGGGGCCGGGAAGGCGAAGGCGGCCGTATTGAACCAGCGGTCGGCTGAAGGCGAGGAAAGATTCGGATCACCGACAACATTCGGCCGATCATTCGCGCCAAAGCCAAGCACAGATCGGCCGGTGCCGCTGTTGTCGATCTCGGGAAGCAGCGCGACCGTGAACGGCCGTCCGGACTGCAGTGTCACAATCCCCAAAGTTTGCCAGCCGCTCAACAGCTTCGATACCCAACCGTCGTCTGCCAGGAAGCGCCGGCCTTTTCCAAACGGCAGGTCGTAGCTGTAACTCAACACGAAGCGATGGCGAGCGTCGAAGTTTGAGGGCCCGCGCTCAGCTCCCAGATTGTGGCTGTCCTGGGGAAAGTTTGGGTCGCCGGCGCTGCTGAAAAAATTGGACGCATCGTCTTCGGATTTCGACCAGGTGTACGAACCCAGCAGTGCCAGACCAAAGTCGAGCCGCTGTTGGAAGCGCGCCTGCAGGCTGTCGTAACGCGAATTCGCGCGCGACTCGATTTGCGTGATGTCATCGAAAAATGGATTTGGCCGCGGCACAAACGGCAGGCCTGGCGGCAGCACGCCAGGCTGCGGCTGATTAATGTCGCGCGCCGAAAGCAGCTTGGTACCCTTTGAACCAACGTAAGCAACTTCGAGCACGCGGCTGCGGCCGAGTTGTTGCTGCACGCTCGCGCTCCAGTGCTGCATGTACGCCGTGCGCAGGTCGCGCTGAATCGCCAGGGCCGAATCCGGAAGCGCGAACGGGAAAAATGCCGGGAACGGATTGTTGACCGTCAGCGGTAGTCCCGGCAGTTGGAAGAAAAGATTGAAGTCAAAATAGGGCGCATTGAAGTAAAGCGCCTCGCCCGGCGCCAAAGCGGATTGATCGTAGTAGACGCCATAGCCGCCGCGGACAACCGTGTTGCCTTCGTCGCCAATGGTCCAGGCAAAACCGACCCGCGGCGCAAAGTTGTTTTTGTCGGCGCGAAAGCCGCTGCGGGGAACGCCGGCAGTGCCGACCGGGACAAGCCTGCCCGTGGCCTGATCGAAGATGGTCGCGCGGTCAAACGCGTCAACCGGAGGCGTGTTGTATTCGTAACGCAGCCCCGCGATTAGCGTCAGGTTGCGCGTCACCCGCACGCTGTCGTTCACAAAGAGGTTGTAGCTGTTACTACGCAGGTGCTGAGCATTGTCGACCCGCGCGCCGCCCGTCACGAGCGGAAGACCAAGGAGCAGATCGCCAAGCGCATTGAAAGTAATTTGCCCGAACGGCGAGAACTGAAGCAGACCGCGAGACTGCACATCGCGAAAAGCGTTCTGCTGCACCATGCGAAAATCGCCCCCGAATTTCCAGAGGTGGCGACCACGCGCGTATGTCGCTGAGTCGAGAATCTGAAACGTGTTCGTGACGCTGTTCTGCGGATTATTGCCTTCGTGTCCCAGCGGCGAAAATCCGGTAATCGTAATGAAACTTAATCCGAAGTCACGTGGATTTGACGACAACTCAGGCATGCCGACAGCTCGATTGATGCTGGTGCCCTGGTTCTCCTGAAGGACGGCTGAAGCGACGCGATTGAAGGCAAAGCGAAGATCGTTGACCAGCGCCGGCGAGAAGACATGCGTCTCGCTAATCATCGCGTTCTGACTGCGGCGCGTGACGTCATTGCCATAGCCGGGCACAAGCGAGAAACCTGGGCCCGCAAACGGCTCGAACAGATCTCGATCCCCAAAGCTGTAACGAAAGGCCCATGTCGAGCGGCTGTTCAAAAGGTGATCTACCCGCACGTCGAAATGGTCGTTGCGGTCTTGCTGCACCGGTGAGGAGACGAAGTTCGCAAACGGATCGGGACGATTTGGCAAAGGATAGAGAGCCGCGATCCTGCGACCGATGGGATTGATGGCTGCGTCGGGAATGCTGCCGCCGGGGAATGGTATGCCGGCGCCCGGAATGATGGGAACGCCGAACAGGCTTTGCGAGAAGTTACCGTTTCTTTCGGCCAACGTCGGCACATTTGTCACGCGCGTGATGCCTTCACGCGAGCGCGTTCCTTCGTAGTCACCAAAGAAAAACGTTTTGTCTTTGCGAATCGGCCCGCCGATCGAGAAGCCAAACTGGTTGCGGATGTATTTCGGGGACGGCTCGTTTGCGGGCGCAAAGAGATTCCGCGCATCCAACGCGCCATTGCGATGAAACTCAAAAATGCTGCCGTGAAAATCGTTCGAGCCGGACTTCAGGACGACGTTCACTTGGGCGCCGGCGCTGCGTCCGAACGAAGCGTCGTAAGTGCTCGTCAGGTTTTCAAACTCGCGGATCGCATCCACCGGCGGCCGCACTCCGAACGTATTCAGTTTCGGATCGACGTTATAAACGCCGTCGAGCAGAAAGTTATTGCTGTCTTCGCGCGCGCCATTGACGCTAAACGCAAAGTCGCCGCGGACCGAGCCGGCCGAGCCTTGCGCCGGCGGCATCGCGCCCGGAACCAGCAAACTGAGTTCATAAAAGTTGCGGCCGTCGAGCGGGAGGCCTTCGACCTGGCGGTTTTCGATCACGGTGCCGAGTGAGGCTGAGTCTCTTTTCTTTTCATCAGGACTTACACCGATGTAATAAGGATGGGTAACTCCCTCGATTTCCAACTGCGCATCGATTCTCAATTCTTGGTTTACTTTGAGGGTCAGCTCTTTCGGAAAAGTAGCGAAACCCGAAGCAGCGATCTCAAGCCGGTACAGGGCGGGCTGAACCGACGCCAACACGTATTCACCATGCTCGTCGCTGACAGTTGTTCGGGCGTCGCCCGTTTCGCGGTTAATGAGTTTGATCTGGGCTCCTCTCACAACAGCACGATTCGGATCGTAGACGGTCCCGCGCACCGAGCCGCGATGCGTCTGGGCTGGCGCACTGCTCGCGGTGAAAAAAATCAGCGTCGAAATGAAAGCGATTGAAAGAAGTGACTTCAAACCGGATTTCCTCCTCGGACTTTAACGTCGAGTAATGACCTATGTTGCCAGAGCGAAGGTCGGGTGCGCTCATTATCACTAAAACTGTTGGAAATGTCGCTGCAGAAGTTCGGATTCAGACCAATAAACAACACTAGCCGAAAGAATTTACAAGTCTTAACAACTACAAGCTTTTAGTAGTGCGCTTTGATGATAACCTCAACGCAAAGGATCGATACGGCCGAGCATTTTTTTAGGGATTAGTTCATCCACATTGATAGAATACGCGGCGCTTGCGCTTTCGTTTTACGAATAACTCAGTCGGAGGGTTGCACTAATGCTCTGGATCCTTTTCGCTTTGGGCGCCGCGCTATCTTGGGGATTGTACGGACCCGTTCTGCACCGCGGCCAGGTGGCGCTTGGCAATCCGATGCGCGCTTTGCTCTGCGTGGGCGTCGCTTACTTCTTGATTGGCGTGCTGGTGCCGGTGGCCAATCTCTCGTATCAGGGCCAGTTACAGGGGTTTACGATGAAGAGCTCGCTGGCCGCAACGGCAGGCGGCGTGCTGGGAGCGCTTGGTGCAATCTGTATTATCTTTGCTTTTCGGTACGGCGGCGTTCCGAATTACGTGATGCCGCTGGTTTTTGCGGGCGCACCTTTGGTGAACGTCTTGTTCTCAATCTGGTTGCATCCGCCAAAGACCGCTCCGAATCCAATGCTCTATGTTGGGTTTCTTATGGCCGCCGCCGGTGCGGGC
>DASUTF010000424.1:0-2293 GCA_036374695.1 Pyrinomonadaceae bacterium
CAACTCTTTCACAGCGCGCCGGGTTTCCTTGACTGCTAAATCAACATCGTGCATTGGGATGACGGCCGAAGGTTTCAGCTTCACGGGATCGTGTTTGCAAAAGTCCGCAATCCAGCTATTCCAAGCCCGGCATAACGCCGCCGCGTACTCCGGTTCGAAACTATCATCGGCGTAGAGCGGCGAGGTTCGAAACAACACCGAGACATCCAGCCCCTCACGTTCCATGGCTTCAACCTGCGAGACCGGGTCATAGCCGCGCTTGGGCCCTTCAGTGTGATGCTCTGCGACCTTTTCTTCGCCGCTTTGGATCCGTTCCGTTCTGGGACGCAGAACCGTGCCGTCGCCTAAGCGAAACTCTACGCGTCCATGACCCTTGGGCCACTCGCCGCGAGGAATCCGATCACCCCATTTCCTGTCCATATAGTTCAAGTAGAGGTCCGGCGGATCATACACGTGCATGTCGCTATCCAGAGCCTTAAATTCGTTCTTCATGCTGTTCTTCTTCCTCACTTCAGATGGCGGACTCGTTGATCCATTCCGACACCGTTCACGACATTGTCTTCTTCAGGTCCTCGATATAATCCTTGAACCCCTGCTCCATCGTGTATTGCGGTTCCCAGCCGAGATATTTCTTGGCCCGGCCGATGTCGAGATGCTGGGTACGTGAGACCGGGGACGTCCCGGGGATGACTTCTACAGAGCACTTCGGCAAGAGCTTTTTCACAGTCGCAACGATTTCCTCGAATTGCGTTACTTTGCCCTCGCCGACATTGAAAGTGTTTTTCTCGGGCTGGGGAACAGTCGCTGCCAGATCGACGGCGCGACCTAGGTCCTTGCAGTAGATATACTCGAAGGCCATGGTTTGGTCTTCGGGAATCTTCGCCGTCTCGCCTTTAAGCCCGCTCACCAGCAAAGCTTGTATCTTTTCACCGCCCCCCGAACCAGACCAGAAATGACCCAGGCCGTAAACATTGGCTGGACGAATTACGATTAGTTCAAACTTGTGCATCCGCTGGTAAGCCTCGAGCAGCAGTTCTTTGGCGACTTTCGAATTGCCATAAGGCACGCCGCTGCCCTTATAGAAGTCCTCCGTAACCGGTTCGGAAGCTTCTTTACGCCAGTCGTAAACACCGAAGGTGCTGATGTGGACCATTCGTTTCACGCCGGTTAAACGAACAGCTTCGGCGACATTCATCGTCCCGACGACGTTTATGTGAAATCCCGTGTACAACGATTCCGCGACCCTCGAGCCGATCAAACCAGCGGTGTGCACAACGGTTTGGGCCTTGTGCGACTGAATTGCTTCGATCAATGCAGGCAGGTCGCGTACATCCTTTTGCACCACCTGAAAATTCCCTTTGCCCAGCTTCATCTCGAGAAATTCCCGGCGCGGTTGAGGATCGAAATAAACCAGATTTTCGCCTCGTCTCAGCGCGACTTGTCCGAATGAGGTTCCCACTAATCCAGCGCCGGTGACTAACGTCGTTCCCATTTTCTCCTCCTTGAAATTAGATCTCACATAAAGATCACGAATCCGTGACGCCGTAGAGCCGAACGCAGTTGTCCCAAAGTATCTTACGGCGGCTCGCATCGCTTATTTCTTCGATCGCGAGAAATTCATCTAGCGCATGGGGAAAAGCCGCGTCGATATGAGGATAATCAGTCGATATGAGGATATTGTCATCGCCGATGCGGGAAATCACATCGGCAACCAGGTATTCGTCGGGATCGACGGAGATGAAACACTGTTGAAAGAAATAATCGCTAGGCTTCCTCGATAACGGCACATCGGCCAGCGGACCATGCAACTTTGCCCGCTCATCGAGCCGGTAGAGCAGCCATGGCAACCAGGCGCAGTTACCTTCTAGGAAAGCCACCCGCAGTTTGGGAAACTTTTCCAGAACTCCACCGGCGCAAAACTCGGAAACTGCCAGGATCAATTCGACTGGATTGCGCAGTGCCAGGGCGACGATATCGCCGTTTGGATGACCGAAAAACTTATTGGCGACCTGATCCTGCTTTGGTCTTGCTGGCGGATGAAAACAAAGCGCGACGCCGAGCTTCTCGATCTCCGCCCACAGAGGATCGAAGTGGCGGTCGTGAATGAACTTGCCGTTGATCGGCTCGGGGCAAAGCGAAAGAGCGGCCACGCCAAGCTCGTTGACAGCGCGCCGCACCTCCTCGATTGCCAAATCGACATCGTGCAGCGTGATTAACGCCGACGCCTTCAAACGCTTGGGGCTGACTCGGCAAAAGTCCGCAATCCAGCTGTTCCATGCTTTACACAGATCAT
>DASUTF010000425.1:0-16097 GCA_036374695.1 Pyrinomonadaceae bacterium
CAGTTCCGCCTGTTCGGGGTATGGATAGTTCACCCTGACTTTCACCGTTGCCGTTTCCCCTTCGAAAACGATGTTGCGAAGTTCCACGCGATCCTTCCCAACGAAATTTACTTTCAACATCCTCCGAATGTAATCCGACCCGTCGTGGTTAAAGATGTCGCCCCGCCTGGCGCCGGTGCGTGTGTTACGTACGGCGGCTTCGACATTCTCACGATAAGACTCGATCTGTTGGGGCGTGGCGTCCTTCGAGAGTTTCGGCAACTTTGCCTTCACGGCGTTGCGAAGCTTCATGTAGTCCTTCACCCGCTGCTCGAAACGCTTCACTGCGACTTTGTCAGTCGGAGAAAGTTTTGCCGTAGTCGTTTGCGTCACCTGCGCCTGCGCGGATGACGACGCCAATGCAAGAAGAGTAATGGGGAGAGCCAAAGCGATAAACAAGAGTTGGCTAATTGCTTTGTGTCTCATGACGTACACATTGGGCAAGCCCAATGCCATCCACAAGCATGCAAGGTGCGCCGGCTTCGCCTGAACTAAGTCGTGAGTTTCGCTGATTTACGGGAGTACAGCGTTATTAAGACATTTCGATTGCAAGTTGCAACGCACGCTTGTCGGACAACTGAGGATTGGGATGTTACACAGTCGCGATGGGCTATTTCATTTCCGCGATTATCGCATCGGCGAACTCGTTAGTGTTTGCTGAGCCGCCGATATCGCGTGTGCGCACTTTGCCTTCTTCGAAAACCGTCAGCATCGCACGTTCGATTCTGTCGGCCGCATCGCGTTCTTCGATGTGACGCAGCATCAGTATCGCCGATTGCAAAAGGGCCGTCGGGTTAGCTATCCCACGGCCCGCAATGTCAGGAGCTGAACCGTGGACGGCTTCGAACACCGCGCCCTTCTCGCCAATGTTCGCTCCGGGCACGAGCCCGAGGCCACCAATCAAGCCCGCGCACAAATCGGAGACGATGTCGCCGTAAAGGTTCTCGCACAGCACCACGTCGAATTGTTCGGGACGCATCACGAGCTGCATCGATGCGTTGTCGATGATCATGTCGGCCGATTCAATCTCAGGGTATCTCTCCGCCACGGTGCGGAAGCACTTTAGGAAAAGCCCGTCAGACATCTTCATGATGTTCGCTTTGTGCGTGCAGGTGATCTTCTTACGACTTTCCGCACGGGCATGCTCAAAAGAAAACTGCGCGATCCTGGTTGAAGCTTTTTCAGTGATAATTTTCAGACTTTCAACCACGCCCGGAATGATTTCGTGCTCCAGACCTGAATAAAGGCTTTCGGTGTTTTCGCGCACGACCACCAGATCCAGGTGCGGATTGCGACACGGAACATTCGGCAAAGCGCGAATCGGACGCAGGTTGGCATAGAGATCGAGCGCCTTGCGCAGGCCCACGTTTACTGAAGTGAAGCCCTTTCCCACGGGCGTGGTGATGGGCCCTTTCAATCCGACTTTGTTTCGTTTGATTGATTCGAGCAGTTCGTCAGGCAGCGTCTTTCCGAACTTGTCGAGCGCTTCCTGTCCGGCGACATGCTCTTCCCACTCGACTTCCACGCCGGAAGCTTCGATGATGCGAACCACGGCGAAAGCGACTTCGGGGCCGATGCCATCGCCGGGAATCAGTGTGATACGATGCATGAAAAGTAGGCAGTAAGCAGTGAGCAGTAGGCAGTTCAGAACACCTCTACTCCCGAGTGCTGCGATTAAAAACGAGAATAAAGGTTTGAATCGCAACTGACAACCGCCCGTCGCATGCAAGGCAATCAATCGTCCGTTCGCACAACTTCTGCTGACGTCGTAATCGTCGGGGGCGGCGTCATTGGATTGTCAATCGCGCGCCAACTCGCATTGCGCGGCCTGCGGCATGTAACGGTGATTGAAAGGGGCGAGTTCGGCAAAGAAGCATCGTGGGCGGCGGGTGGAATCCTCGCCCCCCAAGTTGAAGCTGACCGCGCTGATGGTTTTTTCGAACTGGCAAGTGCGAGTCGTGATCTTTTCCCCGCCTTTGCCCGCGCCCTGCAAGACGAAACCGGAATTGATGTTCAGTTCGAGCAAACCGGCACGCTGTACGTCGGTTTCACTGAAGCTGACGAACATGAGATGCGTCGCCGTTTTGATTGGCAGACGCGTGCGGGTTTGCGCGTCGAGTGGCTAGCCCGCGAAGACGCGAGCAGGCTGGAACCCAACCTTTCGCCGCACGTGCGTTGCGCGCTTCGCTTTCCCGACGACTGGCAGGTTGAGAATCGAAGCCTGACCGAGGCGCTGGTCAGGGCTAACCAAAAGCTCGGCGTTCAGCTAATCGCGAACTGCGAAATTAAATCGGTTCGAATCGAGAATGGGGGCGTGACTGGCATTGAAAGTGAAACAAAATCTATCGACGCGCCCACCGTTGTGATTGCCGCCGGCGCCTGGACGTCGGAGATCAAAACTTCAGAAACCAATTCATCGGCGGTGCAGATTGAGCCAGTGCGCGGACAGATGCTCTGTTTCCAAATCGAACCAACCTTTGCACGTCACGTCATCTACAGCGCGCGCGGCTATTTGGTTCCGCGGAGCGATGGCCGGCTGCTCGCGGGGTCAACCAGCGAGCACGTTGGATTCGACAAACGCGTGACGGAGGAAGGCGCCGCCTCTATCAAGTCGATGGCTTTTGAGATCGCGCCGGGACTTGAATCGGCCGCGATTGTGGACTCATGGGCGGGTTTCCGGCCCCATGCGCCGGATGATCTACCAGTGCTCGGTCCGGCCGCGGACATCGACGGGTTGTTCTACGCGGCGGGTCATTACCGAAACGGCATCTTGTTGTCGCCCATCACCGCTGAAATTATCGCGGAAGCGGTCGTTAACAGAAAAAGCTCCCGACTCGCCGAGAGTTTCGCGCCCGATCGTTTTCGGTTAGCGGCTGCGAGCCGGTAAGCAGCATCTAATTTGAGCGCGTTACGCCGTACTGCGGCAGAAGTTGGCCGAGTTTGAATTTGCCGCCCCAGTTTGGGAAACTGTCCGCGCTGAAGAAACAATGGGAATTTCGCTTTTCAATATCCTGATTGCCTTTGCCGGAGGGTTGCTTTCGTTTTTGTCGCCGTGCGTCTTGCCGCTGGTACCGGGGTACATCTCTTTGATGTCGGGCGTCAGTGTCGACCATTTGAAAGAGGGCGCTGCGAAATCGCGCCGCGCGGTGATCGCCAACTCGCTCGCCTTTAACGCGGGCCTCTCCGTGATATTTCTGACTTTGGGGGCCACCGCCGGGTACATTGGCTCAGCCATCTTCGGAAACTTCTGGGTGCGGATCATCAGCGGTTTGGTGATCATCGTTTTCGGTTTGCACCTGATCGGGCTTTTAAAGATTAAGTACCTCTATGCAGACACGCGTCATTTCAAAAGCGATGAGCCGCGCGGTATCTGGGGTTCGCTGATGTTGGGAATCGCCTTCGCGGCCGGATGGACGCCCTGCATCGGCCCCATTCTCGGTGGAATCATCGGCCTGGCTGCGACGACCGGCGGATGGAAAGGCGGACTGATTCTGTCAGCATTTTATTCTGCTGGCTTGGCCGTACCGTTTCTGGTGACCGGCCTGGGCATCAATCAGTTCCTCGGTTTCTACACGAAGTTTCGGCGTCATTTGCACAAGGTCGAGGTCGTCTCAGGCATTGTGCTGATCTTGATTGGCCTGCTGATCCTGAGCAACAAGGTGACGATCCTGAACAGCGCGCGGCTGGCGGGCTGGCTGCCCGATTGGGAGTCGCGTCTGAAATTGCGTGATACGGGGCAGGCAAATTCAAATAATATTCAGGGAGCTCGACCAGCCCCGGACGTTGAATTCACGAAACTGGATGGCAGTGCTTTCCGCCTTACCGATCTGCGCGGCCGTGTTGTAGTTTTGAATTTTTGGGCTACCTGGTGCGTTCCGTGCCGCGCTGAGATGCCTGAGTTCAACCAAATGCAGCGCGAACTCGAGCCGCAGGGTCTCTCGGTCGTGGGGGCGTCCGTTTCACCGCTCGACACGCCTGACGTGATTAGAAGTTTCCAGCGTGATGTTAAGCAGGATTACACGATCGTGCGCGGCGCCGAAGAAATTGGGGGCCAGTTTCAGAACGGGCCGGGTCTGCCGGTGACTCATATTCTTGACCGCGAAGGCCGCATTCGCAAAACATTCTTCGGGCCACAGTCGCGTGAAGTCTTCGAGTCTGTAGTAAGACCTTTATTGGACGAGACCGTAAAGTCGGCCCAAGCGAGCAATTAACGTGGGTGGGTGATTTCATGAAAAAAGCAGTTCTAATCCTTGCGGCTT
The DNA here is from genome assembly GCA_036374695.1 of Pyrinomonadaceae bacterium. Classification (GTDB taxonomy): domain Bacteria; phylum Acidobacteriota; class Blastocatellia; order Pyrinomonadales; family Pyrinomonadaceae; genus UBA11740. The sequence goes on from DASUTF010000425.1 coordinate 4,299, forward strand.
TAATTCTGACAACCACAGCAGCGCGGGCGCAGGATGGACATGAGTATGCGCCGATCGTCGAAAAAACGGTCAACTATAAGAACTGGACGCTGAAAGATCTCGCCACCAGCAAGCCGGTGAGTCTTCGTTCATTGATGAATGGAAAGAAGCTCGTAATGGTGCTCTACTTCGCGCCCTGGTGTCCGAACTGGCGCAACGAAGCGCCGGTCGCCGCGCGGCTTTACGACAAATATAAGTCGCAGGGTTTTGAGATTGTGGCCGTCAGCGAGTACGCATCGGCCGCGGATTCACGCGCCTATTTCGGTCCCAATGGCGCGCCATATCCCGTCGTCGTTGAGTCTGAAACACGGGAAGATCGCGACAAGACCCCGCATTACGCTTACCGGCTGATGACCGGGGACACGCGAAAATGGGGCTCGCCCTGGAACATCTTTCTCGATCCGGCGAAGTGCAATTCAACCGGTGACGTTCTGACCGAGAAAGCATTCGTGGTGAACGGCGAATTGATCGAAGCAGAAGCTGACAAGTTCATTGCGGATCGCCTGAAAACGAACGTGGCTATTACACCGTGTAAGCCTTAATCCATCCCGCTAAAGTTTGAACTCTGAACCTGAGTCCTCCGTCATTTTCACCGTCCCCGAAGCAGATGCGGGAGCGCGACTCGATGCGTTCCTCGCTGCGCGCGTTGAAGGCTGGAGCCGCGCGCGTCTTCAGCGCCTGATTGAAGACGGTGACGTGCTGGTCAATGGACGCGCAGCCAAAGCTTCCTACAAACTGCGAGCGACCGATGAAATCGAAGCGGAACTGACGGCCCTGCCCACAACGTCGTTCCTCCCCGAAGACATTCCCATCGAGGTTGTGTATGAAGACAATGACTTGATCGTGCTCAACAAACCGGCCGGCATAGTTGTGCACCCTGGCGCAGGAGCCAGGACCGGAACATTGGCCAACGCGCTGGCTTTTCATTTTCAAAACCTCTCGACCGCCGGCGGTGTCGCGCGCCCCGGAATCGTTCATCGCCTGGACAAAGACACCTCGGGATTGCTGGTTGCGGCCAAGACGGAACAAGCGCATGGAAATCTGGCTGATCAGTTCCGTGAGCGCAAGGTCTTCAAATCCTACGTCGCGCTCGTGCATGGACAGATGGAAAGGGATCGAGGCGAGATCGACGAACCAATTGCGCGCGACCCCCGGCACCGCACCCGCATGGCAGTCGTGCGAGGTGGCCGGGCAGCGCTCTCGATTTATCGCGCGCGTGAACGATTCGACCGGTTTACGCTGATTGACGTTGAATTAAAGACCGGCCGCACGCACCAAATTCGCGTGCACCTTGCCTGGATCAAACATCCAGTGGTCGGTGATGAAACCTATGGCAGCGGCCGCGACAATACGGTTGCGAATCCGATGATTCGCAGCCAGATCGGCAAGCTCGGTCGACAGTTTCTTCACGCCGAGAAGCTGGGGTTTTGCCATCCGAAGTCCGGTGAACGCTTGAATTTCACTTCTCCGCTCCCCAGTGAGTTAGCGAAACTTCTCAACGCAATCCGATCTGTGTAGCCGACGTTTGACACTCCACGCATCGCTGACGCAAGATAACTTCACCCCCGCAGTAACAAACAATCCCCTGGATTTAGCCTCTCGGCCAGCTTGATCGAGCGAGTCTGTTCTCTCCGGCGCTCAAACTCATGGCGGCGAGTTGATCCAAATAGCGAAGGAGCAAAACTATGTCGAAGACTTTTATCACTGGCTTTTTCAGGACCCGCGCGGCAGCCGAAGCGGCCGTGGATGCGCTTATCAAGCGAGGGTATTCGCGTGACGACATCAGCGTCCTGATGTCCGATGCAACGAGGAACAAAGAGTTCGCGGTTCAAGCCAAATCGCACGCGGCTGATGGCCTGGGCATTGGCGGCGCAATCGGTGGAACCGTCGGCGCCGTTCTCGCGGCGATTGTCGGGGTGGGAACCGCTATCGCGATCCCCGGCCTCGGGCTGGTTGTCGCCGGACCAATTGCGGCGGCGCTGGCCGGCGCAGGCGCAGGAGCCGCGACCGGCGGACTAGTTGGCCTGCTCGTCGGTACAGGAATTCCTGAGCACCGGGCAAAGGTTTATGACACCGACGTGCGCGGCGGAGGAATCCTACTTGGCGTCGAGGCGAAAACCGACGATGACGTTGAGAAGCTCGAAACGCTGCTCGAAGACATCGGTGCAGAGAACGTCCGCACGAAGTAACGCGAGGCCAGAAGCCCGCGCATGACCTCATGCGCGGGCTTCTGGCGCGCAGCTTACATGGCCTTCTGCTTGTCCGTCAGGGTGATTCCCATCTTCACGAGGGTAACCTTGTTCAGGGTTCCAGTGGCCTTCAATCCTTCGGCCGCCTGATACAGCTTGAGACCAGCCCGAGTCTCAGGACTGAGCTTTCCTGTTTCCTCGCCTGGATAGAAATTGCGCTGTTTAAGAATCGCCTGCGCCTGCTTGATCTGATCGGCCGTAGCGCGAAAGACCGGGCCGCGCTTCGGCTTGTTGGCATTCGCCGTTGTGGTGTTCGAGGTGGTGCTCGAGTTGGAGTTCTGGGCAACGGCGGTCACCGCACACAGCATGGCGACCGAGAGGATTAGTGACGGGAGTTTCTTCATGTCTTTCTCCTTAGGTTTGGGAGGCGTCCTAGGAACGGACGCGGAAGTTGATAAAGCCAGGAACCTAAAAAATGAGGCGCCATGATACTACCGCTGTCAACGCAAGGTTCTTTACATCGCGTTTTAGGGCTGTGACAGGCCCGCTGCCCCACGATGGTCAAAATGGTTGGCAAATCTTTAACACTTTGGTAGTATCGATTTGCCCGCGAAATGCGGAAAATCTCCAAGGCCTGCCACTAAGCCAGCCGAAGCATCCCAATGACACGCAGAATCCCCTTTATCGTAGTTCTCCTAATTTTCACGGCACCCGCCGTTTTTGCGCAAAATGCTGCCTATTCCTTCGATAATTTCGATACCCGCAATGGCGTCAAGATCCATGCGGAGGCGGCTCAGCCGCTTGTCGTCAAATCGGCAACCGGTTCCAGGCGGTCCGGGAACGCGGCGGTTTCTACCGACGCCCGGCGGCCTTCAATGTCAGTCCAGCGCACGTCGCTCACATTTGAGTCGGTGACGGCCGGAAACCTGGCGTCATCGCTCCGCGGCTTCACCACGGGAAATGCGCAGGTTGACGGCTACATAATGGACTCGGCGACGCGGCACGGGCTGGACCCACTTTTGATTTATTCAGTCATGCATCAGGAATCGAGCTTTAAGCAGCGGGCAATCTCGCACAAAGGCGCACGCGGGTTAATGCAGTTAATGCCGGGAACCGCCGCGCGCTTCGGTGTTACGAATATTTTTGATCCGAAGCAGAACATTGAAGGCGGTTCTCGCTATATGAAGTTCCTGCTGAATCGTTTTGAGGGGAATTTGTCGCTGGCGCTCGCCGGTTATAACGCCGGCGAAGGCGCGGTCGACAAGTACGGATGGCGCATTCCTCCGTACGCGGAGACCCAGGAATACGTGCGCCGCATTTCGCGCCGCTACAATTTGCTGCGCGACCCGAACGCCGCGATCTACGCGCCGACCGTGTCGCGTTCGCAAATGGCGAGACTAAACTCGAAACAGCCGGAGCCGCTGAACATTTATGAACGCAGCGTCTTGACTGTGCGTCTGCCTGACGGTCGCTTGCAGTTGATGACGCAGTAGCCACTATTGAAGTTAGTTTCTCCTGAACGAGGCGATGTCGAACCGGACGTCGCCTCGTTTCGTATTTGGAGAAACACTCGCGTTATGTATGATTAGCGCTCAGGAGCCAAATTAAGATGCGCTGCGCCAACTGCGGTTCATTCCTCGATTCAGACAGCCGGTTCTGCAAGAACTGCGGAACCGTGGTCCGCGATCCTGAAGAAACCAGGATCGCAAGCACGGCGTCGTCGTCCGCGCCCCAACGGTTTGCCGAAAATGACGACATCGAAAATGTTGTCTTCACCGTTCGGCCTACTCTGCTGTTCGTAAAGATCGGTTATGTCGCGGCAATCATCGGCGCGATAGTGTTGACTATTCTGCTCGCAATGGTCAGCTTCATCGACATCCCAATCTATTTATCGCTGCCAATCGCGCTCGCATTACTCCTGATCCCGGCTTACTATCACATCAGGCGCAACATGGTTCGGTACACGCTGACTGACTCGAAGATCGAAGTCGATTACGGGCTGATCGCGCGCACCACACGCAACGTGCCGCTTTCAAAAATCCAGGACGTCACCGTGTCCGCATCGATTCCGCAAAGGATTCTTGGTTTCGGAGATGTGGTTATCGACAACGCCAGCGAGATTGGCGGCTCAATAATTCTGGATAACATCAACAACCCTCGCCATTACGCCGACCTGATTTTGCGCGAGCAGCGGCGCTGGCATTAAACTCAACCCGGAGAGCCACAACTTTCCACCTTCCGGGAACATCGCATTGGGGGCGGGTTCTAAACGGTCTGGCTGAGGTAATTGAAGTGCGCAGGTTTCTGTTTGCAGCGATATTCACGATGATTGCGGCCGCCATGGCGTTCGCGCAGCCGCAGCCTGCTTCGCCGGCGCCCGTGACGGCTGAAGATGAGACCCCTATCCTCATCAAGCACCTGCCAAATTGGGAAACGGCCGGCAAGACCGCAAAGTACAGCGTGACGCTGGATGATCTGAAGCGGAACGTCGTGAATCAGCCCATTCTGGATTCAGTCAGTTTTGAAGGTGGCGCGGAAGCGGTTGCGGCTAATTACGCGCAAGGGCAACTCGTCATCGTGGAATTCAGCACGCCGCATTTTTCAGTCGAGAACGATCAGCGAATCGCGGCAAAGATTCAAGAGTTGAAGAGTCAGGCGCAACCCGTTCCGACTGCGTACCGGCGCGTCGGGAATTACTCGGTCTTCGTCTTTAACGGATCAGACGAAGCTTCGGCGAACCAGCTCATCGACCAGGTCAGGTACGAAAAAGTCGTGCAGTGGCTGGGAGAGGATCCGCATCTCTACGAAAAGCTGCAACGCTATTTCGCCCAGACCTCAGCCGGCGTTTTGATCAACGTGCTGAAAGGTTCAGGTCTGTCGCTCCTGGCGTGTCTGGCGATTGGCAGCCTTGTCGGATTTCTTTTGTTCCGGCAACGCCGCGCTCAAAGCGCCGCTTTCTATTCAGACGCCGGAGGCTCAGTTCGGCTCAACCTCGACGAACTGACCAAGGCAGGCGACCCTTCGCGTTTGCTCGACAGCCCTAAATAGCTCAGTAAAAACCTAACGGCTCGGTGTAGTAACGTTGACGTTGACCTGGGTCTTGTTGCCGCCGAACCAGCCACCGCGCCAGGCGAAAACGACCGCCACCACTACAATCAAGAAAATTACGAGGATGGCAACAACGCCCACGCTGCTACCGCCTCCACCATTATCATCACCCATTTTTGAAGTCCCTCCTGAAATTAGAGTTGAGTTGCCAGAAAGTTACGGCGACGATCGCGGCGCCGCTGGTTGTTGCTGCTGAGGCACAGTCACGTTGACGTTGACCTGCGTCTTTCTGCCGCCGAACCAGCCGCCGCGCCAAGCCAGCACCGCCAGAATCACCACGACCAGGAAAATCACCAACACCGCAACCACACCGGTGCTGCCGCTTCCTCCGCCATTATCGTCAGCCATAGTTAGCCTCCGTCCGGGGGAATCAATTAATTGCTGAGGGGTGGAAAAAGGGGAAGGTTACTGCACTGAAATTCTTAGCACAGCGCTGGAAAGAAGGTCAAACCGGTTTTGAGTCGCACAGACTGTAGCCTGTGATTAGGGGGAGTGTAACTGGCATTCACAGACTGAAAGTCTGTGCCACATAAAAGCAAAAGCAGGTGACAACGGGGGGCGTCGTCACCTGCCGACACGAGTGATACAAGGTTGGCTACTGAACGAGAACCACGTCCCATGCCCAGCGCCCTAGTTGCGCATTACGGGTATCTTTCACTTTTGCTCGGTATCTGAACTGGTTGCCATACTGGTCGGTTCGTTTCGAGGTCTTGTACCCCAACTCAATTGATCGCAACCCGAGGTTGTGAAACGTGCGCAATTCAGCGGCCTCTGACACACCATTATGATTTACGTCTTGCCAGAGCCGCAGGCTTGTGAAGACGGTATCGCGTGAATCGATGACGCCGTCGCCGTTTCCACCGTTTGCAGACTTGTCAAATTCCGCTAGAGCGAGGAAACCATTGGGTTGTGGCGCCGGAGGTTGTGGAGCAACATCGCCAAACAACTCGTGACCGTTATCGATTGTTCCGTTGCCGTTTCTATCCAGCGCGAGCCATGCATCGTCAGAGCCTGCGGACGTCCATGCAATGCGATTAACCGCACCGTCCGCATTTAAGTCGAAATCAACTCCTCCCGGTCCATTCGTTAGATTAAAACCGTTGCCCATCACGTCGATAACAACGGGTGTAATCCCACAGCAGCCCTCAAAGCAGGTATATTCACCGGTGCAGTTTGGGATGCATTGCGTCGACTCGAGACACACGTTTGCGCAACCGCATATCAACTCTCCACAGCACTCCCAAGACCCCACACACGGCTGACCCCACTCAATGCAGCACGTTGCGTCTCCGCCGGAACAATCGTTGTCTATGCCGTCGCCACAGATTTCAGTGTTACCTGGATACATTGAGGGATTCTCGTCATCACAGTCTGGACGAGTACCACACCCTGGGTGCGTGCCACCGACACCGTCGTTGTCGCGGTCACAACACGCCGGATTGGGCACGGCTCTGGTTATCATACCTACACAGGGCGCGGCAGGACATTCCACAAAAACGAAGTCGAGCCGCGTGGCGCCTTCGCCGGTCGGAAATTGTTGTACTTCGACGTCCGAGCAACCGCTGGCGCAAGCTGCCTCGTTGGTCTGGAATGCATTGCACCCATATCCCAGTTATGCGGTAGCGCGCCTCGGTGGTTCGTATAATTGAAGCCACAGACTGGCAGCAATGCTCACAAACAGGAACAGTCTGGATAAAGTCCGCATCGCTTTTCTCCTGGTTCGTGCAATTTGCAATCGGTTAGTGAAGTCTACGTTCACTTAATAATGTCAACGGGCGCCGCTATTCTCCTGAAGCCTGACGGTTCGGTTGAATCCGGCACATAGAAATTGCCGACATCCCATTTCATGCCATTGTCAAAGATCACCAGATAGACACTCACTACTACCTTGTCGATGTTCTTTAACTGCTTTTTCGCTTCTATGAACTTCTTCAATGACTCATACTGGGTAGAAATGGAGAAATTCACAAAATCACCCGGTTTCAGTAACATTTCGTCATTCGTCAGATTTGGCTGGTTTGGTTTCCGTCCGAAACGCAGTTGTCGGACCATCGATGGATCGCTCGTCGTCGTATCAGAAAAAACGAGATTGGCACCCACGTAAGTGATGTTCTTTGTAGAACGATTCTTGAGCTTGAAGGATATATTTCGGATCCATTCTTCGTCGCCGTCGAAGGGCTCGCTTAGACTTACAGCGTGCGCGCCAAGCTTCACGTCCGTCACTTCAATCGGAGTTTGATTCGGATTACCTAAGTCTTCCTTCGAGACTATCTTTTGCGGCTTTTGCGGCCATGCTCGTGCCAACAGGTCTTTCGAGATCATAAAATTTGCTACCAGAATCAGAACGCCTGCAAATGCAGGGAGCAAGTCGCGCATGTTTCGTTTGAGCATTTTTTGTTTACCTCCGCCAAGAACGAGTTAAGTTTGCTTGCGGCACCTCATAGGCATCGTTGGTGAGTCATCTGCCTCAAATTTCAAGTCCCACTCTTGAGTTCCGCTATGACCTTCGCTGAGTCGGCCTCGGGAGAGTTTTCCAACCCAGGATTGCCTAACCACGCAGCAAAACAGAGACACGCGAGCAGCCATAATCGAACCAGGAGTTTCATTTGACCTCTCCCTTCCCATGAAGTCAGGGCTTTGGTGGGTTTGTACCGACATTGTTGTAGCGGTCAGGGTTGTAAGGATCCGGCACAAAAAACTCTCCCCCGCCCCACGCTGTCTGGTCACCAAAAACGGCGAACTGGATTTGGATTTCTGCCTTGTTGATTTGACTGACTGAATGTCTCGGATGAAGAAACTGCATGATCCATTCATGGTAATCAGCCATGTTTATGACTAATTTGTCGCCCGGTGAAAAGGAGAGGTTTTCACGCTTTGCTGACGAACCGGGTCTGTTCCCTAAAGGTAGGGTGAAAGTCATCCGTTGGCCCGACGACTCCGTTTCTGGAAAACTCAGCGCAACGCTTAGATAAACGATTGGCTTGCTCCAATCATTCTTGATCTCCAGTGAGAGTTTTTTCAGCCAGTCGTCACTGTCGTCGAAATCCTCTTCGAAGCGTCGCCCAATCGCACCAACTTTCATCTCTTTAATCTTAACGGGATCACCTTCAATGTTACGAATGACAATCCCTTTCGAGATCCTCTTCCGCTGGCCTTGTGAAAGCGCAGATCTTCCGCTGTTCGAAATGGCTGGTGAACCAATTACAATCGTCAAGCCACAGAGAAAGAGCAGTCCCTGTTGTAAGTAGTGGTGTCGATTTGGTTTGATCACCACAGTCCTTTCTTCTGTAGAAAGACAACCCGGCTGAGCCGCCTATTTGGCCTGCGCAATCTGCCGCAGCACTGCCTGGCTATCACGTTCTGACAACTTTCCGACCCATAGGTTCTCAACCACGCCGTTTTTGTCGACCAAGAGTAGCGTTGGAGTTCCGGTGACTCGTATTGACGACAGTGCGGCCTGCACGACCTTATCCATTCGGACATTCAAGCGACCCAGATAACTCCTACTATCTGCAACTTGCTGCGGCAGCACCGCAACCAATTGGACGTTCCTTGCCTTCTTTTGCTCAAGCTGCTGGTAAAACGGGGCGCTCTCGGTGCAGAAACGGCAACTGGTTGACAGCGCGACCACGACAGTACGCTCACCTTTGCTCCAGTCAATGCCATCGAGTGAAATCTTCGATCCCACGTCGGTGGCTGTCCTTCGCGCTTGATTAGCGGATGGTACGGATTGGGACGTTGTTGCGGACGGCTGGTTATCGAACTCAGAAACCAAATACTTCTTGACGAGAACCGAACACAGAATAAGTGCGGTAATTAATATAGCGACATTGGCGAGAACTTCGACTTTCTTGGCCACGGCTCTCCTTTCATGGGATTGAGTTTGTGAGCCGCTGGGATGTGACCCGCCTTCTATCACCCCCCCACTAGTGTGTCAACGTTTCTTTTGCTTAAATTTGTAGCGTTTTGCATTAGAAAGCGCGAAGAGTGCGAGACGCGCTACTGAAAACAAAAGCAGGTAACAACGGGGGGCGTCGTCACCTGCTTCTGCAATGGCCCACGTTCAAGGGCGCTGTTTAAAACAACCCGCCTACTAACGCAGGCGGTTCTGACTATTAGCCTCGCGGGCGGCGCGGGCGCCGGGGCCGCGTGCCTCCACCGCTTGGTTGCACATCACCGGGCTGCACCGTCGGCGAAGCTTGCGGTGCTTTCGCTCCCGGCGGGCAAACCCAAATTTCAATGTAGTCTTCCTCGCGGTAGCCTCCATTGATCATGTTGATGCGCTGTGAATCCACGCCACGCTCGTTGACGAGATAGTCCATCGCGCGCCGGCCGAGTGCATCGGCCTGACCCACGCGGCTCGTGCGGCCGGCATAGACGAAGATGTAAGCCGTAATGTCCTGATTGTTTTGCAGCTCGATCGCCAGATTGTCGAGACGAGCTTTCGTGTCATCGAAAGCAGTCGACGGGAACTGATCGAACATGCGGCATTCAGGCACCGGGATTATCTTTGTCACGTTCGTTGCGGCCTGTGCCGTTTGACGGCAAGCCGGTTCGCCCGACCCATCATCAACAACCAGCACCGCCGTGACCCGTTGATTCCCGAGTCCGGTCGAATCGACCGTGATCGTCGGCGTGCCGACACCGCTGACTACGCGCGCTTCAGCCGGCGAAACGGTCCAGGTGTAATTCAATGGGGAATTTCCACCGTAAGAAACATCGGCGGCGAACGTAATCAAATCGCCGTCGTTAACTGTGGGGGGCGAAGAAACGATTACAGGATAGGGGCATGGAGACGTGGTGACTGTGTATTTCTTTGGAATGAAATTCAGGTTGAGGCAAAGACGTCGGGCGCGTTCAATTTCGAATTCCCGCACCCAGCGTCCGCCATTGGGCAGAGTGATCTCGACCGTGTGACGGCCGGGCTCAAGCTGAAGGACCCGAATGTCAGACGTCGTCGTACCTTCCGGTCGGCCGTCAATGCTGATGGGCATGCCGGCAGGAGTTGTCGAAAATTCAAGCGTGCCGTACTTCACTCGTTTCTTCGCATAAGCGGTTGACGAGGTGCAAACCAGGGCGAACGCCAGCGCAATCATTGCGGTGATTGCAAACTTAAACATCGGGGTGACCATGAAGTTTTTCTTAATCATCGTTACACCTCCGCCATGGTCGCTGCGTCTTTCGCCGCCTTCATTTTGGCGTAGCGGCGGCGAGCACCAGCGCTCAGGGCCGCAATTCCGGAACCCAGCAACAACAACGAAGCCGGCTCAGGAATGGGCGGAGTCTTCTCCGGCGTCGGCGGCGGAATCTTCGTCTTGTCGTCGTCGAAGCATATACCCGTTAGACACACCAGGGGAATCAACAGAAGGAATGGCCACTTTGGAAAGCCGCCTCCAACTGCCGGAATCTCACCACAGTCGCAAATCGCGCCACTGACCTGATCCTGGTCGAACACCTGTACGTCACCTTGCGGCTGTTGCGGCGCGATGTCGGTACCGGCAACCAGCGATGTGGACGCACTGGAGTTCTCAGTCGCTGCCAGTTCGTTCGAAGCCGTGACGACGTCTTCATCCGTGGCTGGGGAAACGCCCGTTGAGTTCGACGTCGCGACGTTACTTCGGACGCTAAAAGGGGTGGCTGGATCTTGTGTTACCCGCAACCGCAACTGTTCGTTCTGATGGCCGCGGTGCAGGTCGCCCATGACATTTACGACATCGACGAATTTGATTGGACTGGCCTGGGTGGGCACTGCGACCAACAGCAAAAAGCTGGCGATGGTGCTCAGTTGTCGGAAAATACGACCTCTCATCTGGTTAGGCAACTCCCTCCTGAAGTCTTGGCTGCGTTTGTCTCGGCACTCGATTAAGAAATTCAGTCATTTTTTGAGACACAGCGAGGCAGCCTGCTGCGGGTACAAGCCTGCAAAACCCAAATGGGCTTGTTTTCCTTTTAAGAAAACAGGGTGAATGTCGGGGCTATTCCAGTTTCAGGAAGGACTTACAGAGGAAAAACGCCACAAAATAAGGGCGGGGTGAAACGCGGTTGAGCGAATCACCCGCCCCGGGGTGGCCGTGTTACTCGTGACCGCTGGCAGCATCAGCGTGCTGGGCTTCGTCGCGAAGGACTGCTTTGCGGGAAAGCTTGATTTTGTTGCCTTCCTTGCCAATGCACTTGACCATGATTTGCTGGCCTTCTTTTAGTTCGTCGCGGACGTCGCGGATGCGCCGGTCGGCGATTTCCGAGATGTGCAGCAGTCCGTCAGTGCCGGGGAAGATTTCGACGAAGGCGCCGAAATCAACGATGCGGCTCACCGTTCCGACGTAGGTTGCGCCTACTTCGGCATCCGCGGTCAGACCCTTAATCCGAGCGACCGCAGCTTCGGCTGCCGCCCCATCTGCCGTCGCGATTGAGACTGTGCCGTCATCTTCGACATCGATCTTCGCGCCGGTTTCCTCAACCAGAG
>DASUTF010000426.1:0-19871 GCA_036374695.1 Pyrinomonadaceae bacterium
GACTGAATCGCATTCATGTCATTCGCCAGGCCGGTGACCGGCAAAAGATTCCAGAGATGACTGCCGGGGACATAATGAACGCAGCCGTTCTCAACGGTTGAATCGTCGAGGCCGATCCAGCACGACAAGTGCGCCATCGGCTGCGTCCGCGTCCAATACGAGTAGTCCTGATGCCACGCCACCACGCCGCCCTGAGCGGCGGGTTTGCAGAAAAGCTGGTCGTGCCAGAATCTGACCGCGCCGTCGAGTAGTTGCGACGCAGCCATCAGGATCGCCGGATTCCAAAGCAGATCGTGAAACGCCGGCGAGATTCGCCAGGCGCCCAGTGCGTGAAAGAGCACCATCGAAGGATCCGTCGATTCGTTTGCATGAAATTCGTAGAAGAGACGATGACCCGGATGGCCCGGATCGATCAGCTTTGTTAGCTCGCTCCGCAGCCTTTCGATCTGATCGTCGTTGAGGGCGCGGATGCCGGTGAGATAGCCGTTTGTGTGAAAGAACTGAACTTGATCGTCAGTGAGGCGATACTGGTTCCAATCGTCTCTGGTCGCGGGAAGTGCGAATAGCTTTGTGATCGGCTGATGATGGCTTGAGAGGTCCATTGTCCGTTCGCGCAATGAGGTCAGAACCATCCGCGCAAGCGGATGGGTTAAAGAGTTAGCGCTGGAAGCTCTGCGACCCACCTACTGACGCAGGTGGTACTGACTTCATCATGTGGTCGATCACGACTCGCGCCACGGTCGGAATAATCTCGCGCTCGTTTGAGTGATGTTCAGTAAACACCACCAGCACGAACTTCGCCCCGTTCGGCAGTTCGATGTAAGCGGCATCGTGCCGAGTTGTGCTCGTCCAACCCGCTTTCGACCAGAGTTTCGCCCCGGCGACGTCCTTCAAAGCAATGCCGGTGAATCCGTGCCCCTGATCGTCCTGGTCTTTCGTCGTGCTCGCGTAATCGCGCTTCAGGAGTTCCATCATCTGTGCGCTGCGTGCCGGGTTAACGGCCCGGCCGGTCACGATCTCAGCGAGCAGACGCGCGGTCGCATCAGTCGTCAGCTTGTTTCGGTTCTCGCCCTTGGGACCACGCGAGACTTGGTCGCGCCCATACGCGTCTTCGCAGAATGTTTTCTGATTGACGTTGATGTTCGTGTAGCCGAGGGACGCAAAGTAACGGTTCACTGCATTCCGTTTGTGCTGCCACTCTGCCATCTCCTTCGGCGGTAATTCGTAGCCACTCGTCGTCTGCGTGAGGACGTCGAGGATGTACTGCGTCGCTTCGTTGCCCGAGTCGACAATCATGTCGCGCACCGCGCGCTTCAACTCGGCGGTCTCCTGAATCTTCTTCTCTTCAAGCCACTGGTGCACGGCGGCAAAGTAAAAGAGTTTGACGACACTGGCGGGATAGATTCGCTCGTTGCCGCGGTAGCTCGCGGTTACGGGCTTCTGCGGATTGCGCAAGTCGATCAGAGTGATCGAAAGCTGACTCTCCGTAAGCTTCTTGTCGGCGAATTTAGCCAACGTTACTCGCGCAGCTTCATCGACCAGGGCCTGTGGTGTCTGCGGTTTTTGCGGCGCCTGCGCGCGGCTGTTCTGAGGAACTGCGAGCAAAGAGAAGAGAAGCGACAAAACAACTGTAGTCTTGATGCGATTCATTGTTGTTTACCTAAGGCCACCCCCAGCCGGGCTGCCCGGCTGGGACATCGCTTGTCGAGTGGGAAGCTATACACTCTGGCCGCGTTGCGCCAGACGAGTCCACAGCCAATACACGGGCAGTCCGGCGGCAATCAAGACGACGCCGGAGATCGCCGGATTGCGGGCGAGTACACCGAGGCCTGAGAGCACGTTGCCGCCTGTAATCAAACTCAAGCCGCTCACAAAGTCACCACGGGCGCCCAGAAGCGTGCTCGCCAAAATCAAAGTGGCTGACAAGATGAAGAGGATCGGCACCACGGGATAACCAAGCACACGATAAGGCCGCTCAGCGTCCGGCATCTTGCGGCGCAACACAAATACGCCGGCGGTGCAGAGCACGTAGAAGATCATCAGGCCGAAGATGGCGTAGTCGGTAAGCGTGTCAAACGACGATGAAAAGACGATGACGAGGATGCACGCCCAAACTGCCTGGACGATCAGCGCGCCCGTGGGCACGTGCGTGCGCGGCGAAACGTGCGAAAGGCTGCGTGGGAACAATCCGTCGCGCGCCATCGCATACGGCACGCGCGCGCCGGTCAAAATTGAGGTATGCAGTGTGCCGAATGTGGAAGAGAGCAACGCCGCCGCAATGAACGTGATCGCGATTGGTCCGAGGAACCTGCGCGCGACTTCCGTAGCGACAGACGAACTGGTCGAGACGCTTGCGACGTCAGTCGGCGACATGACGTAGAAGTAAGCAAGATTCACAAACAGGTACAGCGCCATGATCAGAAGCGTGCCGCCAATCAGCGCGCGCGGAAGATTTCGGCTCGGGTTCTGCACTTCGCCCGAAACCAGCGTCACATTGTTCCAACCGTCGTACGACCAGAGCGCGCCCAGCATCGCGGCCATGAATCCGCCAAACCCAATCTGCGCGGCCGCGCTCACCTTTTCGCACGTCCCGCCGGCATTCGACATGGTCAGATGCGACCAGTCTGCCCCGTCCGCCAACAGAAACGCGCCAATGCCGATGACCAGCACGAGCGCGACTTTGACTGCTGAGAGGATCGAAGCGACGCCGCCGCTGACTCTCACGGCCAGGCAGTTAATCCCCGTCACGATCAGAATGGACGCCAACGCGATGATCTGAATTTTTCCAAATGGAATCGCATAGCCGAATACATTTGCGGAAAAGAAGTCGCCGCCGAGGCGCCCGCCGATCATGGTGTTGAGAAAGAGCGCGAGTTGCACTCCGAGCGCGGCCTGCGAGCCGGCTTTGCCGATGAAGAATGACATCCAGCCGTACAGAAACGCCCATGGCCGGCCGTACGCTTCGCGCATGAAGACGTACTCGCCGCCGGCGCGCGGCATCATCGCGGAGAGCTCTGCGTAGCTCAGCGCTCCGGCGAGCGAAAGCAGTCCGGCGATCACGTATACTCCGAGGACTCGCCCCGGCGTGCCGACGTTGCAAGTCATCACGCGCGCTTTGAGAAAGACGCCCGTGCCGATGACGTTGCCAACGACGACTGACATTGCGGCGATCAGCGTCAGGCCGCGCACTAATTGGCCGTTAGAAGGTTTCGAGTTCACGTCAGTGTTTTATCCACAGATTACACAGATTTCACAGATTCAGTCAGCCAAACATCCAGACGCTCGGTTTTGGTTCTATCTGTGTAAACTGTGGATTAGTTTCTTACCACACCTCATTGAACAAAAGATCTTCGTACGAGTCCCGCTTTCGAATTACGACTGCTTGGCCGCCTTCGCGCGAATCTCAGCTAGTTCATTTAGAAATTCTTCGCGTTCCTTTGCAGCTTGCGCCGCGCGTTTCACTTTTGCGTTAACGTGGCGCTCGCCTTTGAATTCGGAATTCTGCAGTGACGTTGCCCACGCCTTCAATTGTCGCGAGCAACTCTCGGCTTTGGTCTTCACTTTTCTGAGTTCGCCCGCAAGTTCACCGAGTGCAGGTAGTCGTTCGATCAGGGAAAGCATTGAACGCACTTCACCTGCCGAGCCGCGCGCGATGTAGAGGAAGGACAGAAGCTCATTGTTAGTGCCGCGTTCAAAACCCTCGGCAATATTGTTCGAAACCGAGACCGCGGCACGCTCAATCTGATCTCTGAGGCTACGACGGCGTCTGAACTGAACGCGGTCCGTTAGGCTGTAAACGGCCACGGCTAGCTCGATCGCATTGTTCCAAACTGGCAAGTCTTCAAAACGGGTGTAACGCATGGTATTGCTCCTTCAAGGGAGTTGATAAAGCCGAAGGAATGCGTATGTCGTGATCCTTCACTGTGTTCCGAACATGTCGGATTCCAGATTCCAAATTCCAGATTCCAAACTCCAGATTCAAAACTCCAGGTTCAAAATTCGATATTCCAAACTCAAAACTCAAAATTAAGCGGGATTAACCGAGTTGTCATCTGGAATCATGAATCTGGAATCTGGAATCTGGAATCTGGAATCTGGAATCTGGAATCTGAAATTTAAGTTCCCCATTTCTAGCATGTTTCTTACCACACCTCATTGAACAAAAGATCTTCGTACGAGTCCCGCTTTCGAATCACATCCGCCTTGCCACCCTCGCGCACCATCACTGCCCCGGGCAGTGGCCGGCCGTTGTAAGGAAACATCTGCGAGAACGAGTATGCGCCGGCATTCAATAGACCGAGCACTTCGCCAGGTTTAACTTCGCTTGGCAGCAGCCGGTAGTCAGGCAAACGCCCGTGTCGCTCGATGTCGAAATAAACGTCGCCGGAATCGCACAGCGGCCCTGCGACTTTGTATTGCGCATTCACCGCATCACGCGCGCGCGACGCAGAGATCAGGTGGTAGTACCACTTGTAATTGTTCATCGACAAAAGCAGGTTGTAGCCCGCATCAGTCAGCAGCCACACGTCGCCCGTTTCCGGTCGCTGCTTGATGTTGCGAACTTTGGTTAGCAGGACGGCCGTGTCCGCAATGACGCTCCGGCCGGGCTCAAGCAGGATCGTGACTTTATCGAGCAAATGTTCCGCCTCGACATCGCGGGCCGCTTCGCGCGCGACGCGCAGCGCCTCAGACAAAACTTCCGATGGTTCGAGCGACGCGCCCAGCATGTCGCGTTCATGTTCGGGCAATTCATCAGCCTGCGAACGGTCGCGCAGATAGTTCACCGGAATGCCGCCGCCCAGATTGATGTGCTCGAGCGTGTGGCCCGTCTCACGATAAATCGTCATCAGGTGGTTCCACATGCTCTTGAAAGCTTCGGCAAACGGCTCGACGTCCGGCGTCTGCGAGCCCACGTGAATGTGGATCCCGCAGACGTGAATCAGATCGGGATGCTGCAAACCACGGCGAAATGCATCGAGAACTTCTGATGACGAGATGCCAAACTTAGAAGTCAGCAAAGCGGTCTGCAATCCGAGATGCGAGCGGGTGCCGATTTCCGGCACCAAACGCAGCGCCACTCGCGCGGGCGGTAAACCTGAATTCAATTCCGAGCGTGCCCGGCGGACAGCATTCTCGACCAGCTCGATTTCATAGATCGAATCGACGTTGATTGCGTAGATGCCGGCGCGCACCGCTTCGTCCAGTTCTTCATCCGTCTTGCTGGTGCCGTTGAAAATGATCTGGTCGGGACGAAAGCCCGCGCGCAGGGCCTTAAAGAGTTCACCGCCGCTGTTTACTTCGATGTCGATGCCTGCGTCGCGCACGATGGCCAGCACGGACATGTTGGAATTTGCTTTTGAAGCGTAGCAAAACTTGATTGGCCGATCGACAGATCTTGCCGCAGCTTGCAGACGCGCGATGTTGGCGCGAATCCGCGACTCGGAAAAGACGAACAAAGGCGAACCGTATTTGTGTATGAGCGCCGTGGCGTCAACACCGCTGATGAAAAGATGATTGTTTTCGCGCGCTTCGAGAAATCCCGGAATCGTCCAGGCGGGCGCTGTGATTACTTGTGACATATAAAGTTGACGATGAAGTCAGTACCACCTCCGTCAGGAGGTGGGATAAACACGAACGTATCACGGGTCGCGCGGTGATCCCATCCGCTTACGCGGATGGTACCGACCTCGTCAATAGCCTACAACTGCGCGATCATCTCAGCGGGATTCCAATAGGCGCGCACAGTTCGAATCTTTCCCTCTGCGTTTACTTCAAACACGTCGATGCCTTCGAAGTTCACGTTCTTGCCGTTGACGCTCGTCCCTTTTCCGGTCCATTTAACGGCCGCGCCATCGCCGGCCACGAAAATCGAATCTTCGGTCAACGCCACACCCTTGAAGTTCTTGTAGATGGAACTGAAGAATTCGCGAATCGCGTCGCGTCCCGTGACTCCTTCCGTGCCCACCGGATCATAAGTCGTGCCGTCTTCGGCGAAAGTGTTGGCCACGGCGTCCGGGTCCATGGCCCGAATCGCCAAAAAATATGCGCGCACGGCGCGTGAGATTCTTTCCGGGTCAACCTGTTCAGACATTGCGGGGCAGCCTCAATCAGCCGTTTTGTGTTTTGCGCGCTCCTTTTCCACCAGCACGCGACGTAGGATTTTACCTGAAAGCGATTTCGGAATCTGATCGATGAACTCGATTTCGCGAATCTTCTTGTACGGTGCAACGCGAGCGGCGACGAAATCCTTTATTGCTTCAGGCGACGCTTCGCTCTTGAGCACGATAAACGCTTTCGGAACTTCGCCGGCTTCATCGTCAGGGAGGGGAATTACGGCAGCGTCAGCGACAGCCGGGTGCGTAACGAGCACGGCTTCGAGTTCCGCGGGCGCGATCTGGAATCCTTTGTATTTAATCAACTCCTTGACGCGATCGACGATATAAAAGTGTCCGTCGTCGTCCGCGTAACCGATGTCGCCCGTGTGCAGCCAGCCGTCGGCGTCGATCGTGCGCGCCGTCGCCTGAGGATTGTTTAGATAGCCGAGCATGACCTGCGGGCCGCGCACGCAGACTTCGCCTTCCTGATTCGGGCCAAGTTCAGCGCCGGTCGCCGGATCGACGAGTTTGCATTCCGTGTTGGGCGCGGGCGGGCCAATCGAGCCCAGCTTCATCTTTGACGAGTCAGCGGGACTGCTGTGCGTCACGGGACTGGTTTCAGTCATGCCATAGCCCTGACGAATCGTGCAGCCGATGCGCGCAATGCATTCGCGCGTCAACTCTGCACCCAGCGGCGCGGCCCCGGAAAAGATGGTCTTCAAAGTTGAGAAGTCGTAGTTGTCAACGACCGGATCCTTCGCCAACTTCAAAATAATCGGCGGCACGATGTGCGCAAGCGTCACGCGATACTTCTGGATGTTGCCCAGGAACTGTTCGAGATCGAAGCGCGGCATCGTCACCACGGTCGCGCCCAGGTGCAAACCCATGTTAAGCACAACGACGAGACCATAGATGTGAAAGAGCGGCAGCACGCAGAGCAGCGTGTCATCCCGATGGAAGTAATCGAGCCCGTCCATCTGACGCATGTTCGCCACCAGGTTGTAGTGCGTGAGCATCACGCCCTTCGGCAAACCGGTGGTGCCGCTGGAATAAGGTAATGCTACTAAATCCTTGCGCGGATCGATTTCGACTTTCGGTGGATTGCCGTCGCTTTCAAGCAGGGACGCGAACGGCTGCGCGCCTTCCGCTTCGCCAAACACGAACAGCTCATCGATGTGTGCGGCTTCGGCTGCCTCGCGCGCTTTCTCAATGAATGGCGGCGCGGTAACAAGAATCTTCGCGCCGGCGTTCTTGAGCTGCGCGGCCGCCTCTTCAGCGGTGTAAAGGGGATTCAGCGTCGTGTTGATGCCGCCGAGCATGGCTACCGCGTGAAACAAAACGCCGTATTCGGGGCAGTTAACGCTGAAGATTCCGAGCACGTCACCTTTCTTGAATCCGCGCTGCGCCAGGCTGGCGGCAACGCGCCGGATAGCGTCCTCTAGTTGTCCGTAGGTGAGCACGCGGCCGCTCGGGCCGTCGATGAGCGCCGGCTTATCCTTGATCTCCTGTGTCGAGCTGAAAATGAAATCGGTGAGGGAGACTTCAGGGATCGTGACGTCAGGGTATGGTCCGCGAAAAATCATTTTTGGTGGATTTGGAGTGCGGCGGCACCGACGCCGCTTTGGATTGCTCCACCGAAGAATAATCCAAAGCGCCGTCGCCGCGGCGCTATGCCGGCGCACTCCAAACAGGCGCTCCGGCGGAGCGCGATGTTTATAGCCTACATGTACGTTTAGAGCAACTGGTTAATCAGAAGCGACTCATCGCTTCGGATTAACCAGAAGATAATGGTGGACGCGGTTCTATAAAATTGCGCTCCTAACGGAGCATCCGTTATATAGTGACGCCTGTCTTATGCCATCACTTAACATCATTTGCTTCGCGACGTTTTTCAAAGGCGCCGACTTCATGCGCGAGTGCAAGGCCGAAGGGTGCAACGTCATTCTCGTCACGAAAGAGAAGATGCTGAATGAGGATTGGCCGCGCGACGCGCTGGATGAAGTCTTCGCGTTGCCGAATGACGCTCCGGTCGAGTTGTTTCTCGATCTGGTTGCGCACATCGCAAAGACGCGCCGGGCCGATCGAATCGTCGCGCTGGAAGAGTTTGACGTAGTCGTCGCGGCCCTGGCGCGCGAACACTTGTGCCTGCCGGGCATGAGCAGCTCAACCGCGAAGACGTTTCGCGACAAGTATTCGATGGCCGTCAAAGTGCGCGACGCCGGATTGGCGGTGCCCGAGTTTGTGCCGGCCATTAACAACGAAGAGATTGCCGATTACCTGAATCGTGTGCCGCCGCCGTGGGTTTTAAAGCCGCGTTCGGATGTTTCCGCGATTGGCATTCGCAAACTCGACAGCGCCGACGATGCCTGGCAAGCCATAGACGCACTGAACCAGCGCGAAGCTTTGCGCGAGCGGGCTTCGTATCACGTGCTGGCGCGCTTTATCACCGGCGAAGTCTTTCACGTGGATTCGCTGGTCCACAATGGTCGCGTCGCGTTCGCCGGCGTCAACAAGTATGGCCGGCCCCCTTTGCAAGTTGCTCACGGTGGCGGTGCATACATCTCGCAGACGATTCCACACAACGCCCCCGACAAGAAAAAGCTTCTATCGATTAATCGGCGTTTGATCAAAGCGATGCGCATGGAAACCGGAGCTACACACGCCGAGTTCATTAAGAGCGACGCGGATGGCGAGTTCTACTTTCTCGAGATTGCTTCGCGCGTGGGCGGCGCATACATCGCTGACGTGTTAGAGGCGGCTTCGGGAATCAATCTGTGGCGCGAATGGGCAAAGCTTGAAATTAAGGGTGCCAATCACGCCCCACGTCTGCGCCCGCGCCAGGAACATGCCGGGATCGTTCTTTCGCTCGCGAAGCAGGAGTTTCCCGACACGTCAGCCTATGACGATCCGGAGATCGCCTATCGCGTAAAGAAAAAGCATCACGCCGGATTGATCGTTCGGTCGAAGAGCCACGAGCGTGTGACTGAGCTGCTTAACGATTACGCGCGTCGCTTTGAAAACGACTTCATCGCGGTGCTGCCGCCGCTTGAGAGGCCAGAGTGATTACTATTAGGAAAGTCTTTGTCGCCCAAATCATGATTGGGCTTTCAGTCGTTGCAAATGCTTACGCTCAGCCCAATACAAGTGCGAAACCGACTGAAGAATCCAGGGATATAAACAGCACCCACGCGATACTGATAAGCAAATACATGATTCTCAGCGGCGAAGAAGCATTGCTGATAACGAATGCCGACGAAATTAACAGACTTGTTCGTCTCTTTCGCAATAATCGAACAGTTCCTCATGCTTGCGCCTATCATTGGAACCTTTGGTTTCGACAGAGCATTACAAAAGCCGTCCCGTTTAGTCACAATGAAGATTGCGAAATCTACTTAACGCAGAGTAAGCAAGTTAATTCTTTGCTGCGGACTTACTTCTACACTATCAAAAGAAAGCCGACCCACTTCATTTCCAACTTGAGGGTCCAAGCATCCATAGAGCCCGTGGAGGCCGCCCGGAGTCTTGAGGACGCCCATCACAAGGTCTTCTTTTTCCGAGGTGACGAACAACGGCTCCCGTACATCAAGGTCCAGGCAACATCAATTTCCAAGCTGCCAAAGTCCAGGCAGGAATGGAATAGAGCAAACATAAGAAACCTGGAAATCGCCAAGAACCGACTGCGCGAGGCGATCCAGCATTTCCAAAGCAAATATGAGGTAGTCAGAACGACAAGACTCGACAATCGATATAGCCGTTTTGGGCAGGAAATTGAGCACCGGGTTGAGGCCACTATCTATTTCTCGTATGGATCGAATATCGAAAGGATCGACGTCCCCCGTGGCATCGAGACATTAGAACGACGAACACCAAGCCATTACATTCTGCAATTAGTTTCTGAAGAGAGGTTTTCGGACGATTTCAAGAAACGCATCATGACGGGCCATCGATTTGTACTTGATGTTTTCCCCTTTCCGAACACTCAGTAAAGGCATGGCCGTTCCACGCAACTGGTTCGAAAACTTTTTTCACGGCGTCACCCTCGACCTGTGGCGTCGGGCGATTCCTCCGGAACAGACAACGGCTGAAGCTGAGTTCCTGATTCGAAACCTGAATTGTGAACCGGGTGCGCACGTACTCGATGTGCCGTGTGGCAACGGCCGGCTCGCGTTTGAGCTCGCCAATCGTGGATATCGAGTCACCGGGATTGATCTCGCGGAGGAGTTCATTGAAGAGGCGCGGTCAACCGCACGTGGGCTAATGAACCCGGCCGGTACCGCCTTGGGCCCGCCCGCTACCGCAGGCGGTTCTGACTTCATTCTGGGGGACATGCGCAATATCGAAGGCGTTGGCGTTTACGATGGCGCGTTCTGCTTTGGAAATAGCTTCGGGTTTCTCGAGTATGCGGACATGGAGAAGTTTCTGGCCGGCGTCGCGCGTGCGCTGAAGCCTGGGGCACGCTTTTTAGTTAACACAGCGATGGCCGCAGAGTCAGTCTTGCCGGATTTTGAGGAGCAGAGCTGTCACGAAATGGGCGACATCGTCATGACGATTAAAGAACGATATATCGCTGAAGAGAGTTGCGTTGACAGCGAGTACATCTTTGAGCGCGACGGCGAGATCGACTCACGCAAAGCGAAACATTGGATTTACACGGTTGCCGAGATTCGCCGGATGCTGGAGCGTGCGGGATTCGAGGTTTTGAATTGCTGCGGTTCGCTAAAGGGTGAGCCTTTCAAACTTGGCTCGCGGGAATTATTTGTGGTGTCCACGGTACGCACGCCTCTGGCGTGCTGAGCAGGCCGGAGGCCTGCGTACCTCACACCCGATGGATCGACCAGATGTCCACTTCCAACTCTTCCGCGTAATTCAACACCGGCTCTCCCGACGGCGAAGGCAGTCCCAACGATTCGATCATCGTAGATGAGTAAGCGTTCATCGTGGCTTTCTGCAAAGGCCACGGCGGATGATGAATGCGCGCGCGGTAAAGCTCGCCATCATCTTCTGCGTACAGGCAATAACGCTCAGTCAAAAAGAACTCGAGCGAGCCGGGATGAGAGTAAGGAACTGTCTTGCCCACATTCCACGACCCTTTGAAACGCGCGGGCGGCTCGTCCGTGCGGTCGAGCGCGTAATCAATCGTCTCTTTGCGCTGTTCGAGATCGATGTCGGCGTTGAAATAGGGCAGGTGATAAAACGCGCGCGCGGCCAGCACCGCGGCGGCGCTATTACAGTCGAGCGAGAAGAACCAGACGCCAGGCACGCGATCGTAGTGAACGTAAGTGCGCACATTCAGCTCGTGCGCCGAGCTCAAACCCGGCACGGGCGGCACGAACGGCGGCAGGGGGCGGATGTCCCACATCGTAAAGGGAATGATTCCGATCCAGGCAGTGCCATCGAACGTGTCTATTTCAAGTTGCTCTGGAATCAGCGGACGCAGAAGCTTTTCTTCAATGCGCCAATGCATGAAGAGAAGCTTGCCCCAGGTCTGATGCATTAAAGACTGGCCTTGCGGCCGTTCGCGGATGGCGAGGCGCTCAAGGTCAGTCAGGTGTTTTTTAACGGTCATGACCTTTGTCAGTACCCGGAACGGGATCGTAGAAACCGTCTTTGCGATTCCTTGCGACTTGGCGCCTTTGCGTGAACTCTCTCTCACGCTAAGACGCAAAGGCGCAAAGAATCTTAAAGAAAACGCCGCTCCCGTTCTGACGCCAACGACACGTTAATTTCCGGGTTTTTCGCAGAACTGCTGAACAGGGGTAAAGAGACTCTCGCAATAACTATCACGTTCCAGCCCGGCACGTTGGCACTGTTCTTTCCTCCATTGCGAGGTCTTCATGAACTCTCTTTGCTTCGGCACAGCTTCACAAAAGCCCGGGGTGTCGCGACTGTTGTCGAGGCAGATGCGCACGAAAATCGCGTTAGACATGGCCGACGTAATCCCAGGTTCGGCTTTGTAGCGCGAGATTGTTTCGTTAACACAGCCCTGGTTGTCTGTGTTCTTGCCAAAGTCGCGCGCCTCGGTGTTGATGGTCTCAAACTTCGCTTTCAGCGCGTCTTTATTTCGATAGAACCAGAAACCGGCCGCGGCGATGACGGCGACCACCAGAAGGATCCCGATTAGCAGGATGATTAGAAGGACTTTAAGCCAGCCAGGCATGGGGAAACCTCCGATCAAATCAGCCGCAGATGCACGCGGATTCACGCTGATCAGAATCAATCCAATTGGTTCTTTTCTTATCTGCGTCCATCCGCGTTCATCTGCGGCTGATGATCTTCACTTGAGATACTTATTCAGCCAATCCAGCACCGTGTTGTACCACAGCTTCGAGTTCTGCGGCTTCAGAATCCAGTGACCTTCGTCCGGAAACATCAGCAGCTTTGACGGCACGTTGCGGCGTTGCAGGGCCGTGTAGAGCTGCAAACTTTCGGTGTAAGGCACGCGATAATCAAGTTCGCCCGCCGTCACCAGCGTCGGCGTGTTGAAGTTTCCGGCAAAGTTGTGCGGCGACCAGCGCTCGTACATGGCTTTGTTGGTCCAGGGAGTCCCTTTGAATTCCCATTCGGGGAACCAGAGCTCTTCAGTCGCGCCGTACATACTCGTCAGGTTGTAAACGCCGGCGTGCGACACGAGAGTCTTGAAGCGGAACCGCGGATCCGTGTTGTGCCCGAGAATCCAATCGACCATGTAACCGCCGTATGACGCGCCGGCGCCGCCGATGCGATTGCGATCGACGTACGAGTTGCGACGCAGAACTTCCGCAATGCCATTCTTCAGATCGATAAAGACTTTGCCGCCCCAATCGCCGCTGATCTCGTTGGTGAATTGCTGGCCGTAGGTGGTGGATCCGCGCGGATTCGGCATGAACACCACGTAACCTGCGTCGGTAAAGAGTTGCGGATTCCAGCGATAGCTCCAGCTGTCGTTCCAGGCGCCTTGTGGCCCACCGTGAATCAGGACGAGCAAAGGATAACGTTTGGTCGCGTCGAAGTTGCGCGGCTTGAGCAGAAAGCCGTGCACTTTTTGATTGAGCGCGCCTCTCCATTCCATCTCTTCCGCAGGCTTGAGATCGGCGCGCGCCATCAAGTCAGCGTTCGTTCGTGTAACTGCCGCGAGTCCACTCCCGTCAACATTTGCCCGGTAGACCTCAGGCGGCGCTGCGAGCGTGCTGTTGGCGAAGACCAGCGTGCGACCATCGGAAGTGATTTGCAGGTTGGTCGCGAAGACGTTGTTGAGAATTCTTTGGGGCCTGTCGGTAACGACCAACCGCTCTAAGTCTTCGACACGAAATCCAGAACCAAGGCGTGAAATAGAAACTTTGTAGACGTTGTGACGTCCGCGTTCACCGGTGCTGAAGTAGATCGCGCGTCCATCCGGTGACAGCACGACATCTTCGATACTGAGGTCAAAGCCGGGCAAGAGTTCGTGGCTCTTGCCGCTAAGTCGGTTATAGCTCATAAGCCGCCAGCGATCGGCTTCAAATCCGGCAGTCGCTTGCGAGCGGTAAATGATCGAATGGCCATTCTTCGTGTAGATCGGACTGTCTTCGTAACCGCGGTTCTGCGCGGTAATGTTTCGCGCGGCGCCGCCCGTCACGGGCACGACCCAAACATCGCTGTTCGTCGAAATCGCCTCGACCTTGTCCGGGTTCTTCAGGAAAGCAACTTCTTTCGAATCAGGCGAGAACGAATAATCGATGTCGCCGGCGACCGCGTAAGGCGGAGCATCGAAATCTCCAGGAGTGAGATCGCGCGCCGTGCCGCCGTTGCTGGGAATCACGAACGTGTGCGTTCGCTTTGTGTCGCGCCATTCAACCCAGTGCCGGAACAGCAGACGATCCGTGATGTGCGCCTTAACTTTGCTTTTTTCGGCCGCGTCATCCTTGGCCTTGTTGCAAGCATCGTCATTGCACTCCGGATAGACGTCCGAGGCAAACGCGATCCAATTGCCGTCCGGAGACCAGACCGGCCCGCTGCCGCCCGTGGAGAGTTTCGTGACCTGCTCTTTGTCATCACCGTCGGCGTCCATTACCCAAATCTGACCACCGGTGACGTATGCGATCTTTTTTCCGTCCGGCGACCAGCGCGGTTGGCTCGACGAAGTCCCGCCTTTGGTCAGTTGCTTTGGCTCGCCACCGCCGATGGGCACGACGTAAATCTGATTGACGGTTCGGTTGTCATCGAAATGCACGTCACCAATGACGAACGCCACTTGCCGGCCGTCAGGCGAAACTTGCGGATCGCTGACGCGCCGCACTTTCATTAGATCGTCGATGGTAAACCGCTGCCCCTGCGCGACGACCGCGGACAAGAGCACCAGCACAGTCACAAGAATGCCAAGAGAACGCTTCATAAAACCTCTCCAAAAAAAGTTGATTTGTCCTGGGAAAGCGCCCGCATTATGTCACTTTTGGTTGCCCTTTGCGACTTGCCGCGCATCGCATTTCTTCTTTGCGGAACTTTGCGACTTGCCACCTTTGCGTGAACATCCTCGGTGGGGCTCAGTTCACGCCAAGACGAAAAGTCGCAAAGAAACGCAAACATCAACTTACTCTCAGCATATTCAAATCCGATCACTTCGATTAGAATCTCGGGCAATGGCAGAACCCGCTCCAGCAAACTCGATTAGTCTGCGCCCGGTGACCACGGAAGACGCGCCGTTCCTGCTCACGCTTTACAAGAGCAGCCGCGGCGACGATTTGCGCGGGCTTGGCTGGGAAGAAGAGCGCGTGAGCGAATTTCTCGACATGCAGTACGAAGCGCAACAGCGTTTTCATGCGAACGAGTACCGCAAGCCCGTGGATCAAATCGTCACGCGAGACGGCGAACCCATCGGCCGGTTGATGTTCGAGCCGCGTGAACACGAAATTCGCTGTGTCGATATCGCTTTACAGCCGGGGCATCGCAGCGCCGGCATCGGCGCACACTTGCTCCGCGAACTACAGATCGAGGCGAAGCGGCAAAAGAAGCCCTTGCGTTTGCAGGTGATTCGGTTCAGCCGCGCGATTCCATTGTTCGAGCGCCTCGGTTTTCAGCGCATCAGCGAAACCGGCACGCATTTTCAGATGGAATGGACGCCGGAAGGGTGAGTGAGCGCTTGGCTGATCGAGGCAGTAGCCCGACCGTCAGGGAGGGCGTAATGAGATCTCAGATCTGAAAACCTCAGAACGCCCTCCCTGACGGTCGGGCTACTGCCCCAATTTTTTCCGGAACTCCGGCTGCCTTCGCGCGTTATCACCAATGAACTCGTGTCTGTTCAATTCCTGTAACCGAGGAGATCGCCAATGCCAAGTAGAAAATTGACAGTCCTTTCCCTGAGTTTATTCATCGCGGTGGGTGTGATTGGCCTGAGCGCCTCAGCCCAGTCTTTGACCGGCGAGTGGAAGGGTTCGCTCGTTAAAGACAAATCGAAGGTCAATCTTAATTTCGCGATGCGTCGCGAGACCGATGGTGACAAGAAATGGAATCACACCATCGGCCACACGTTTGAATTTTCCGAACTGGGCTTAAACCGCGAACAGGTATTGAACGGCGGGCCCGTAAGCTTCCGGCTGACGCGCGAGGCCGGCACGATCGAAGGCGAAGGCACTTTCCAAAACGAGAAAGGCACCGGCACGTACCGGTTCATCGGCAACACAGGTTTTCTGGCCGCGATGAAGACGCGCGGTTTCGACTTTGAGAAAGAATCAGGCGTGCAGAAGGAATCGAGAGGGCCAAAGCATGAAAGTACTCCGGAAGAAAGACTATTCACGGCCGCAGTGCTGAACGTCACAACGGCGCTTGCCGATGACCTGCGCTCCGCGAACTTCCCGAACCTCGATGTTGGCGACCTTTTCAAAGCGGCCATCTTCAAAATCGACGGCGCATTCATGCGCGAGATGAAGTCGACCGGTTTCCCGAACCTCACCATGGAAGACCTCGTAAAAGCGCGCATCTTCAAGATAGATGCTGCCGCGGTGAGGCGCGCGACGGAGATGGGATTTGGCAACCAGGGATTTGAGAGTCTGGTGAAGATGAGCATCTTCAAAGTCACGCCTGAGTTTCTTGCCGAAGTTCGCAACGAAGGCCTGACTAATCTCACCATGGAAGAAGTTGTGAAGCTGCGCATCTTCAAGATCGACGGCGAGTTCATCCGCAAGGCTAAAGGCGAAGGTGTTCCGGTGACCGTCGAAAGCCTGGTGCAAAGGAAACTCGGCGTGTCGAGGGCGCCGCGACCGCCACGGCCGCCGCGCGTCCGCACGCGCACCGTGGTGATCTGATCTGAGGACCTCAAATTGGCGTCGCGCGAGCCAGTGCTGCGCCTCACCCGGTTGACTCAATGAAGTCGCCCAAACGCCGGACCAGGAAGCTGCTGGCCATAACCGCCTTGCTGCTTTTGGGCTCGGCGTTCGGCGTTTACGCATACCTCACCGGCTTCCACACAATTCGTCACGAACAAGTCAGAATCTCTTCTCGCGGAGCTGAACTGGCTGCCACAGTTTCTCTGCCGCGTTGGGGCACAGGCCCTTTTCCCGCCGTCGTTGCCGTGCATAGCTCCGGGCCACGTCAAGCACAGGATCTGACGATCGTCTGGCGCAACCTTGTGCCGGAAGGTGTCGTCGTTCTGACCTATGACAAGCCGGGGGTAGGCCAGTCAACGGGCCGCTTTGAAGAGGTAAGAACCGAGTCCAGCGAAGCACAGTTACGCGCCATCGCGGACGATGTGTTGGCCTGTCTGGCATTTCTCAGAAAACATCCGATGGTGGATGCCAAGCGCGTCGGACTGTTCGGCGGCAGCCAGGCCGGATGGATCATTCCCATCGCCTGCGACGTCCAGCAGGACATTCCATTCAGCGTGATTCTTTCGGGACCGGCAACATCCTACGGTCTCGAGATGTATTTCAGCTCGCTCACCGGTGAAGGAACTCGCGCGGGTTCGGGCCTCAATGCCGAGCAGGTAGAACAGCGATTGGACAGTTACAGCGGGCTGGCTGGATATGAGCCGCTCCCGGTTCTCACGCGCATGAAGACGCCTACTCTTTGGCTTTACGGCGATCGGGACATAGACATACCGGCGCAACGCAGTGCGAGGATTGTCACCGAACTTAAGGCGCGGGGATCACCGTTCACGGTGAAGATTTACCCGGACGGAAATCACAACCTTGAGCATTATTCTACGGGTAAGCATTTGAGATACTGGCCTGACATCGTTGACTGGTTACGTAAACAGAAAGTCATCCAGTAACGGGTTCTCCCCAAGTACGCCTCCGTGCCTCTGGGCGCCCTCTGTGACTGTGTGGTCAGATCCCTGAGAAACTGAGACTTCGCTGAGACACAGAGAGACTGCGAATTATCACCCCCAGTCCCACGTGTCTGGTTCATTCTTAAGAAAACTTCTCATTCACGCCGCCGCTTTAGCGCGGCGCCGTGGCGTGCACCGCGGACGGGGAAACCGTTTAAACGGTTTCCCGTGTGCTTGCTTCGCGTGACACCGGGCTCAAGCCGCGGTGTGAATATTAGAAATCAGACTGAACCACCCTCCAGTCCCGCGTGTCCTCTGTGGTGAAACCTCCGCCTCGCATCTATAATCCCGGCCCATGAAAACCGCATCTGCCTGCCTTCTGCTGCTGACGCTCTGCTTCTCGGCGTTCGCCCAACCGCAATCCGATCGCCAGCAATTGATTCGCTACGACGCGCCGCTCATCACGCTTACAAACGTGCGCGTGATCGACGGCACAGGCGCGCCGGCTCGTGAAGATCAAACCATCGTCATTCGCGATGGCAAGATCGAGTGGGTTGGTCCGGCCGATGAGGCCAAGATAACGGGAACCGTTAAGGTGGTCGATCTGAAGGGCTACACGGTTCTGCCGGGTCTCGTCGGCATGCACAACCACATGTTCTTCCCCATGGGCGGTTCGCCGCCGATGTATTCGAACATGGGCACGAGTTTCCCGCGGCTCTACCTGGCACTCGGCGTAACGACGATTCGCACGACCGGCAGCGTTCAGCCTCATCTGGATTTGGAGATCAAGAAGCTGATCGACGGCGGCCGCATGATTGGGCCGAAGATGCACATCACCGCGCCCTACCTGGAAGGCGCCGGCGCCTTCACTCCGGTGATGCATCAGCTCAAGGACGCCGACGACGCGCGGCGGCTGGTGAACTACTGGGCCGACCAGGGCGCGACGTCTTTCAAAGCCTACATGAACATCACGCGCGAACAGTTGCGCGCGGCGGTGGAAGAGGCGCACAAGCGCGGCCTGAAAGTCACCGGCCACCTGTGTTCCGTCGGCTATAAAGAAGCGGCTGAGATCGGCATAGACAATCTCGAGCACGGCCTGCTCGCCAATTCTGAATACGTTCCCAACAAGCAGCCCGACAAGTGTCCCAGTGGCGTGCCCGCCAGCCTGCGCAATCTTGACATCAACAGTGAATCAGTGAAGGAAACGATTCGGGTGCTGGTCGCGAAGAACGTGGCGATTACTTCGACGCTGCCGGTGTTTGAAGCGGGTGCGCCGCTAACCCAAACCGGCATCGGTGCGGCGAGCGCCGTTCTGAATCCGCGCGTGCTGAATGTGATGAATCCAGACGCGCGCGTGCGTTACCTGAATGCGCGTTCACGGGTGGCTGCGAACTCGCCTACGCCAGAATTGATTCGCAAGTCGATGGAATTTGAGCGCGCCTTTGTCGCCGCCGGAGGCTTGCTTATCGCCGGCCTCGATCCCACCGGCAACGGCGGCATCGTCGCCGGCTTTGGCGATCTGCGTCAGGTTGAGCTGCTGGTCGAAGCCGGTTTCACTCCCGTGGAAGCCATCAAGATCGCTTCGTTCAACGGCGCGAAGTTCCTGGGCGAGGATGCACGCATCGGCTCAATCGCGGTGGGCAAACAAGCCGACCTGATGATCGTGAAAGGCAATCCTGCTTTGAAGATTACCGACATCCAAAACGTCGAGATTGTCTTCAAGGACGGGATTGGTTACGACACCGAGAAGCTGATTCTGAGTGTGCAGGGGTTGGTGGGGGTGCGGTAAGTGCATTTTGAAATACGATTCTCCAAACCCGCTCAAGTGTCCCATTACTTGCTGTATACTGCCACGCGCGTAACACTTTCGTGTCAGCCTATAAATGCCTGAACTCAACGGTCTGCTAGCCTACCCTTCGAAACCCGAGCCTATCGGTACTACTTTGCGATCTGCACTTGAGATTCTCAAGTCAGAAGGCACCGGAAAAAACCTTGCCTCTTGGGAAGAAAATGATATTCCTGGCAGATTTATTGTTGACCCGATACTTACGCGAATCGAAGAAGGCAACATTTTGGTTGCTGATATCACGCGACTGAACTTTAACGTAACCTTTGAAGTTGGTTACGCGATTGGCTGCGGTAAACGTGTTGCTCTAGTCAAGAACTCTTCGCTAACCGGCTCGGATGAATTGATCAGACAAATAGGAATCTTCGACACGCTCGGTTACGAGGAATACTCGAATTCGGGCCATCTTGCGCACTTTCTGCGCCAGCTTACTGACTTAACACCACTAACAATACCCGAAACTATTAATGGCGCTGCTCCAGTTTACGTGGTCCTCCCCAGAGTCAAGACTGACATTGAGATCCGAACAATAGCCCGAATCAAGAAAGCTCGGTTAAGTTTCCGTTCCTTTGACCCAGAGGAGCAGACGCGACTCGGCGCTGGCGACGCTATTGAGAATGTAGGTCAATCACATGGCGTTGTTACGCTGCTGTTGTCGAAGGATCGTGTCGACGCAGTGGTGCATAATTTTAGGGCAGCCTTCATTGCGGGA